>JAILMY010000184.1 GCA_024692165.1 Butyrivibrio sp. | reverse complement strand
GGCTGCTACACTGACACATATACAAGATCTGCAGGAAAGAGAATTGATGGAATGCAGGCTTATTGTTTAGTTACTGATTCCAAGGGTAAAAAAGTAAAGAGTGATGCTATCACATTCAAACTTAAATAATTAAAACGATATGAAAAATAAACCCTATGGGCAATACGAAATTGCTCATAGGGTTATTTTTTATCAGTCACTGATAAGCTTTAGTGCGGAAATATCAGGTGCAATTGCCATGGAGTAGTTGGTGTAATATACAACGAATCCGGGCTTGGCACCGTTTGGCTTCTTAACTTCTTTTCTCTGAACATAGTCGATATCAACTTTATCCTGATTCTTGCCCTTGGAGTAGAAAGCAGCAAGAGCGGCAGCCTCTTCAAAGGCTCTGTCCGGAATCTCTTTTCCCCCGGTAAGGAGAACTACATGGGAGCCGGGAATCTTCTTGGCATGGAACCACCAGTCGCCACCGTTTGCCATTTTAAAGGTGAGCTCATCGTTCTGGATGTTGTTTTTGCCTACATAAATATCAAATCCGTCGGAGCTTAGATAATGGAAAGGCTTGCTGGTTATCTTTTCCCTGCGCCCATTCTTGCCGGTATTGTGGGCCTTTATATAACCACTGTCAACAAGTTCCTGCCTAATCTGTGCCAGATCAGCTTCCTGCTGTGCTATTTCAAGAGATGTCTGGATGGACTCCAGCTGATCGATGGCTTCCTTGGTCTCTTTCATTTGTTCCTCAAGAGCTTCAGCGGTTCTTTTGAGCTTTGTATATTTGTCAAAATACTTCTTGGCATTCTGAGAAGGTGTGAGAGTAGGATCAAGAGTTATCGTCACATCTTTTCCCGTGTTGTAGTCGTTGACGGTGATCTTCTCGGCTCCGGGCTCGGCGCTGTAGCCATATACGGTTAAGAGCTCCCCGTAAACTCTGTATTTATCTTTCTTTTCACTGTCTGACATCTGCTTGAGCTGAAGATCGTACTTACGGACATTTCGCTCAAGAGCTGTCTGAACAATCTTGCGAAGATCTACGGATTTCTGTCGGATACGTGTTACGACATTTTTCTCAGCGTAGTATTTTTGAAGAAGAAGTGAAATGTTTGGTGTAAACTCATAGGAAAATCTTCCGTCTCTATCCTTTACATCCGAAGCATCAAAGGAACTGTGTTCTCCGTAAAGTGTAAGAGGGATCGAAGCGTATTCCTTAGGGGAATCTCCTTCATATATTATTGATGGGGCAAAATTTCCATCTTTTACCATCTGCATTACGTTGTCAAATGCTCTGTAAACAGCAATTGATTCTGATGTGTCAAGGGCAACAGCGGATTTATCTGCATCAACGCCGCTTCTGTAACAGATCTCCTGGGCAATGATAGGAGAAAGACCTGTGTAGCTTGAATAAATGGCCTTGAACAAAGGCATTCCTTTGCTGAGCACGCAGCTTGAAAACTCATCGGCGTTTGTGGAAAGCGGATCAGACTTATCCTGAGATGGGATGAAGTACTCCCTGCCCGGAAGAACCTCTCTGACTGAACTTACAGAAGCCGGAATGTGTTTGATGCTGTCAATGATCATGTTATTCTCATCTGTGAAGATGATGTTGCTGTATTTGCCCATGATCTCTATAAGCAGTACCTTATGTCGAAGATCCCCCATTTCATCCAGATGTTCAACCTCAAAGCGAATGATCCTCTCAAGACCTCCGGGCTGTGTTACAGAAATAATGCGTCCGTTCTGAATGTGTTTTCTAAGAAGCATGCAGAAATTAGGCGCTGTCATTGGCGAGGGCTTGTTGTCATCGGTAAAATAAGTCAGCGGAAGAGAAGCATCTGCTGAAAGAACCAGCTTCTGCTGCTTGATCTGATATTTCTCTATATTTTCATAGGAAAGCTTTACGGTGATGATCAGCTCGTCGCTTTCTGTCTGAGCGATTTTATAAATACGACCGCCGGTAAGCTGGTCGCTGTAATCCTTTGTCAAATTTGCAACTGTAATTCCGTCAAATGCCATAATGTGATTCCTTTTATACTTAATATATACGATAAAATCTATCACATAACTAAGAGTGGGTCAAAACCTTTGATAGTTTTACCATAGGATTTATAAATTATTTGAATGATTTTTTATCAAGAATGCC
>JAILMY010000142.1 GCA_024692165.1 Butyrivibrio sp. | reverse complement strand
ATTTTAAGGTCGCGCTTCGCAAGGTCATCTTTGGTAAGTGTGCATCTAATCTGATGATCATTGACTTTTTCAATTTTCATGATGCTTACCTCCTGACTTTGGAATACATAGATACTAAATGAAAGAAGTTATTATGTCAATAAATGTATCGACATTTTTTTGTAAAATGTGAATTTTTTGTGTCTACATAAAATCTTAAGAAATTTCGACGTAATTTCTTAAGATTTATATGCTACTATAATTTCTGTGAGGTGCCTCACCAAGGATATGAATCCGGAAGGGAGGCGAAGTTTACAGGGATTTAATAATTCTTTTAGTTTCAATTTTTTCGTTTTCACACACAAACGGAATGTCTTAGAAAGTTTCGAGTTGAAAATCCCCCATAAATTATAGTAATCAAATAACAGATTTGTAGATAAATTATAGTATTTTCCTAATACTATTATATCATATTTGGCATATCGACAGTGCCAGGTAAGCAGGATTCTGGGGAAGCATCTCTAATAAATTAATATACGTCAATTATTATTTGCAGCGAAAAAAGGCTGAGCAAGGAATATATCACATTTAAAGTCCTTTTGGTTTCGAATGGCAGATAATGAAGTTAAAAATACATAAAAACAATCAATTAGATTTAACATGAGAGAGGACCCCGCCTTGACATACAATAAATTGGAGGATTGCAGTATGTATACGGACTTAAATAATGACGTAAGCAGGATAGTCTGCTATAATAAAGGGCGATTGAAAAAGGAGCTAGAACATGAAAAAGAAAGTGTTACCGGCGATTTTTATAATCGCCCTTATTTTTATTATAGGCGGAATTTATGCCGGCCAGATTGCTTATCAGCATTATTCTTACAGCACCGAAAGGGCTGATCTTAACGATTATTTTGATATTACAGACAGCCAGGACACAGCAATTATTCTTGGAAACGAGAGAATTGAAGAGAGAGCAAGACTTATAGACGGTTACTACTATATGGATTTTGCTTCAGTGCAGAAATATCTCAATGATCGATTCTATTACGGAAAAGCGGATAACGCTCTTATTTATACCACAGCAAGCAAGATAATCACAGCGGAAATTGATTCAAATAGCTGGACTGACTCTGATGGAGGCAGCGGAACTGAGGAATATGTCATTGCCAGAAGCGAAGGGGATACCCTGTACCTTGCCCTTGAATACGTAAAGAAGTATACAAATTTCTATTATGAGGGCTTTGGCGAATACAATCACATTCAGCTGACAACCCAGTGGCCGGAGGAGACTGTTGCAACTATTAATAAGGATACACAGCTTAGACTTCGCGGAGGAGTAAAGAGTGAAGTATTGGAGGACCTTAACAAGGGTGTCACTGTAGTTGTTTTGGAGGAGCTTGAGAACTGGTCTAAGGTAAAGAGCAGCGATTCATATATCGGCTATGTGGAGAATAAGCGCCTTTCAGACATTCAGACCCGCACTCCTGATCCTGTTACCGATTATGTGGAAGAGGAATACACTTATCTTCTAAGAGATCACAAGATTAATCTGGGCTTCCACAGTATTGCAGGCCCCGGCGGAAACGATACTCTTTTATCCAGTATCGCTGATACAAAGAGCCTCAACGTTGTAGCACCTACCTGGTATTACATCTCCAGTGAAGCGGGAGATGTCAGAAGCTTTGCATCTTCTTCATATGTTAATACTGCTCATGACAAGGGATTGGAAGTATGGGCTGTTGTAGATAACTTCAATGGAGACGGCAGCGTTTCCACATCCGAATTTCTTTCACATGCCAGCAACAGGAAAAATGCCATCGATACAATTGTGGCAGAGGCTATATCCCTTGGAATTGACGGAATCAATCTGGATTTTGAGATGATTGCTTCAGAGGATGGCCAGTCATTTGTAGAGTTTGTAAGAGAATTTGGTATAGCCTGCAGGAAAAATAACCTTGTTTTCTCTATAGATAACTATGTTCCTATGAACTTCAATGACTATTATGACCTTGAGGAGCAGGGAATTGTAGCAGATTACGTTATAATTATGGGATACGATGAGCACTATGCAGGCTCAGCAGAGGCAGGATCCGTTGCATCCCTTACATATGTGGAAAACGGAATCATCAATACGCTAAAAGAGGTTGATGCCTCCAAGGTAATCAATGCGCTGCCTTTCTATACCAGAATCTGGCATACTTCAGGCAATAGTATCTCCAGCGAAGCGGTTGGAATGCAGACTGCCAAGGAATTTGTGGACAATCACAATCTTGATATGACATGGGATGCTGATTGCGGTCAGTATTACGGAGAATACACATCATCAGACGGAACCCTCAACCAGATATGGCTTGAGGATGCTGATTCCATCGGAGCGAAGCTCACATCAATGAAGTCAAACGGCATTGCCGGTGTTGCTGCATGGAGACTGGGATTTGAGACTCCTGATATCTGGGATGTGATTGCAGATTTTGTGAATGGTTGATTTAGAGGAAATGAAGTGTTAACTGAAGTAGTAGAAATAGAAGAAAAAAATATAGATTCAAAGGCGGCAGTAAGTCTTGAGAAGGCCGGAAACATAATTAAAGAGGGGGGCCTTGTGGCTTTCCCTACTGAAACAGTGTATGGTCTTGGCGGGGATGCACTTAATCCCGATTCTTCCAAAAAAATATATGCTGCCAAGGGAAGACCTTCGGATAATCCGCTGATTGTGCATGTATGCAGATTTGAAGATGTTGAAAAGATAGTATCAGAGGTGCCGGAGGCTGCAAGGAAGCTGGCAGAAGCTTTTTGGCCCGGACCTCTTACCATGATAATGAACAAAAATGACAAGGTGCCCTATGAGACCACAGGTGGTCTGGATACAGTAGCCATCCGTATGCCTGACAACCGGATTGCTCTTAAGCTTATCGAGAATTCAGGCGGATTCATAGCAGCACCCAGTGCAAATACCTCCGGAAGGCCAAGTCCTACCCTTGCAAGGTATTGTGTTGAGGACCTTTCAGGCAAGATAGAGATGATAATTGACGGAGGCCAGGTGGGAATAGGTCTTGAATCCACCATTGTTGACCTTACATCAGAGGTACCTATGATCCTTCGTCCGGGATATATTACAGCGGAAATGCTCAAGGATGTTCTTGGAGAGATCACCATAGACAGGACCATCATCGACAGTACTTCAACTCAAAGGCCCAAGGCTCCCGGTATGAAGTACAGACACTACGCGCCTAAGGGTGAACTTACAATTGTACAGGGATCCCAGGATCAGGTGGTTGAATATATCAATTCCAGAACAAAAGAGGCTGTAAGCCAGGGAAAAAGAGTGGGCGTCATAGGAACAGATGCCACAAAGAACCTTTATGATGCTGAGATTGTTAAGAGTGTAGGCAGCAGGGATGACGAGAAGACCATTGCCCACGAGCTGTTTAAGGTTCTCAGGGAGTTTGATGATGAGAATATTGATGTAATGTTTTCTGAGTCTTTTGATGACAGTGGAATAGGACAGGCCATCATGAACAGGCTTTTGAAGGCTGCGGGGCATAATGTTATAACATTGTAATATGGGGTAAAGTGGGAAGCAATTCGTTTTTAATGAATTATTAAAAATATATTATATAATAGAAGAGGAGTGTAAAAATGATAGCAATAGCAAGTGATCACGGCGGATTCGACTTAAAAGAAGAGGTTAAGAAGCATCTTCAGGAGAGAAACATCGAAGTTAAGGATTTCGGAACATTTGATAAGAATTCCTGTGACTATCCTGATTTCGGCGTTCAGGCTGCTAAAGCTGTTGCATCAGGGGAGTGAGAGAAGGGCATTGTTATTTGCACCACAGGAATTGGCATTTCAATCGTTGCCAATAAGATCAAGGGTGTAAGATGTGCACTTTGCTCTGAGACAACAACAGCAAGACTTACCAGAGAGCATAACGATGCAAACGTCCTTGCCATGGGCGGTGGATTTGTCGGACCTCTTTTGGCAAATGAGATTGTTGATGTGTTCCTTGATACAAAGTTTTCAGAGCTTGAGAAGCACAGCCGCAGAATTTCCAAGATCGCCGAGATCGAGAAGGAAAACTGATAAGCTAGTAATTAGCACAAAATATGCATTAAGACATAAAGATATACAGGAGGGAAATATGGGAAAAGTAGTTATTATGGATCATCCACTGATTCAGCACAAGATTGGGGTAATTAGAAGAATTGACACAGGTACAAAGGATTTCAGACAGACAATAGGCGAGATTGCTATGCTTATCTGCTATGAAGCTACAAGAGATCTGAAGCTTCGCGATGTTGAGATCGAGACTCCTATCTGTAAGACAACTGTAAAGGAACTTAAGGGCAGAAAGCTTTGCGTAGTTCCAATCTTAAGAGCAGGTCTTGGAATGGTAGATGGAATGCTTGCACTTATTCCTGCAGCAAAGGTTGGTCATATCGGCCTTTACAGAGATCCTGAGACACTTAAGCCGGTTGAATATTATTGCAAAATGCCTGCAGACGTTGCAGACAGAGAGATTTTTGTTGTTGATCCAATGCTGGCTACAGGCGGATCATCAGTGGCAGCAATCCAGATGCTCAAGGACAGAGGATGCCAGAAGATTCATTTCATGTGCATCATCGCTGCACCTGAGGGACTTAAGGCTATGCAGGAGGCGCATCATGATGTAGATATCTATGTTGGATCTCTTGATGAGAAGCTCAACGAGCATGGATACATCGTTCCGGGACTTGGAGATGCCGGAGACAGAATCTTCGGAACGAAATAAGGATTCAAGGATACAAATTTTCATGCTTGCATGAAAAAATTTGTAACTTTGAAGACAAAACATCGATGAGGAAAAAAGACATACGACGAAGGAGTATGTCGATTTCCGAATTGATGTAGCATGTCGAGAGCAAAGCGGAGACATGCGTATTTTGTTGACCATTAAAGGGGGGTTACATGAAAAGAGATGATTACATAACCTGGGATGAGTATTTCATGGGTGTTGCCAAACTTGCTGCCATGCGCTCCAAGGACCCAAATACCCAGGTGGGGAGCTGTATTGTCAGTGAGGACAACAATATTCTTTCCATGGGCTATAATGGCTTTCCAAAGGGATGCTCAGATGAGGATTTCCCATGGGAGAGGGATGGAGAGGATGAACTTTCCACCAAATATCCCTATGTAACTCATTCAGAACTCAATGCGATCTTGAACTATCGTGGCGGAAGTCTGGTAGGGGCCAAGATCTATGTATCACTTTTTCCATGTAACGAGTGCGCAAAGGCAATCATACAGGCCGGAATCCGCACCGTAGTTTATGATAGTGACAAGTATGGTAGTTCAGCTTCCACAAGGGCATCCAAGAAGATGTTTGACGCTGCCGGCGTCAGATATTATCAGTACCAGCCCAGTGGCAGGAACATTAAGATAACGATTTAAAAGAGTATGAAACAAAGAGGGGTCAGGGGATACAGGAATAACAAAAACAGAATAGCGTTGCTGTTTATTGTTCTATTGGTTTCCTGTAGTTTTTTTCAGAGCATTCCGGTAAGAGCTACCGAGAGCACCAGGAAGCAGCTTGAGGAAGCCAAGGAGAAAAAGAAACAGTCAGAAAATGCTTTAGACGATGCCAAGGATGATATAGCTGAGATGAACGAAGAGAAATCTTCGTTGCAGGGAGAGCTCAACACTCTTAACAATCAGCTTACTGAGGTTAGTAATAACCTTCAGGACCTTGAGGAGCAGATCGACAACAAGGAAACCGAGATTGAGAATACGCTGGCTGAGCTGGAAGTGGCCAAAGAGACTGAGGCCAACCAGTATGCATCCATGAAGAAAAGAGTTCAGTTTATCTATGAGAAGCAGAATTTTGTCTTCATCGATATGATACTTGGGGCCAGCAGCTTTGCGGATTTTCTTAATCAGAACGACTACATCGAGCAGCTTTCCGCCTATGACAGAAAAATGTTTCTGCAGTATATAGCCAGCAGAAAGAATGTCGAGGCAAAAGAACAGGCGCTCGAGGAAGAGAAAATACAGCTTGAGGATTACAAAGTAAAAGCCCAGGCTGAACAGAGCAGAGTTTCGGGACTGGTGAGTCAGACTTCGGGAACCATCAAACAGTATGCCAATGATATTTCGGATGCTGAGGCCAAAGCCCAGGCTATTGAAGACCAGATTAAGGCTCAGGAGGCAGATATCAAGGCTCTTGAGGCAAAACTGGCTGAAGAGATCCGACTTTCCAAGCTGGCATCACAATCTGCCTGGAGAGACATCTCAGAAGTTTCCTTCGCTGAGGGCGACAGATATCTTCTGGCCAATCTGATTTACTGTGAGGCAGGAGGAGAACCCTATGAGGGAAAGGTCGCAGTTGGTTCTGTAGTTATTAACAGAGTTCTTAGCTCTGTGTATCCGGACACTGTGGTTGGAGTAATATATCAGAAGAAGCAGTTTTCACCGGTATCCAGCGGACGTCTGGCGCTGGCCCTTGCTGAGGGCAAAGCAACAGCAGCCTGTTACCAGGCTGCCGATGAAGCTATGAGCGGTTATTCAAATGTTGGAAACTGTGTTTATTTCAGAACTCCTATTCCGGGATTGCAGGGACTTAACATTGGCGGACACGTATTCTACTAAGTCTTACACCTTAGTACGAATAACGCAGTGAGTGCATTATTCTGTATGCATTTCAATAGGAGCTGCAAGGGGCTCGATGCCGCCTTCGTAGAGATCATTAAGGAGCTTGTTCAGTGAGAGCAGGCTCTTTTTAAGAAGTGGCTCATCGATAAGTCTTTTTTCAAAGGCCTCGGACAACTCGTCCAGGTCAACGACCTTGATTTTTCCGTCAGGGTATATTTTTACATCGGCCAATAGATCGATGACAAGAAGTGTGTTTTGTTCGGGATTATAGTCGTAAGTGATGATGTCGCAGTACCAACACAGAAGGGACCCGTCATCTTTTAAGAACTTGCTGATCTTGTAACCTCTGTCCAGATAGTAGCAGGAATAGCCACTGGCCAGATCACATCTCTTTTTAATAGTAGTCCACTTAGTTACAATGATTGACTGAGTGCACTCTAAGATCACATCATTTTTTAATAGGACGCATTCGTCAGGAATAAAGCGTTTGCGATATAAGATAGGATATTTCATAGTCACTTCCTCCGGAAGAAAACTGTAAACATCTTAAATTGTATTACGAAAATCTTACTATCATTCAATTTGAAAGTCAATTATGCGGGAAAAATCGATAAAATATACGATCCTAAAATTTGCATATTCGATTCTGGTTTTCATCATTGCTGTTTTTATCATCAGTACCTTTTCCAACAGCGATAATCAGGATATGACCGCCCAGATGGCGCCGGCAACACTGCCTATGGTTTCTTTTATAGCAGAGGGGCAGGAAGTGAACTTCCTTCGGGGCTATACAGGTGAAATGGATGTCAGCCATATACGCAGTAGCGTTTTTCCCGTAGGTGACAACAGAGAAATCTCTTTTGCCCTGCATGAATATGATCAGGTGGTGTCAGAGATCAAATTCGAAGTCAGAAACATAGATGGTAATGGACTGGTGGAAAGCACCAAGGTTTCGGATTATAGAGAGGTCTCCGGCAAGATTACAGGCACCTTTCAGTTAAAGGACCTGATCACCGCCGGTCAGGAATATATGCTGGTAATGCTTGTTACCACGGATAAGGGCGATATAAGGTACTATACAAGAATTGTCTGGACTGAGGATGAGAGCAGATATCATCTGGTGGATGAGGTCAAATTCGTAAAAGAATTCAGCGAAGCCACCTTTAGCAAGGATACCATAACAGAGTATTCAAGGTATTTGGAGCCTAACTCAGACGGAGATAACACTACTTTCAGCAGGGTTAATATCCACAGCAGCTTAAATCAGGTCAGCTGGGGTGATCTTGATATCATGGAGCATACTGAGCCTGAAGTTACAGTTACGGATATTCACGGACAGACCGGAAGCTTCCTTCTGCAATACAGGGTAAGGATCAAGGAAGGTGCGTCCAGTAAGCTTTACAACATAAATGAAGCCTACAGGATCAGATACACCAAGGACAGGCTTTATCTCCTCAATTATGAGAGGACAATGAACTATATCTTTGATATAAATAACTATTCTATCAGCAGCAACTCTATCGGGCTTAGCATCTCGGATCCGGATACGCAGCTGGTTGAGAGCAGCAGCGGAAGTGCATTTGCTTTTGTAAGTGAAGACAGGCTTTATCTGTTTAATAATTCAGAAAACAAACTGGTTTATCTCTTTGGCTTCTACGATAAGGACAATGATGATGCCAGAACCTGGGGCGATAACTGTAATATCAAGATCCTTAAGGTGGATGAGGCCGGAAACGTGAAGTTTGCTGTGGCAGGCTATATGAGCCGCGGAATCCACGAAGGAGAAGTGGGCATTGCCGTATATGACTACAATGCCACAATAAACGCGGTAGAGGAGCAGACCTTTATAAAGAGTAAAAGTGATCCACAGATCATTTTAAGCTATGTGGATACCATCTGCTACGCCAACAATAACGATGTTTTCTATGTGATGATGGATCAGAATATCTACTCAGTGGATCTTGTGGATAAGACCGTCACTTCCGTGGTGGATGATATCGGAACCGGAGATTACAAGATTTCTGAATCCATGAGCACCATTGCATGGCAAAGCGGAGATCTTAAGAGCCTTAATATGATGGATCTCAACACCAAAGCCATGTCAGAGATCAAGGCTGATGATGAGGATCTTATAAGGGTCCTTGGCTTTATGGGAGAGGATATGGTTTACGGCCTTGTACATCAGGCGGATGTACAGGAGGATCAGATCGGTAATCCGGTTTATGCCATGTATAATCTGAAAATCCAGGACAAGGACGGCAATATTCTGGAAAACTATCATCCTGATGGAGTTTATGTTACCAGCGTAACTATCAGCGACAATCAGATCAGAATGACGAGAGTGGTAAAGGATGAGGAGACCGGCAAGTACGTAAGCTACTATGATGATCAGATTATGAGTACTCTCGAGGCAGTAAGCGGAAGCAATGTGGTAAATGTGGTATCTGTAGATACCTATGAAAAAATTGTTCAGATCACCACTAAGAGCGAGATCAAGACCAAGCAGCTAAGGGTACTTACTCCGGCTCAGACCCTGTTTGAAGGCGATAGAAACGCCTATATAGAGTCTGGCAGGGACGAGAAGGCAAATCCGTTCTACTATGTATATGGTCTTATGGGTATGGAGGGAATCTATACCAGACCCGGACAGGCAGTAAAGCATGCATACAGTGCACCGGCCACAGTGGTTGGGGACAATAACAGATATGTCTGGCTTAAGGGCAATCTTTTGACATCGAACCAGAACATGACCATAACCAGGGCGGCAGAGAGCTATCAGGACATGACATTGGGGGATCCGGTGGCAGTGTGCCTGGATCTGATGCTTTCCTATGAGGGCATCAACAGAAATGTGGAATCCCTCTTAGAGAGCGGCAACAGCGTCAATCAGATACTTGCCACATCCTTCCCAGAGGGACAGGTCCTTGACCTTGACGGATGCCCGCTTTCAGCGATGCTCTACTACGTAAATCAGGATATTCCTGTCATGGCAATGATGAACGATGGCTCAGCAGTGCTGGTAATCGGCTTTAACAGCCTTAATACTGTAATTATGAATCCAACAACAGGAACAGTTTATAAATACGGAATGAACGATTCCGAAAAGCTTTTTGAGGAAAATGGTAACCACTTTATTACATATTTAATGGAGGAAGATTAAATGAAAAATTTCAGTCTGGATATGATAAAAGATCCTGAGATTTTCAAGGTTAATGTATTGCCTGCCCACGGCGATTTTAAGGCATTTGCTACAGATGACGAGCTTGAGGAAGGAGTATCAAGCCTTCGAATTTCCCTTAATGGAATGTGGAAATTCCACTATGCAAAGACTTACCGCGCAGTAGTTCCCGGTTTCGAAAAAGAGGACTATGACTGCAATTTCTGGAACGATATTCGTGTTCCTGCACATATGCAGATGGAAGGTTATGATATTCCGGCATATATCAATGTCCAGTATCCTTGGGATGGACACGAGAAAATAGAACTGGGTCAGGTTCCGGAGGAATTCAACCCTGTCGGAAGCTATGTTAAGTATTTTAACATGCCCGATTCTTGGGATGGCCAGGAAGTTCATGTGGTTTTCGAGGGCGTTGAGAGCGGCTATGCCCTTTGGCTCAACGGCCAGTACGTCGGCTACAGTGAGGACACCTTTACTCCATCAGAGTTTGACCTTACACCTTTCATCAAGAAGGGCGTAAACAAGCTCTCAGCCCAGGTCTTTAAGTGGACCTCATCAAGCTGGATGGAGGATCAGGATTTCTTCAGATTTTCCGGCATCTACAGAGACGTTTATTTGAAGCTTGTTCCAAAGGCACACATTGATGACTTCAAGGTGCGCACTCTTTTGAATGATGATTTTTCAGAGGCGGAGCTTGAGCTTACATTCAAGGGAAAAGAGCTTGGAACCACCGATTATGTTCTTTACAGAAATAATCACCCTGTAGTAAAGGGCAGTGTTAAAAACAGCGCAGAAGTAACAGTTTCCGAGGCGGTTAGCAGCCCGGCGCTCTGGAGCGCAGAGGATCCTCAGCTTTACCAGCTGGTTCTTCATGTTAAGGACGAAGAGGGAGAAGTAACTGAGGTTATCAAGCAAAATGTGGGCTTTAGACGCTTTGAGATGAAGGATGGTCTCATGCTCATTAACGGCAAGAGAATTGTCTTTAAGGGCGTAAACCGTCACGAATTTTCCTGTGAGAGCGGACGTGTCGTATCCTACGAGGAGACTCTTAAGGATATCATCACCATGAAGCAGAACAATATAAATGCCATCAGAACAAGCCATTATCAGAACTCTGCTCTTATCTATGAGCTCTGCGATATTTACGGTCTGTACATGATCGCTGAGAACAACATGGAGACCCACGGAAGCTGGTCACATCTTGGAAACGAGGCTGCTATTCCATATGCGATTCCGGGCAGCAGGGAGAATTGCATGGCTGTGATGCTGGACAGGATCAATTCTACGTATCAGCTTGATAAGAATCATCCTTCAGTGCTTATATGGTCTATCGGTAACGAGTCTCACGGAGGCAAGGTGCCATACGAGATGAGCAATCTCTTCAGAAAGCTTGATCCCGACAGACTGGTTCATTACGAGGGAATCTGCCACGACAGAACCTACAACGATACCAGCGATATGGAAAGCCAGATGTACCCAAGCGTTGAGAGCATCGAGAGATTCCTTAAGGAGCATGATGACAAGCCATTCATCTGTTGTGAGTACACCCATGCCATGGCTAACTCCTGCGGCGGAATGTTCAAATACACCGATCTTGCGGACAGAGAGCCACGCTATCAAGGCGGATTTATCTGGGATTTCGTGGATCAGACCATCAGGGAGAAGAACCGCTTTGGCGAGGAGTACCAGGCATATGGTGGGGATCACGGCGAGAGACCTTGCGATTACAACTTTAGCGGCAATGGTATAGTTGACGGCCAGAGAGAGCCATACGCCAAGATGCAGGATGTTAAGTTCAACTACCAAAGCATAAAGGCTATTGTTTCAAAAGACAGTGTAAAGATTGTTAATACAAATCTTTTTACAAATACAAAGGAATATGACTGCGTTGTTATCCTCGAGAGAGATGGCAAAAAAGTCTGTGAAAAGAGTATGGCTACAAGCGTTGAGCCATTATCCGAGAAGGAATATGAGCTTCCGGAGGCAATCAGAGAAAAGATGGCTGTTGTAAGTGCCGGTTCCTATGAAGAGAACGGACCATTCCCTCTTGATGAGTACGCAGTAACTGTTTCCTTCAGACTTCGAGAGGATACAAGCTGGGCAAAGAGGGGCCATGAGGTAGCCTTTGGCCAGGGAGTATTCAAGACAGCGGCAGCTACATACGTAAGTTGCAGCCCTATTAAGGTAATAAAGGGCGATTACAATATCGGCGTAAAGGGAAATCATTTCTCAGTTCTTTTCAATAAGGACATGGGAAATATCGTTTCCTACAACTACGGCGGAAGAGAA
The DNA here is from genome assembly GCA_024692165.1 of Butyrivibrio sp. GTDB lineage: Bacteria > Bacillota > Clostridia > Lachnospirales > Lachnospiraceae > Butyrivibrio. Next base: position 7,795 of record JAILMY010000142.1, on the reverse strand, counting down.
CTTATAGAGTCTGTACCAAAGCCTAACTTCTGGAGAGCACCTGTAGATAACGACATGGGCAACAGAATGCCTTCAAGATATGCCCAGTGGAAGATCGCCAGCATGTATTCCACCACTGCTCCTATCATTGAGGATAGCACAGGATATCAGAACGGTGACTGGTCAGACAGGTCTGTCTATCCTATCATTGAACAGGATGAAAATAGTGTAAGCCTTACCTTTAAGGTATATCTTCCTACCACACCTGCATCTTCAGTGCTTGTTACTTACGATGTCACAGGAGATGGAAGAGTATGGATAAAAGAGGAATTTGATCCGGTTCAGGGACTTCCGCCAATGCCTGAGTTTGGTATGCTCTTCAAGTTCAGTGCTGACTTTAACAATGTTACATATTACGGAAAGGGCCCTAAGGAGAACTATGTTGACAGGAACAGGGGCGCAAGACTTGGTATCTTCTCCGATAAGGTTGAGAACATGATGGAGACATATATCCGTCCACAGGAGACCGGCAACAGAACCGGAGTAAGGTGGGCGAAGATCACAGATAACAGGGGAAGAGGCGTGCTGTTTGAGGCTCCTGAGACCATGAACTTCAGTGCTCTTCCATATACACCTCATGAAATTGAGAATGCAGCTCATCGTTACGAGCTTCCTCGTTACAATAATACGGTTGTTCGCTGCTCCCTCATGCAGATGGGTATTGCGGGAGATGATTCCTGGGGAGCCAAGACTCATCCGGAATTTTTGATTCCAAATGACCAGAAACTCACATTTGTAATGTGCTTCAAGGGAATTTGAATGATATAGGTCGGAACAAATGTAGACACAAGTGTTGACACAAAGGTAGGAGGAAAGGGTATGAACGAAAACATCGTAAAGAGAAATGATCTCTTGGCAGAGAAGGTCATTAAGGGTCTTGAATCAAGAAATATGACCGGGTACTATACAGCAAACAAGGAAGAGGCTCTTAAGAAGGCTCTTGAGCTGATCCCTGAGGGCAGCAAAGTCACAATGGGTGGAGCAATGAGCGCCTATGAGATTGGCCTGGTTGATGCGGTTAAAAGCGGCAATTATAACTTCATCGACAGATATCAGGCCAAGACTCCTGAGGAGAGTAGAGCAGTTATGCTTGAGAGCTATGACACAGATGTTTTCCTTGCCAGTGCCAATGCCATGACAGATGATGGCGTTCTGGTTAACATCGATGGCAATGCAAACCGTGTATCCATGATCGCCCAGGGCCCCAAGAAGGTTATTTTCATCGTTGGCATGAACAAGGTATGTGCTGATATTGACAGTGCAATGAAGAGAGCAAGAAATGTGGCAGCGCCTATAAACGCACAGCGTTTTGGTCTCAATACTCCTTGCACAAAGGTGGGAACCTGCATGGATTGTAAGTCTCCTGACACAATCTGCTGTCAGTTCCTTATCACAAGATATTCAAAACACAAGGACAGAATTCATGTAATCCTTGTAAATGACAATCTTGGATTCTAAGAATTAAACAATACATAACTACGGAGTGTAGTCCTTAACCGGCGCACTCCGTTTTTTGAAGATAAAAAATATTCTGAAAATTTGAAAAAAGTTCCAACACTTTTTGCTTTTCAAACGTTATATATACAGAAAGCGCTTTTGAAGTATTGTTACCGGGTGTGATGCATACTTAATCTTGGGAGTATTGGGGATGGAACAGGAGATTGCAAGCCTGTATGAAAAACTGAATACGGAACTCATCAGATGGTGCTGCATCATGACTCAGGACGAAGACATGGCAAGGGAGATTGTCCAGGAGGGGTTCCTTAGGGCCATAGATCATTTTGGTGATATAAGGGATCTGGAATTTCCCCAGCAGCGGGCATGGTTTTACAGGACTGTCAAAAACATCTTTGTAGATACAATGAGAAAAAGAAAAAACGAGTATCTGACTGATGATGTGGCCGAAGGTATTTCTTTTGACAGATATTCAGAAAAAGAAATAATGTGCCTGATCGAAACTATGGACAAGCTGGAGGGAAAGATCCTGGTACTGAGGCATGTCGAGGGATTTTCGTCAAAGCAGATTGGAGAGATGCTTGGCCTACCTTCGGGGACGGTGAGAAGTAAGCTCCATGATGCAAGAAATCATTTACGAGAAATGTTATAGGAGGAAGATATGAAGTTAAGGATCAATTGTCAGACCTGTGATGCACGAAGAGTTAACGAAGATAACTACAAAGAATTTTCCCAGATCCGTATTTACACTGAAGAGCTTCTTGTGGATGACAGAAGCAAGGAAGTGTTGAACAGACTGCCCTTTAATATTAAAGCTGAGGAAGTCAGGACCAAGGATCTGAGCGAAGATCCGGGAAATAAATCTCAGAATATCAACGGAATCTATGAGATTTCTGCTGATTCTGCCGTTGCAGAGGGCACCAGTGTAAATGTTAACGGAATGCTCAAGATTGCTCCCGGAACCGGGGAGGTATTAAAGAGATTTAGCAGGATATCAGTTAACGGAATAGTTCTCTGTCCAAAGAGCATAGCAGCTCTTTTACCATTGCCGATGCTTACGATCAACGGAATGACAAAGTCCTATCCGGATGATTACACACTCATGGACAATCAGTACAGTCTTGATAAGTATTTCCCTATGAGGGCTCCTGAGAATACAGGATATTTTGCAGCTTCATTTATTTATGATGCCGAGGATGAAACTGATTTTGGCAAGCTGGCTGAGAAAAATGTAAAGTTCTCTACAGATAAGGTTTATATCAGAAAGAGCCATATTGATAAGGCACTGCCTTTGTTTAATATTGAGGCTTCAATCGTTGAGATTCCCGATGGATGCAAAGTAATTGTAGCTGATCACAACGAGATCAATGATCAGTTTGTTAACACGAATGGAGGAAACCTCTTTATTATTGGGAACGTGCATATTTCAAACGGCAATAAGGGTGCTCTGGACAGAATTGAGTCACTTATTGTGGAGGGAGAGATTACCACAGAATCTGAGTGTGCAAAGAGACTTGAGGACATAGGTGCAAAGTGCGATAAGCTCATTGTGACTCATGGCATTGTCATGGAGGATATGCCCATTGCAAGTCTTGACAGAGAAACTCTTGAGTCAGCAACAGAAGGGATTCTTGTAAGAGACTGCGCACTCCTTAGGCTTGATAGAAACATTCCCGGGGATCTGATCAGAAGTCGTCTCAAGATAAGGGACTGCGCAAAGGTAAGCTGTTCTGAGGAGCAGAAGGGCGCTGTAAGTTCTGTCTCCAGTGATGTTGCGTTCATTGGCAGCTCTAGTGTAAAATCATTACTTGGAAGTCTATTCGGAAGCGGTGTGGAAGAGTCAGAAGTTAGTTCAGAACCATCTGCTTTTGAGGACGACACCAAATACATTAACGCAGAGTACTATGAACTGTAAACTATGGTGACTGCGCGGGGAGTATATGCAGACTAATTCCAAAAAAGACATAAAGGCCGTTATCTTTGATGTAGACGGCACACTTACTGATACAGAAAAGTTTTATCAAAAGGCATGGCCGGAGGCGCTTGCGCACTTCGGCTATGCTTGTGAGCCCTGGATGCCTCTGGAAATGAGGTCTCTTGGTCGTCCCTATGCACCGGAGAAGTTCAAGGAATGGTTCGGACAGGACTTTGACTATTGGACTGTAAGGGAATACAGGAGAAAGCTTGTGGCAGAGATAATTAAGGAACATGGCATTCCTCTTAAGCCCGGGGCAAAAGAGATACTGGAATGGCTCAGGGAAAGAGGAGTCCTAACCAGTATCGCCACAGCCAATGAATACGAGCGCACCAAGGGTTACCTTCAAAAGCTGGGACTTTTTGACAGTTTTGACAGGATTATCTGTTCAGATATGGTTGAACACGGAAAACCTGCTCCCGATATCTATGCCTATGCCTGTGAACAGTTAGAGCTTCCACCTGATGAGACCTTTGCGGTGGAGGATTCGCCAAACGGCGTAACCAGTGCGTACCTGGCAGGCTGTAATGTAATCATGGTTCCGGATCTCACACAGCCTGACGAGGAGCTTTCTAAAAAGCTCTACGCAAAGGTTGACTCTTTGCTGGATATAAAGAGGCTGTTTGAATAAGGACATATATTGTGACCGTAAGATGATAAGCATAAAAACAGCGGCAGTTCCAAGGAACTGCCGCTGATATTTTACTTAGATTTTCTTCTCGGCTTCAAGACTTGCACGAAGCTCGCCACTCTTGTAGCGCTCGATGATGTTGTTGATACGCTCAACAGGATTGAGAAGATCGCTGATGGAAGCGTCGTGGTTCAATGTATCGATAAGGTAAGCGATGTACTTACTCATATCGCAGCTGATGTACCACTCACGTGATAACAACTCAGGAGTCTGATAAATAAGGTTTGTTGTAAGTACTCTGTCGATGATACCATCCTTATATGCCTGATCAAATTCCTCAAGACCGTTTGTGAACAGTCCGAAGGTTGAGAATGCATAGATTCTGGATGCCTTTCTCTTTTTAAGGGCCTTGGCAACATCGATAAGACTTTCGCCTGATGAGATCATGTCATCAACGATGATAACTGACTTGCCCTCAACGCTGGTTCCAAGGAACTCGTGGGAGACAATTGGATTACGTCCGTCAACAACCTGTGTATAATCACGTCTCTTGTAGAACATACCTACATCGAGACCAAGGACGCTGGCAAGATAAATTGCACGGCCCATTCCGCCTTCATCCGGGCTTATTACCATCATGTGATCTGAATCGATCTGAAGATCCCAGACATTGCGAAGCAGTGCCTTAATAAACTGATATGTAGTACGAACGGTTTCAAAACCGTTAAGAGGAATAGCATTTTGTACACGTGGATCATGGGCATCGAAGGTGATGATATTATCTACACCCATGCTCACAAGTTCCTGAAGAGCAATTGCGCAGTCAAGAGATTCTCTTGAGCTTCTCTTGTGCTGTCTTGATTCATAGAGGAAAGGCATGATAACAGTGATTCTGCGGGCCTTACCACCGACAGCGGCGATTATTCTCTTGAGATCCTGATAATGATCATCAGGAGACATGTGATTTTCCTGACCAAAGAGAGAGTAGGTCTGAGAATAGTTACATACATCCACCAGGAGAAAAAGATCATCGCCACGGACAGATGCCTTGATAACACCCTTAGCTTCTCCGGTACCAAATCTTGGAACCTCAGCGTCAAGGATGTAGGTAGGTCGCTCATAACCGGTAAAGGCAAGGCTTCCCTTGTGTTCATTTTCTCTTTCAGCTCTCCATTTAACGAGATAGTAATCGACCTTGTCAGCAAGGGCTCTCACACCCTTAAGCGGAATGATCCCCAAAGATCCAACAGGGATCGTCTCCAGATTACGTTTCTCTTCTCTTTTTGGCATTACTGCAAATCCTCACTTTCTTTTCGAGCAATCTTTTTTATTTTTCGAATATCCTGTCCGGTCAGTTTCAGGAGCCTGAAGTTACTGGTAATTCTGGAAAAGATCCTTTCAGAATAGTTATTTTGCAAGTGTTCTAGAGAAAGATTAGTGGTAATGACTGTTGATTTCTTGCGGTTGTCTCTTTCGTTAAGCAAGGAAAACAACTGGGATAATGTAAACTGATTTATCCCTTCAGTACCAAGATCATCAATAACAAGCAATTCGCAGTTGTACAGATCGTCGTAAATGCCCCTGAGCTCAGATTTGAGCTTGGCATCAAAAACATATTGAGCTAGCATCTCAAATAGTCCTGACGCGCTGAAATATATGACAGAATGGCCTGTTTTCAGCAATTCATTCGCTACACAAATTGAAAGGAATGTTTTGCCAGTACCAACTGTACCATAAATGAATAGATTTTGGTAGTCAGAGTTAAAATTATTAATAAAATCTTCACAGGCCTTTTTTGCACCCTGAAAATGGGAGAGGTCTTCTCCGGAATAATATTTGTCTGTTAGCAGTTTAAAGTTTGCTTTTTTGGTGAGCATTTTGAGATTTGATTTATCATAGAGAGCTTCAATAATTTTTTGTTTGAAGCAGTGGCATTTCTCATTGCCGATGTAGCCGGTGTCCTTACAGTCCTGGCATGTATAGCCCATATCAAGATAGTCAGAAGAAAAGCCTGCCTCTGTCAAAAGAGTCAGCTTCTGCCTGGATAATTCTTTAAGCTCTGCCTTCAGAGCGTTTCGATCAAGCCTTTCTCCTGCAAGAAGTCTTTTTCCAAAGTTTACGCTGGCGCTGGCGGTCTCATCCTCCAGATCCTTGTACCCCGGAACATTTTCATACACGTAGCGCTGTCTCTCTTCGAGCTCCTGTCTGTGTAGAGAGCGCCGTTCCTCGTATTCATGCATTATCGCATCATACTGAGCATTTGTTAATGCCATGATGTCTCCTTTTTGTCTGTGATTATGACGCTAATTATGTTCATAATTATGGCCCTGTACGTGAATTAGGGAAGGCGTGATGTGCGCCGCCGCCAAGCCAAAGTACAGGGCCAGACCTTTGTGTTGTACCCCTGTCTGATTCCCCAATCAATACTAGGAGTAGTCGTTACTATACATAGTAACGTTTAATTGTCCAGAAGCTGCTTCTCAAGTTCAGCAAAATTATATGTATTCTGCTGGAATTGATTGAAACGATTCTGGGTGCCGCCCTGACGAATATATGATTCGTCCAAACGGTCTTTAAACTGGATGGATGATACGGAAGCCTTTTCCTTCTTTTTACGAAGGTCAGCGGTGTGCGATGCATCTAACCTGGCAATATCCTCCCTTGTTGATACTTTACACTCATGCCAGTTTCTAAGAATTCCGTCGCAGTATTTCAGACGGTTCTTCTGTGTCGCCATAACAGTCCTATCGCAGGCTTCCATAATAATATCCATCGAAAAACCCAACTCCCCCTTCCAGGCACTGATAAATGTACCTTCTTTTACGGTCGGGGCATTTTCCATACCGAGCGCCTTCATTATTGCAATGATATCCCCATCATGCTTAAAGCTTTCCGCGCGGGCCTGTTTTGGTGTTTTGATGCCTTGCTGGTTCCAGTTAATGGCCACTTTTTCCATATACCTGAAGTCAGCTTTATGATTATCGACGCAATACTGCATCAGATAGTCCAAAAGTTCATCGCTAAACTTTAGCTCATCATGAATATAGTAAATTGTAGACATTTCTGTTGGATTAAGAGGTCTTCCGTAATACTGCTCGGCAATGAACATGATGCCGCTGCCTTCGCTTGCCTTGAATGCACGAAGCTGAGCTGCAGTATAGGTTGGCTTGGAAGGGGCAGCAGCGGCCTGCTGTTCAGAAGCGGTAGCTGTCTTAGTTGAAGGAAGTGCCTTGAGCATGTTGTCTTCCCTGCGTCTTCCGTACCTTCGAAGATCTGTCAGTTCTTCCATATGGATACTGGTGAGGTTCTGCTCATCATCATATTCGAGGCTGATGAGACCTTTTTTCTCCCAGTATTTAAGGGCGCGAACCACGTCCTTTTCTGTGTGGTTGAATTTATCGGCAAGATCAGGAACGCTGGTCGATAAATTCGAACTCATCATACGCAGTAGAAAGAGGTAAATCTTGATCTGTGCATCATTTGCATCCTGCATGTACTCATCGATAAAGATGTTGGAAACATAAGTAGAATCCTCCCCCACATTATTGTTGATAGTTACTCTCCCCATCATAAACACATTCACCTCTTCACTAAGTTGCAATGTTCAGAGGTTTGATGTATCAAAATGGATTTAGATAAACACACGAATGTGTGTGGTCACTCGTATTGTTAGCTAAATCCGTTTTCCTCCGAAC
>JAILMY010000126.1 GCA_024692165.1 Butyrivibrio sp. | reverse complement strand
GAGAATGGAGCAGCCTGCAGCGTTGTTCTTCGTCCTGAAGGAGCATATCTTGGAGATACAGGAGCAGTACAGGGAACAGTGAAGTATTCCTGCTTTATGGGAGCTTACCAGGATTATCATGTTATGATCGGTGATACTCTTATAAAGATCCAGGAGTACAATCCAAAGAACAAGAAGATATACAAGGTAGGAGATACTGCATTCCTCAACTTCGAAGAGAATACACTTTATGCGCTTTAAGAGTTAAAATAGTGTATGGTATGTATCGCAAAAATATTAAATGGGGAGAGAAATGCAATGAGTTTTACCGCTATTATTGATTTTCTGGAAAGTCCACAGGATATTGCTGTTGCCATAAGACTTGTAATAGCAACACTTTTTGGAAGCCTTATAGGATGGGAGAGGGTTGTCAAAAGACACAGTGCGGGAATCAAGACCTTTGCCCTTGTGAGCCTGGGCTCTGCAATTGCCACCGCACTCAATATTTTCCTTGCCCTGGAACCGGAACTCAACGCAGACGTCAGCCGTATCCCTGCGGGAGTTGTCAGTGGAATCGGATTCCTGGGTGCAGGTACTATACTTGTTACAGGAAGACAGCAGATCAAGGGTCTTACCACTGCAGCATCACTTTGGGTAACCTCATGCATGGGAATGGCCATCGGAGGCGGATACCTCATTATTGGTATTGCCTGCTTTGCCCTGGTCATGATCGCCAATGTAGTGCTCATGAACCTCAGCAGGGTGGTTGAGGAATACAGCAAATACATCAGCATCTATATCGAAGTTAATAAAAACGGCGGAGTCAAAAAGCTCAACAAATGGATTGCTGAGCAGGGTATTGCCGTCAGCAGTATGACCAAGAGCAAGGAAAAGACCTTGCAGTCTTCCGATGCTGCGCTTATTGTCGATATGGATTTTTCCAAAAAACGCTCTCACAAAGAGATTCTGGAGGAACTCAGTAATCTGGAATATGTCAGCTATGTAGAGGAAATCTGATTCCTATTTGTTCATAAAAACGAGAAAAAAGCGCCGGGCGGCCTTCCAAAATGATGACCGCTCGGCGCATTTTGTTTTGCAGTTTATTATTCTTCAAAGAAGATCTGAAGTGCATGGTAAAGATGAAGCTGCCATGCTTTCATGTCGTGGACGCCTCCGGGGATGATGTAGAAATCGTAGTTCTCACCGGGCTTTATCTGAGGGCAGACCTTCAAGGTCTTTTCCATGATATCCTTGTGCTCTTCAAAAGCGATGTCCTTATCGCCGTTACAGCAGAACATGAACTTGAGAGCAAGCCCTTTTTCTTCGCCTTCCTTAAGAGTCTTACAGATTCGTTCAACTTCGTTGTCGTGGTTACCGAAAGGTCCACCGCAACCTGAAAAAGGTCCGTACCATGCAAAGAGATCAAAGTTGTTGTAGAACGCAGCCCTGTAGGTTGTCATTGAACCAAGAGAAAGACCGGCAAAGGCTCTGTGGTCTCTGGTAGCTACCAGGTTTTTCTCTGATGTATCATCACTTGCGAAGGTTGAATAGTGACTCTCAACTGCAGGGATAAGATCGTTTCTGAGCTCAAAACGGAAATGTTCTGTGATGTAGTCCGCGTTGTTATCGCGGTCATCCTTGCAGTAGTAAGTTGGTGTGACGATAATGCAAGGTTCGCAGATGTTCTGGGCTATCATGTTATCCAGGATAGTCACTGTGTCAGGGAATGTCTTAAACCACCAGTCTTCTGTGACGCCGCCACCATGAAGAAGGTAAAGAACATTGTATCTCTTGCTCTTGTCATAGCCGTAAGGAAGATATACCCATGCGCCCTTGTGGAGGGCCCTTTTATCCTCTTCATAGTCAAAAGTGTCGTACTCAAATCTCTCTACAGTGCCCTTCTGTGCGCAGTCTTTAAGCATGTCTTCGGGCATTTCATAAACGTAATTCATTTCAGGTCGCTCCTTGTTGTTTAGTTATTCCAGACTTTGATCTCCTTAGTACCAAGAACTGCAAGTGGTCCAGGTATTGCGGAGCCTTCTCTGTGATTACCAAGATAATCGCTGTCGAAGGTGATAGGCGTGCCATCGGTATTTTCAAAGTACTGCTCAGGCTCGAAGGCTTTTCCGAGAGTTTCGGTGGTGATGATTCCATCTACAAAGTCACCGATCTCTTTTCCGAGGGATGTCTTTAAATACCAGCCGTCTTTCTTCTGGGTAAGCTCGATAACAGGTTTAGCCTTCTTGTTTACAAGCTTGTTCTTTTCCTTCTTGTAAACTGTTGCACCGCCAAAATATGCATTTCCATTGATCCAGACAGGAAGATGGCCAAAGTGTGCCAGTGCAAGTCCTCCCATGTTAGGGTGCTTCTTGAAATCAAACTGATCTTCCCATTCTTCCTGAGTCGGGAAAATATCGAATGGAGCAGTTCCTACTACCTGATAGTCATTGTCCTGAGGAGTCTTCTTCTTGTCTGTTACAGGGAATTGCTGAACAAAGATATTGTTGTAAACCCTGTCATCGCCGTGAAGGATTGTCATGAAACCTGCAACCTCTGTACGGTGACGAATGTGATATGGTGTATATCTTGGTTCACGCTGGTTATTTACGATGCTGTCTACACCGGAGTTGATCAGTGAGAAGCTTCCGAGAACCAGGTTGTGAACACAGGCAATTCCTTCACTTGGGATGGTGATGCCAACCGGCGAAAGAAGGATGTTGTTATCAATAAGAGTAGGACCATGGCCAACCTCAATAAAGATATCAGTGTTGAACATAGCGCCTCTGGCCTGTGCAAGACCATTGTGTCTATAGTTATCGTGCATGAGGTTCTGGGTGATTCTTGCGCCCTGAGCCTCCCAGTCAAGCCATACACCCATGATACAGTTGTGGATGTGGTTGCGTCTGATAGTTACATCGATTCCGGCATGAAGCTTGATGCCGGCTGTCTCAGCACCGCCCAGCTGCTGTGAAGTGCAGACGTCGTGGATATGGCAGTCTTCAATTGTTGAGAAAACAGCACCCATTCTGCCTACGATACCTGTCTGTTCGCAGTGGTGAATATGGCAGCGGCGAACGATGTGGTGACCGATACGCTCCTTTAACCAGCCATGGTACTGACCGCGGCAAACGGCGTCACGTTCCATCTGGGTAGGACTCTTAACATGGTACTTGGTGAAGTACATGTCGTTTTCTTCGTCGTAGTATTTACCAAGAGAAATACCGCAGCATCTGCTTCCGTAAATCTCGCAGTCCTCGATGATCCAGCCTTTGCTCCAGTGAGGTCCAACCATACCATCCTGATAGGCAGCAGGCGGGGCCCATGTGGTAGCAGCCTTGTTGATATTAAAGCCGCTGACTGTGATGTAATCAATGTGATTTACCTTCGGCATGAAGCAGTTGCGTCTTACACTGATCTCAACCTTTTCCTTGTTGGGATCCAGCTTCTGGAAGTTTGCATAAAGAACTGTCTCATCAGTCTTCTCATCCTGCTCTGTGTACCAGAGATACTGGGCAGCATCCTGATCCCAGGCAAGAGGATCCCCTTTGCCCTTCTTACACTCATCCAGTGTGGAAACTTCATACATCATGCTGTCATTAACAAAGACAGAACCGGTGTGTCTGATGACCGGTGAAAAATACCAGTCTCCATAAACCTTCTCGATATATGGATTATAATCGCCAAACATAGTGTTCTTAACTCTTGCAGTCCAGACGGAACCCTTAACCTTGGTCCAGTCTGTAACAAGCTCTGCACCTGTAATTACTGCTCCGAGAGGTTCTGTAGAGCGGTAAACGATAGGTTTATCCTTGGTTCCTGGATTCTTTGGAGCTACATACTCTCTGTAAACTCCCGGTTTTACAAGGACTTCATCTCCGGCAACAGCAAGCTTTGCAGCATCGCTGATGTGCTTAAAAGGTCTGCTTTCACTGCCATCCCCATCTCTGAAAGCGGACGCATCAACATAGTAAATCATACTCTCTCTCCTTTCGTGAAAATCACACAAAAATCGGCATTTGTTAATCGTTAAACTGAAATTATGTATTCATACTATGATTGAAATAACCAAAAGTCAAGGCTATTTGCACAAAGAAATTGTATATATTTAGGGTTTTGTGTGCAGTTTAACAAAAAGACTATTGACAGAATATAGTCATAGGTTTGATAATAATCTTAAGTTTAACGATTTACTAAACATCAATACACGAGGATACGAAAATGGTAACACTCAAAGACGTTGCAGAAAAATGCGGTGTATCGGCTACAACTGTTTCAAATGTTATCAACGGTAAAGCTAAGACCAGCGAACAGACAAGAAAACGGATAATGAAGGTCATAAAGGAGACCGGATATAAGCCAAATGTTATGGCAAAGGGGCTTCGGGTTAAGAAGTCAAGAACCATAGCGATCATTGCTGAGGATATTGCTCAGTTCACGTCTCCGCCTATCATAGAGAGCATTATGGCTAATTGTGAGAAGGAGGACTACAGAGTTATCGTTCATAACTTAAGACTATACGACAGGTGGAAAGATACCTGGTATGGTCAGGAGGAAGAATATCACTCTGTTCTGGATCCGGTTCTTGGCGATGTCGTTGCTGAGCAAGTTGATGGAGTAATCTATCTTGCCGGACACGCCAGAATAATAAAGGCCTTTGGCGATGATTTCATGTTGCCGGCAGTTATGTGCTATGCCTACTCTAATTCTCCTAAGATTCCATCAGTAGTAATTGACGATGAAAAAAGTGCCTACGAGATGGTTCAGTACATGATCAGGATGGGGCATAACAGTATAGGCTTCGTAGGAGGCCGACGTGAAAATATACACACGGCGCAGCGACTTAGCGGCTATCAGCGAGCCATGTTTGAAAACGGACTTTTATTTGATCCAAAGCTTGTCTATTACGGCGACTGGAGCAGGGAGTCAGGTTATCAGGGTGCGAAAGCCTTGATACCACAGGGGGTTACAGCTCTTTTTGGAATATCGGATCAGATGTCCGGAGGCATTTACGATTATCTGGAAGAGAACAACATAATTGTGGGAAAAGACCTTTCGGTAGCCGGCTTTGATAACGAGAGCATTTCATCATTTTTCAGACCACAGCTTACGACCACAGAACTTCCGCTTGGGGAGATCGGGAGATTATCTGCGAAGCTTATTCTGGAAAAACTTGAGGATGCCGAAGGAGAGAACAGGCCTGAAGTACAGGAACCGGAGGTGATCAAGGTGCCATGCACCATGGTTATCAGGAAATCGGTAACAGAGGCAAATATCAAATGATCTTTATTTGGATATGAATATGAAAGCTGATGTAAGGGAGGAGTTTCGGGGTGTCTAAAAAGAAAGCATATTCTTTAAAATTGTTTCTTTTAATTGTGCCATTCATTATTCTTGTTATACTTTTTTGCTACTATCCGCTTTACGGCTGGATGTATGCATTTTATGATTACAAACCGCCAAAGACCTTGGCAAATTGTCCCTTTGTAGGATTTAAATGGTTCAAATCACTGGTCAGCAGCCAGACCAAGATCGACCAGATCATACAGGTTCTGAAAAACACCTTTGCCATGAGTGGTATTACTCTTGGAACCAGCTGGCTTCCAATGCTGTTCGCAGTATTTCTCAATGAGATCAGAGGCGTAAAGTTCAGGAAATTTGTTCAGACAGTTACAACCCTTCCTAATTTTGTCAGCTGGGTTATGGTTTATTCAATTGCATTCTCACTGTTCAACAGTACCGGAATGCTCAACTCTCTTCTTATGAAGATGGGGCTCATTGATACACCGGTTCTTTTTCTTCAGTCATCAAACCACGTTTGGTTTACGCAGTGGCTGTGGCTTACCTGGAAGAACCTGGGCTGGGCAGCCATCATGTATATCGCGGCAATCTCAAGTATTGATGATGAGATGCTCCAGGCGGCAAGAGTTGACGGAGCTTCCAGAATGCAGATAATCAGGCACATCACAATACCGAGTCTTCTGCCTACATATTTTGTTCTTCTTGTGCTTAACGTTGCAAACTTCCTTAACAACGGTATGGAGCAGTATTACGTGTTCCAGAATGCCTTCAATAAGGAGTATATCCAGGTTCTTGACCTTTATGTTTACAACCTGGCTATGGGAAGCGGCGGCTATTCCGTTTCAGTTGCAATCAGCATGCTAAAGAGCCT
>JAILMY010000196.1 GCA_024692165.1 Butyrivibrio sp. | reverse complement strand
CTTAGAAAGAAGAATATTACTCTTAATGGGAAGAAGGCTGAAGGTACCGAGAAATTAAATGTTTCCGACTCTGTTAAGATTTTCTTTTCAGATGAAACTTTTGAAAAGTTCAGAGGAAGCGCAGGCAATGCATCCGCAATCAAAGAAAAGATGCAGTTAAACGCTCTTAAGAAGTTTGGCAAATTAGAGATTATTTACGAAGATTCTAACATTCTTCTTGTAAACAAACCGGCAGGAGTGCTTTCCCAGAAATCACAGAAGAATGATCTTAGCCTTAATGACTGGCTCATTGAGTATATGCTGGATAAAGGTGATATAACAGCTAAGGAGATGGAGACCTATAAACCTTCAATATGTAATCGTCTTGACAGGAACACCAGCGGACTGGTTATTTGTGCTAAGTCTCTTTTAGGGGCCAGAACCATGAATGGCATGCTAAAGGACAGGACTCTGGATAAATATTACAGAACGATAGTCAGTGGCAGGATAGAGGATAAATCCACACTTAAGGGCTATCTCTATAAGGATGAAAAGAGTAATAAGGTAACCATAAAGAAGGATGATCCTCATGATGAGAGATATTCCTATATAGAGACTGAATATGTGCCGGTAGCTTATGATAAGGAAAAAGATCTGACCATGCTTGAAGTAAAGCTTATTACCGGTAAAACTCATCAAATCAGGGCTCATCTTTCATCAATTGCTCATCCTATCATCGGTGATGTTAAATATGGCGGAAAAGTTTTAGCAGGGCAGAAATTTCAGCTTCTTCACAGTTACAGGCTGGTATTTCCTTCAAAAATGCCGGAGGGCTTTGAAGCTGTCAGTGGCCGTGAGTTTATTGCCAAGATGCCCAAAACATATTCGGATATTATTCATTGCCACTAAAAGAATTCACTTTTTTTATTTTACGATTATTTTGTTTGGCTTTTATAAGCTTTGGGGGATATATGCCTACTTGGAAATCAAGAGGTCTTAGGGGTTCAACCCTTGAGGAACTTATTAACAGAAGTAATGAGCGGTATCAGGAGCTGGAGCTGGCTCTTATTCAGAAGATACCTACTCCCATTACGCCCATAAATATCGAAAAAGAAACAAGACACATCACTCTTGCATACTTTGATCAGAAGAGTACCGTAGACTATATTGGCGCTGTGCAGGGTATTCCTGTGTGCTTTGATGCTAAGGAATGCGCTGCCAGTACCTTTTCTTTAGAGAACATCCATCCTCATCAGGTAAGCTTTATGGGCAGCTTTGAAAAACAGGATGGAATTGCTTTTTTTCTTATTTATTTCACAGGACTAAACGAATTTTATTATCTCCCCTATAGAAAGCTTAAAGAATTTTGGGACAGGGCAGAAAACGGAGGAAGAAAGAGCTTTAGAAGGGATGAACTTAGCGATGAATTTATCATCCATTCCCCGGGAGAAAATGGGATACTCATTCCATATTTGGATCTTATCCAAAAAGATTTAGATGAAAGATAGTGTTGACATAAAGTAAACTCTACTGTAAACTCTGTAATATGATACCGAATTACCATGATAGCACTGCGCAGTATTAAAGCGTGATTTTAACATACGAAACGGGGTATTTATGAGTAAGGTTTTATTACATACACCGGATGGTGTAAGAGATGTATATGGAAGAGAATGCGGCGACAGAAAGATTCTTGCAGACAAGATTCATAGCAAGATGAAGAGTTTTGGATATGAGGACATTGAAACTCCAACCTTTGAGTTCTTTGATGTCTTTGCTGAGGAAATCAATACATCCGATGCGAAGCAGCTGTTTAAGTTTTTTGATACAGAAGGTAATACTTTGGTCCTTCGTCCTGACTTTACACCTTCAATAGCAAGATGTGCCTCAAAGGTCATGCTTGAAAACGGCAATCCTGTAAGGGTATGTTATGAAGGTAATGCATTCCTCAACACTTCAAATCTTCAGGGTAAACTTAAAGAGAACTATAACATCGGCGTTGAGCTTATGAATGATCCTTCTGTTTACGCAGACGCAGAGATCATTGCGCTTCTTATTGATGCTCTTAAGAGCACTGGGCTTAATGACTTCCAGGTAAGCGTTGGAGATGCTGATTACTACAAGGGTATCTGTGAAGAAGCAGGAATCGGAGATGAAACAGAGAGTAAGATCCGCGAAGCCATCATTGGCAAGAATTACTTCCTTGCTGAGAGTATCATGGCAGAGAACAGTATTCCGGAAAAGTATAAGAACCTTATTGTAAAGGTTTCTGAATTTATTGGTTCTGATGATGCTTTGGATAAGGCTATGACAGAAGTAAACAATGAGAGAAGCCTTAATGCAGTTAAGCGGTTAAAAGAGCTCTATAAAGTCCTTACATACTACGGCGTAGAGAAGTACGTTTCCTTTGATCTTGGAATTCTCAGTAAGTTCAATTATTACACTGGAGTTATATTCAGTGCCTACACCTATGGTGTTGGAGATGCCATCGCAAAGGGCGGTCGCTACGATAATCTTCTTGGGAAATATGGTAAAGATGCTCCATCAATCGGATTTTCCATTATTCTGGATGATCTTTTGTCAGCTCTTTACCGTCAGAATATTGAATTGGAGCATGACGAAGCGCCAATATCAATAATTTATACAGACGATTCATTCAAGGCTTCTTTAGAGGAAGCAGCTAAACTCAGAAGCCAGGGAAAAAATGTTGTTCTTAAGCATGCTACGGAGGAATTATGAGATATTTAACCTTTGCCCTGGGAAAGGGAAGACTTGTTGACTCCACTATGGAGTTACTTAATAAATGCGGAATAAACTGTGAAGAAATCCTTGATAAGAAGACCAGAAAGCTTATCTTTACCAATGAAGAATTAAAGCTTAAATTTTTCCTGGCCAAGGGGCCGGATGTTCCGACATATGTTGAATACGGAGCAGCTGATATTGGTATAGTTGGCGCTGATACAATTCTTGAGGAGAACAGAAGAGTATACGAAGTTTTGGACCTTGGCTTTGGAAAATGCAGAATGTGTGTATGTGGTCCCCATGATGCCAAAAAGCTCTTAGAGCATCGTGAAATGATTCGTGTAGCCAGTAAGTATCCTAATATTGCGAAGGATTATTTCTTTAATAAAAAACATCAGACGGTTGATATTATAAAACTCAATGGTTCTGTCGAACTGGGACCTATTGTAAACCTATCAGATGTTATTGTTGATATTGTAGAAACCGGATCCACCCTCAAGGAAAATGGTCTTGAGGTACTGGAGGAAATCTGCCCACTGTCTGCCAGAATGATCGTCAATCAGGTTAGTATGCAGATGGAAACTGAGAGAATCAGAAAACTAATTAACGACATGAAGGAGAATTTAACATAATGCGTGTTCTTGAATTAAATGAGGAAACAAAACAGGAGTTACTTAAGAATCTCCTGAATAGGAATCCCGGAAGCTATTCCCAATATGAAAGCACTGTAAATGAAATTATTGAAAATGTAAAGGCAAACAAAGATAAGGCACTCTTTGAATATACTCTTAAATTTGATAAGTGCGAGCTTTCTGCTGATACAATCAGGGTAACAAAAGAGGAAATAGATGAGGCAATAAACTCTCTTGATCCAAAGTTCATTGAAGTAATGAAAAAGAGCGCTGAAAATATTCGCGTCTTCCACGAGAAGCAAAAGAGAAATACCTGGATAGACACAAAGGAGGACGGCAGCATTTTAGGTATGCGTATTCTTCCTGTTGAGATAAGCGGCGTATATGTTCCCGGTGGTACAGCTGCCTATCCTTCAAGTGTTCTCATGAATGTTATTCCTGCAAAGGTTGCAGGAGTTGAGCGCATAATAATGTGCACACCTCCCGGAAAAGATGGAAAGGTTAATCCCGGAACCCTTGCAGCAGCAAGCATTGCAGGTGTAAATGAAATTTACAAGGTTGGCGGAGCCCAGGCTATAGCAGCTATGGCCTTTGGCACAGAAAGCGTTCCGAAGGTAGATAAGATTACAGGTCCTGGTAATATCTTCGTAGCCCTTGCTAAAAAGGCATGCTTCGGACATGTTTCAATTGATTCCATCGCAGGTCCCAGTGAAATTCTAGTTCTGGCAGATGATACAGCCAATGCACGATTTGTAGCAGCAGATCTTTTATCTCAGGCAGAGCACGACGTTTTGGCTTCAGCAATACTTATTACCACTTCCAAAAGACTTGCAGATGAAGTGACAAAAGAAATCGAAGGCTTTTTAAAGACCTTAGAGAGAGCAGAAATTATTAAACAGTCTTTAGATAACTATGGATTCATTTTCATAGCAGATGATATGCAGGATGCTATAGATGCTACTAATGCTGTAGCTTCAGAGCACTTAGAAATCATCACCGCAAATCCGTTTGAAACCATGACAAAAATTAAGAATGCAGGTGCTATTTTCCTTGGCTCATATTCATCAGAACCTCTGGGAGATTATTTTGCAGGTCCTAATCACATTCTTCCGACAAACAGTACAGCCAGATTTTTCTCGCCGCTAAATGTTGATGACTTTGTAAAGAAGACCAGTATAGTTTCTTATTCAAAAGAGGCTCTTGAAAAGGTACACGAGGACATTGAACTCTTTGCAAAAAAAGAGGGACTTACTGCTCACGCTAATTCAATTGCCGTAAGATTTCAGTAAAAATCCGGTTTTTTTTGCAAGTTAACTTTCTTAAATGATTATAAACTGCAAGTTATTTAATTTTTATAAGATTAATTTAACAACATTTTGTTTGATTAATTAAGGAGACACAATTTATGGACAACAGATCCGCAAAAATTGCAAGAAAGACTAAAGAAACTGATATCGAGCTTTCACTTTGCATTGATGGCACAGGAAAGAGCGAAATTTCTACCGGCATAGGATTTTTTGATCATATGTTGGAGGCTTTTGCAAGACACGGACTATTTGACCTTAAAGTTAAGGTCAATGGAGACCTTAACGTGGACTGCCATCACACAATTGAGGATACCGGAATTGTCCTTGGACAGGCTATTGCCAAGGCCATAGGCGACAAACAGGGAATTAAGCGCTATGGCAGCAACATTATTCCCATGGACGAGACTCTTGTCATGAGCGCTATAGATCTTTGCGGAAGACCATATTTTGTAATGGACGGAGAGTTTACTTCGCCGATGGTGGGAGAGTTTGATACCCAAATGGTGAGAGAGTTCTTTTACTCTATATCATATGCAGCAGCCATGAATCTACAACTAAGGATCATCACAGGGCTAAATGACCACCACAAGATCGAGGCTTTGTTTAAATCCTTTGCCAAATCCCTGGATGAGGCAACAATGATCGACCCAAGAATTACAGATGTCTTAAGTACAAAGGGAGCACTTTAATGAACAACCAAAAAAGAAAACTCATTTCAAGTATATATCTCAAGGATCAGAAAGCAGTAAAGTCCTTTAGTGATCTTAAGGTTATTTCAGATAATCCTGTCACGCTTGCAGAAGAGTATTCCGATTCAGGAATGGATGAGCTTATTGTCTTTGATCTTTCAACAGCCGGAAATGACGCCGAGCACGATAAAGCATTGGACACCATAAAGGATATTTGCAAAGCCTGTGATGTTCCTGTGATCGGAGCCGGCAATGTGAAGCGCATGGAGGATATCAAAAAGCTGCTTTATGCAGGCTGCAAAAAGGCTCTCCTGAATTTTTCCAAGGATACAAATATTGAAATTTTGGAAGAAGTGTCAGGTAAATTTGGCAAGAACAAGATAGGCATCAGCTTTTTTGAACCATCTCAGATAAACTGCCGAAAAGATCAGGTGGAGGCGTTAGCTTCATCCCTTTATTTTGTAAAAGATTTCACTGATGAAATTGCAAAGAGCCTTTTAAGCGAACTTGACGCAGATGCAGATTTATATGTCTGTCCAAAAGAGGACGAAACAGGTTCTCCTGCAGAGCTTTTAACAAAATATGACAGAATCAGCGGACTATTCGGAAATTATATAAATGCAAAAGCCGACGGTATTTCAGAGCTTAAAGATGACTGTATTTCAAAAGGTCTGACCATGTGCCAGCTTGAACCTTCTTTTTCCTGGTCACAGCTAAAGAAAAACTCGGATGGAATGGTCCCTGTCATTGTGCAGGACTATAGGACCGATCAGGTACTTATGCTGGCTTATATGAACGAAGAGGCATATAATAAAACTCTAAGGACAGGAAAGATGACTTACTTTAGCAGAAGCAGAAATGAGCTTTGGCTTAAGGGTGAAACCAGTTCTCATTTCCAGTATGTAATGTCTCTGACAGCAGATTGTGACCTGGATACAATTCTCGCAAAGGTTAAGCAGATTGGAGCCGCATGTCATACCGGAAGTTATTCCTGCTTCTTCAACAAGATCGCTGAGAAGGATTACAGCGAGAAGAACCCTCAGAAGGTTCTGGGCAGCGTCTTTGATGTAATTAAAGACAGGAAGCTTAATCCCAAAGAGGGTTCTTACACCAATTATCTTTTTGATAAGGGAATTGATAAGATCCTCAAAAAGGTCGGCGAAGAAGCCACTGAAATGGTTATAGCCGCTAAAAATCCTAACTCAAATGAAATTGTTTACGAAATGTCAGATTTCCTGTATCATATGATGGTCCTCATGGCAGAAAAGAATGTAAGCTGGGAGGATGTAACAGACGAACTGTCAAGACGATAAGGAAATGATATGAATTACAAATTAGCATTGTCAGATGAGACACTCCTGAGTATTGAGAAACCCGAAAGATATATTGGTAACGAGGTTAACAGCGTTACCAAGGATAAGGATCAGATTGATATCCGATTCGCATTCTGTTTTCCGGATGTTTACGACATAGGAATGTCTCATCTTGGTATTCAGATTCTTTACGGAATGTTCAACTCCTACAGCGATGTTTGGTGTGAACGTGTCTATTCTCCATGGGAAGATATGGACAAGGTTCTAAGAGAGCAGAACATTCCTCTTTTTGCGCTTGAATCGCAGGATCCTGTAAAAGACTTTGATTTCCTGGGATTTACGCTGCAGTATGAGATGTGTTATACGAATATCCTTCAGGTTTTGGATCTTTCTAAGGTTCCTCTCATGGCATCAGATAGAACCTGGGATGATCCTATTGTGGTTGGCGGAGGTCCATGTACTTATAATCCTGAGCCAATTGCGGACTTTTTTGACTTTTTCTATATCGGTGAAGGTGAGACAAGATACAGAGAAGTATTTGATCTCTATAAAAAGGTCAAAAAAGATGGTATCTCCAGACAGGATTTTCTAAGAGAGCTTTCACATATTCCCGGAATGTATGTCCCCTCACTATACGAGGTTTCCTACAAGGAAGACGGCACAATAAAGGCGATGACTCCGAAGTTTGATGACGTACCATCTGTTATTAAAAAGGAAATGTGCACCGATCTGACTGATGCATTTTATCCTACAAAGCCTGTTGTACCTTACAGCAAGATTACTCAGGACAGAGTAGTTCTTGAAGTTAT
>JAILMY010000068.1 GCA_024692165.1 Butyrivibrio sp. | reverse complement strand
CAAAGAGAAGTGATGTACGAAGGGCATAACATACATTTACATTACAGTTACAGATAGCAAAGATCTTGTCCTGTCCATCGATATTTGTGATCTGATGAACGAATCCGTTATCCTCTGCCTGTTTAAAAATCTCAAGTGCTTCTTCTCTGGTGATATATCTGCCGTCCTTCTGCGTCTCAACTACATAGTCAGCCATATCACCAACTGCAATACACCATCCTTCAGGATCATCAGCACAACCCTGGTCAAATGTCTTTCTTGATCTTCTGCAGGAGCAAGGAGATGCTGCATATTTTCCGTCATAATAATCAAGCCAATGGGAAATATGCTCAAGGTTGACGGAAGAACTCTCCATCTCGATAGCCTTCTCGACAGGGATTACGTGCATTCCGACACCGGCGCCGCCCATAGGAACCATGTGTGTAAGTCCCTCAAGAGGAATACGGCTCATTCTCTCAAAGAAAGCTCCTGCCTCAGGATGCTTCTCCAGTACCTGGTGATTCATGTTACCAAATTCAGCTGATCCGGGAACATACATAGGAAGAACGTACTGTTTCTCATGCTTGTCATTTTCGTAGTTCCACTCAATGACACCGTTAAAGCTCATCTGATCAAGCTGTTTTTGGAGTTCTTCTCTGGTATACTCAGGGCAAAGAGCTGCAATCTCATCAAAAGTCTTTGGCTTACGCTTCTCAAGCTTAAGAGCAATTTCACACTGCTCATCAGTAATCAGGTTATAAAGTCCCCAATACTCAGGGCTTTCCTTTGTAATCTTCTCGATACCGAGCTTAATGTTCTTTCTATCTGTTACAACCTTGGAAAATCTTGCAAGAGGCTCACGGAAAGGAGCGTTCAAATCAACTGAATCCGGAATAACGCCGGCTCTTGGGTCCTTTTTGTTACGATTTGGGTCCAGGGAATATGGAGTCATCAAATCATTCATATCAAATTCATTTTTATCCATCTCTACTACCTCATTTTTCTAAAAACAAAATCAAGTGGCCGCTATCTCTTTTATCATAAATTCATTACCTTTTAAGAGATATGTATGATTGCTGCCACATTTTGGGCATATCTTGCCATATGCCACGGTTTCATATTCAGATTTACAGTCTTCGCAGAATGTCACTGCCGGAAGTGTCTCGATGATAAGCTCAGCACCTTTCATCAACTCAGTTCTATCAGCAGCCCATTTCCATGCATCTGTTAAAAGAGACGGAACAACTCCGGAAACTTCACCGAGCTCTAAAGTAACCGAATGGATCTTCTCCAGCTCATTCTCTTTACCTAGTTCTGTAAGATCATCTATTATACGGAAAACAACTCCAAGTTCGTGCATATCTCTATCCTTAATAAGCGCAAAACTTAAACAGTTTTTACGTTAGTAATGCCGTACGATATAAGGTTAAGATAAACTTCCCCTTGTTTACCGTACGGCATCTCCATTCACTTGCCTTTATAGGAGCTATTATTTAATAGCTTCCTCTATGTTTTCTGATAGCCAGTCAGCCCATTCCTGCATGCCTTCGCCTGTCTTGGCGCAGATTGGGATAATCTTGGCATTGGGATTTCTAAACAGTATGTTTTCCTTACATTTCTCAAGATCGAAGTCAAAATATGGCATAACATCAATCTTGTTAATAAGGACAACATCACAAATGGAGAACATAAGCGGATACTTAAGGGGCTTATCATGTCCCTCAGGAACCGAAAGTATCATGGCATTCTTGGTGCTGCCTGTATCAAACTCTGCAGGGCAAACAAGATTACCAACGTTTTCAAGAATGGCAAAATCCACATCCTCAACGCCAAGCTCTCTAACGCCCTGTCTTGTCATATCAGCATCAAGATGGCACATACCACCGGTATGGAGCTGAATAGCCTTTACTCCTGTAGCTGCAATAGTCTTGGCATCCACATCGGAGTCGATGTCAGCTTCCATAACGCCAATCCTGTATTTATCCTTTAAAAGTTCAATTGTCCTTGTCAGGGTTGTGGTTTTACCTGAACCCGGAGAAGACATCAGATTAAGAAGAAACGTCTTGGAGTCTTTAAGTTCTCCGCGAAGCTTCTCCGCATCCTGATCATTACTTTCAAAGATGCTTCTTTTTACTTCTATTACTCTTACGTTATCCATTTGGTCCTCCTGAAACAAATAATCTTATAATCATTCATTAAACATTATCTGTTTCACCAGCCTCATAGTCAATAAAGGAAATCAAACTTCTGCTCTTTCCATTGCAAGTTTGAAGTCTTTTGTATCTTTGAATACTTCGTTGCGATAAGGATTCTTTCCAAGCTTAACCGATCTCTTAATGATCTCAGCGATGCAGA
Organism: Butyrivibrio sp.; assembly: GCA_024692165.1. Lineage (GTDB taxonomy): Bacteria > Bacillota > Clostridia > Lachnospirales > Lachnospiraceae > Butyrivibrio. The sequence continues at coordinate 19,560 of JAILMY010000068.1, read as the reverse complement.
TTACATTAACTGCAATTGAAAGAATAGCAACAACACCCTGAGCTGTAGGATTAGCTGTTATGCCCATCTCAGAAATAATCTGTCCTGCCTGAGCAGTCTTGCCGTTTCCTGAATTGTAAAGTGCGATAGCTTCAGCATAAAGATCCATTGTTGTGATACCATTTGCTGTTGCTCCACCATAAACTGAAGGAAGCGCTGCAGCAAATTTTGAGCTGAGCTGGAATGCAGGAACAACCTGAGCCCACATACACCAGATAGCCAGTGTGTTAGCACGGTTTTGGATCCATGCACCCTTGTTCCAGAATGCATTAGCAAATGTAGGAGCAAGTAAAAGTGCAACACCGCAGTACCATGAATGTGTAGGAAGGTTGAGGTATGTGTACTCAAAGTTCCATACATCGTAAGCAACTATGAACCATACGCACATATCAGGCCAGAGCATATCTGCATGATTCTTGTCCTTGGATGTATAAAGATGTACACATCCTGTCATACAGAAGATGTTGATCATACCTGCAATGGCATTAACAACGTTCCACCATCCGCCGTAGATAAATACACCTTCGTTTGATGCCCACCAGGCACCTGATAAATCACCTGTGATAGAAGCAGCTGCAAGAGCTGACTCCATATCAGATACATTAGCAATCATGATGTTCGCTGCAACGATGAACCATGGGAACCATGCAAACCATTTCTCTTTGCCAATGCCCCATTTGTACTTGATCATCATGAAGCCTACGCAGCCGATATCAGCCGCATAAAGTTTGAAATAGTGGAACCATCCATCCATGAATGCTACAGTTGGGTTGTCCTTGCCTCCGAACATACCCACATGTGCAAGAATAAAATATACAGTGAGAATACATGGAATAACCACAAATACGATCATTCCGCCTGCTTTGGTCCTACGACCGATCTCATTCATAAGAATAAGACCACAAAATACCAACACCCAGCCAACTAGCTGCATCGCAGCATGGTCACTATAAAGTTGGAACAGCATATAAACCTCCTTTTGATATTCCACAAACAAGTGCAATATTTTTATTATTATACAAGTATCTTAGCATATTGCACAATTTATAGCAATGTTTATAGTTTATTTTTATGCAATAGGGGGCACTAGTTATAATTATGCAGTTTCCATATAGTGACGATAAGCGCAATAATAAAGCAAGGTTGACGGTAATAAAATCATCACCGCCAACCTTTTTTTCGTTAAAAATCAATATTTATTCACTTAAAGAGCTCTTTTTTCCGCTCAATCATCTCTTCGATGCCTTCCATGTAAAGCTTAACATCCTTTACATTGTCGCACCTTTCTATCCTTCCGTTTCCGTAAACTCTCTTTGTAACGGTTCCGGCGCCAAGGGCAACGATGGACTGCACCTCTTCATTTATAAGGATATTGTATATACCAGCCTTGCCCTTTCTGGCATATCCGGTGTTTTCAAAGTTTCCGCTTATGTTCTTCTGTCTGTACAGATAGTAAGGCGTAAGCCCCATTTTACGGGCACCAGAGGCTGCAATCTCCATCATTGATGCAGTATTATTGATGGAACTAAGGATTGGAACTTTAAGTTCTCCCTTAATCTCTTTCTCATGAAGGACCTCATATAGTCTTGAGCCCCTTTTTATCGCCAGCGAATGGACTGTAAGGTCATCAGGACCAAGCCTTATTATCTCATCTATAGTGTGACTTACCTCTACAGAGGTTTCCCCTGGAAGTCCTAAGATAATATCCATGTTTATGTTATCAAAGCCCTCTTCCCTGGCCATATTGAAGGCATCGATAAGCTGCTTTACATCATGTCTTCTGCCGATTAGCTTTAGAGTTTCATCATTCATGGTCTGAGGATTTACTGAAATCCTGTCTACGCCCAGCTTTTTCATAACCTTAAGCTTATCTCTTGTGATGGAATCCGGTCTTCCGGACTCTACTGTAAACTCCTTAACATGGGAAAAATCAAGCTTATCCTTAAGATACCCGATAAGCCTCTCAAGCTGCGCAGGCTCCAATGTTGTTGGCGTTCCGCCACCGATATAAACGGTATCCAGAGTCTTCCCTTTGAAATTCTCCGCCACATAATCTATTTCTTTTTCAAGACAGCATAAATATTCATCCACCAGGTTTTTAAATGCACCAATTGGGTATGAAGTAAAAGAACAGTAGAGGCACGTGGTTGGACAAAATGGAATTCCGATGTAGAGACTATAGCCGTTCTCATAATCTATATCCTTAAGGATTTCCTGCTCCCTGTGGGCAATTTCCAGACATAGATCCAGCTTCTCATCGCTCACAAAGTAGGTATTCTTCATATAGTCAGTTACTTCGACGTCGCTTTTTCCCTCTTCCAGGAGATTCATAGCGATTCTTGTTGGGCGGATTCCTGTAAGATTCCCCCAGGGAAGCTGTTTTCCGGTTTTTTCTGAAAGCACAGTATATATCTGCTTTTTCAGGTCATTCTTTTCTATGGTCTCGATATTATTTATAGTAAAAATCTCATCAGTATCCTTTATCTTTGCTTCTTTCTCCTGAAGCTCACCTCTTTTCCCAACCAGGACCATTACCTCTTCATCGGGGTAAAAAGCCTTAAATAGGGAATGTACGTCGTACTGATATTTGTCAAAATCTAAATAAACTACTTTCATATTCTATATGCTCCACATTCCGGATTGTATATCTTCTCATGTCCGATGGTTGTAATCTCACCGTGCCCCGGATAGCAATAGGTGTCATCAGGAAGGACAAAGAGCTTGTCGTTTATAGACCTTAATAGCTCACTTAAAGAGCCTGTCGGCAGGTCCGTTCTGCCCACAGATTCCTCAAACAGTGTATCTCCGCAAAAGAGCTTATTCTCTTCCTCAAAATAATAACAGCATCCGCCGGAGGTATGACCCGGTGTGGCAATAAGCCTGCAGGTAAGGCCGGCAGCAGATATCTCCTCCCCATCTCTATAATAGATATCAGGAATTACCTGGGCCTCCATTCCAAAATACATCGAGGCGTTAAGATAAAGGTCGTTGCACAGCGCCATCTCTTTTTCATAACAACCAATCTTGGCTCCCGAAAGCTTTCTAAGTTCGTCTGCTCCACCAATGTGATCCAGATGCCCATGGGTTAAAAGAATCAGATCAACGACAAAGCCCTTATCTGTTAAGGTATCGTACAAAAGCTTGCCCTTGGCAGCAGGGTCTATAAATATACCATGAATCTTGCCGTTTTCATCCTTGGCATTTTCATCAAATATAAAGTAACAATTCGTGGCAAACATACCAATTGTTAAGCTGGCAACCTGAACACTTTTTTCTCCCATCTTAAGTTCCTTTCCGGCAAAAGATATTTTTGATATATCCTTATAATAAGAAAAACCACAGTTTTCATCAACCTGTGGTTCTCTCAATGTCTATTACACTATCAATCTGTCTGATCTTATCAACGATCTCTCTAAGCTGATCCCTGGATGAAACCTGGAATGAAGTTTCCATGGTTGCCAGTCCCTGCTTGCTGGTTCTTGTATTCATAGAGATGATATCAATATTCTTCTCAGAAAGAGTTCTTGAAATATCTGCCAGAAGACCGCTTCTGTTGTTAGCGAAGATCTTGATGGTTGCTGCATATTTGCCACCGCCTTCATAGCTGTCGTTCTGCCACTTGGCCTCAATAAGCCTTGTTCTGTCCTCTTCCTGCATCTTTATAACATTGACGCAGTCTCTTCTGTGAATTGAAACGCCTCTGCCTCTGGTCACAAATCCGCATATGTCATCACCGGGAACCGGATTACAACACTTTGAAAATCTCACAGCCACATCGTGAACGCCCTTAACAATAATGGCATTATCGGAGCTGGAAATCTGAGGTGTGATGTTGGATTCCGCAACAGCTGCCAAAACCTCTTCATCAGTGATGTTGCGCTTGTGTTCCTTCTCATCAAGCTCAAGCATCTTGTTGATGATCTGGCCCTCACGAAGGCCACCGTGTCCAACAGCTGCAAGAACAGCGTTCCAGTCGTGGAATCCGTATTTCCTAATAACAATGTTCTGGAACTCAGGCTTGGAAATTGCAAAAAGATCTATGCCCTTACTCTTACAGTACTCTATAAGAAGTTCACGGCCCCTTGCAATATTCTCTTCCTTGAGCTCATTTCTGAACCATTGATTGATCTTGTTCTTGGTAGATGTAGCCTTGGCAATAGCCAGCCAGTCCCTACTTGGTCCCCTGGAATTCTGGCTGGTGATGATCTCAATTCTGTCACCATTCTGAATCTTATAATCAATGGGAACAAGCTTGCCGTTTACCTTGGCTCCTATCATCTTATTACCTACAGCAGAGTGAACGCTGTAAGCGAAGTCGATAGGTGTAGCGCCTGCAGGAAGATTTTTAACCTCTCCTGTAGGAGTAAAGCAGTAAACATCCTCAGAGAAAAGATTAAGATCACTCTTTAGAAGGTTCATGAATTCCTGGTTGTCAGACATGTCCTGTTGCCATTCCAGAATCTGACGAAGCCAGATAAGTTTCTCCTCTTCACCCTTCTCAGCCTTCTTGCCATCTGAGGTCTCTTTATATTTCCAATGGGCAGCGATACCGTATTCAGCAGCCTTGTGCATATCGTAGGTACGAATCTGAATCTCAAAAGGCTGACCGGTCTGTCCAATCAGTGTCGTATGAAGTGACTGATACATGTTGGGCTTGGGCATTGCAATGTAATCCTTGAATCTGCCGGGAATAGGCTTGTACATCTCATGGATTACGCCAAGAGCCGCATAACAGTCTTTTACAGTTGAAACAATAATACGAATAGCGAAAAGATCATAAATCTGGTCGAGAGTCTTGTTCTGGTTGCGCATCTTCTTATAAATACTAAAGAAGTGCTTAACTCTTCCGTTAACTTCTCCCTGAATACCTGCCTCTTTAATGCTCTGGCGAACATGTTCACAGATATCCTCTACATATTTCTCCCTTTCACTCTTCCTTACGCTTACCTTATCAACCAGGTCATAGTAAACATCAGGTTTGAGATACTTGAGGGAAAGGTCATCAAGCTCGACCTTAATCCTGCTGATACCAAGTCTTCCGGCGATCGGAGAATAAATGTCCAGGGTTTCCTGAGCTATTCTCTGCTGCTTCTCCGGAATCATGTGAGCCAGTGTTCTCATGTTGTGGAGTCTGTCGGCAAGCTTGATCAGTATTACTCTGATATCCTTTGCCATGGCAAGGAACATCTTACGCAGGTTTTGTGCCTGCATATCAATCTGCTCCTGGGTCTTGTTGGCATTCTCAGTTGAAAGCTGCAATGCAGACAACTTGGTTACGCCATCCACAAGAAGTGCCACATCAGCTCCAAAGGTATTCTCTATCTCTTCCTTGGTCAAAATAGTGTCTTCAATGACATCATGAAGAAGCCCTGCTGCGATGGTCTCTTTATCCATCTCAAGATCAGCAAGAATAATAGCCACGCATAGAGGGTGAATGATATAGGGTTCACCGGATTTGCGTAGCTGCTCCTTGTGGGCCTCAGCTGCCTGGGCATATGCCTTCTCAATCAGGGATATATCATCAGAAGGGTGATATTTCCTCACCCTCCTGATAAGCCCTTCATAAAGCACATCAGGCGACTGGAACTCTTCAATGGCCTCAATTTTTCCGTCATCGAAATTCTGCGCCATTAATTACTTCCCTTCGTAGCTGATTGCTGCGTCTAATCTATATTTGCTGATTCTCTCTCTTCCGTTAAGGCCCTTAAGCTCCATGAGAACTGCAACACCTGCAACTTCTCCGCCAAGCTGCTCAACAAGCTTGATCATAGCCTCGATTGTGCCACCTGTAGCCATAAGGTCGTCTACAAGAAGAACCTTCTGACCCGGCTTAATAGCATCCTTGTGGATCTCAAGAACTGCCTTGCCGTACTCAAGGTCATACTCAACCTCGATTGTCTCGCATGGAAGCTTGCCCTTCTTACGAACAGGAACAAGAGCCTTGCCTCTTGTATATGCGATTGGCGCACTGAAGATAAATCCTCTTGATTCAGCACCAAGAACTACATCAAAGTCAAGATCTGCAACCATTTCCTGCATCTTGTCGATGGCAAGGTGGAAACCTTCAGGATCCTGAAGCACTGACGTGATGTCCCTGAACATAATTCCCTTCTCCGGGAAATCCGGGATAGTTCTTACGTAATCTTTTAAATCTTTCATTATGAATACCCTCTCTATAAAACAAATAATAATTCAATTTATAATTATAACACAAAGTTTCAGCATTATCACAAAAATTCGCATTAAATTTTCATGCACTTTTTATAACGCGTCTTGAAATAAGAAGATTTCATATGTATAATAATCTTTGTGTTTTGTAGCTCTATGAAGCTTAAACCATGCTGGAATAGCGCAGTCGGTAGCGCAACTGATTCGTAATCAGTAGGTCGAGGGTTCAAGTCCCTTTTCCAGCTTTTGCTTAGCAGGACAAAAGCCCCGGATTCATTCCGAGGCTTTTTTATTTAGTCTTAAGATTGCTTCTTTGTTGTAGTTTTCTTAGTTGACGCAGTCTTCTTTTTGGCAGCAGGCTTTTTCTTAGGTGCCGACTTTGACTTGGAAGAAGCGTTTTTAGCTTTTGATGCTGCTTCCACACCCTTTACAGCTTCTTCGGTGACTATACTGAAGATGCGTTCTTCCTCAATCTTCTCATACTTTTCCTCGATAGCCTTTTCCTGCTCTGCAAGTTCCTTCTCGTACTTGAGTTTGAGCTGGGCAAGAAGCTTTTGTTCTTCCTTATCCTGTTTTTCCTTAAGAGCTGCAATTCTTTCCTTCTTCTCCTGCTCCTTCTTTATCTCTTCCTCTTCCTTGATGGCACGGATCTTCTTCTCCTGCTCTGTATAAGGAATGAAGCTGAAGATTGCAAGGGATACAGCTCCAAGTTTTACAGTGATACTGTAATTTCTGCCGTCAACCTCTACGCGCTTAGTCTCCTTTTTACCCTGGTTAAGCACTCCGGTTCCGCCGTAGCTAAGATCATCACTGTTAAAGATCTCAGTATATCTTCCATCAATAGGTACGCCTATCTCGAACTCTCTTTCAATGCCTGCCATATTGGCTACAACAAGAAGCATTTCCTTGTCATTGCTGCTCTTTCTGACAAAAGAGATCATGCACTGATCGGCAGCCATGTTGTTGATCCACTCAAATCCGGAATCAGAGCTGTCCAGCTGATGAAGCGCCTCGTGTCCGTAGTAGAGGTCGTTTAATCTATGAAGGAGATTCTCCACAAATACTGACTGATCCACTGTAAGAGCATCAGGCTCCATATACAGGTGCTTTCTTCCGGGATGAACCATCATAAAGCTAAGGGCCAGACGTAAATTGGCCATCTTCTGTGATGAATCGCCGGGCATCAGATAATAGAGACCCTCAAGGCCCTTTTCCACATCCTCATGGGTCAGGGCAAGAATAAATCTCTCTGTATAGCTGTAAATAAGACTGAAAGTAAGCTCATCATGGTGTCCACCCCTGAAAATAGGGTCATTTTCCATATATGAAAGGAAATCTCTTGTCCAGCCGTTGTTCCACTTGTAGTCAAAGCCAAGTCCACCGGCATCCACAGCATCCGTGAGCTGAGGCCAGCAGGCTGTCTCCTTGGTTATCATGATAACTCCCGGGTTATCCTTGTGAATAACCTGATTGAGATGCTTAATAAACTCAAGGGCTTCAAGGTTTTCATTGCCGCCATAAATATTTGGCAGCCACTCTCCCGGCTTCCTGTCATAATCCAGATAGAGAATCTTGGAAATATCCGAGGTTCTAAGGCCATCAATGTGGAAGTTCTCAATCCAGTAAAGAGCATTGGAAATCAGGAAGTTTGATACTTCCTTTCTGCCATAGTCAAATATAAGGTCTCCTGACTTAGGATGTATGCCAACCCTTGGATCTGAATACTCATAAAGAGCTCGGCCGTCAAAGTCGCTAAGTCCACATGAGGACTTAGGGAAAAATGTCGGAACCCAGTCAAGAAGTACTCTGATGCCGTTGTTGTGCATTGTATTTACAAATTCCTGGAACTCTTCTATACTTCCGCTGCTCTCATCAAGGGCGAAGAAATCAAGAATATGATAAAAATGTCCAGGAAGATGCTTCATTACAGGCATAAGCTCGATGGTATTAAAGCCGTGATTCTTTACATAATCAAGCACATCGTTTGTAACTTCCTGCATATTGGTCTTCTGACCGTGTCTTCCGGCAAAGGCCTCCAGTGAAATCTCGCAGATAGAAAGAGCGCCCTCATCAAGATCAAACTTTCTTCTGTCTCCGAGCCATTTTTCATCAGACCATGCAATCTGCTTTGGCTTTTTGATAACGGAAATAATGCCGTTTTCGCCCTTGGATTCAATAGCGAAGGGATCGGGTCTCTTGTAAACAAGACCGCTCCTTGTCTTAACCTCAAACTGATAGCCATCAAGTTCGGATGCTCCGGGAACAAAAATCTCGAAGATTCCTATTGGGTCCAGCCTGTGCATCTGACAAAGTCTTCCGTCCCAGTTATTGAAATCACCGATTACGCTGACCCTTGAAGCTGACGGAGCCCAGACAGCAAACTCTGTGCCGTCTACACCATTTCTTGTTTTAGGATGTGCGCCAAGCTTCTCGAATATATGATAGTGAATGCCGCTTCCAAACTTTATAAAATCTTCCCTATCCATGAGTGGCTCAAAGGCATAAGGATCATAGACGCTCTTTGCCTTGCCTGTTGAGTCCTTTATCAGAAGCTTGTACTTAAGCTTGTCCACATATGGAACCAGCACGGCGAAAAAGCCTGCTTCGTCCGCAAGTTCCATATCGTATTCCTTCTTGCTGTTCTCAACATAGACGCTTATAGCATCTGCATCGGGATAGAAAGCCTGAATCAGATAGTTGCCCCCAACCTTATGGGCACCGAGAATTCTGTGTGGATTGTCGCCGTCAGAATATATGATCTCCTCAATTTCAGGCCAATTCATCATTTTATAGAGCTTATTATTCACTGCATTCCCCTCCATGACTAGTAAATTATCTAATACTCATTTAAAACTCATTTAAGTGTACCATTAATTCCGTGAATAAATAACCCGCTAAGTAGCTTGGGTTCAAACCATGTGGATTTCGGAGGCATCAAAAGCCCCGCGTCTGCTACGTTAAAGAGCTCTTCGATTGATGTAGGGTGCATGGAAAATGCTATTTGCATGTCCTCATGGCATCTTTTTTCAAGTTCTGAAAGTCCTCTTATGCCGCCTACAAAATCGATTCGCTTATCTGTTCTGGGATCCTCAATTCCAAGGATCGGTCCAAGAACGCTTCTTTGAAGTACCGATACATCGAGGCCTTCTACCGGATCATCGGAACGCACAGCCTCTTTTGCCACAAGCTTGTACCACTTATCCTCAAGGAAAAGGCCAAATTCGCCCTTATTCTCAGGACTAAAAGCCTTCTCCACCTCTTTTACCTCAAACCCTTCTGAAAGCTTATCAAGAAACTCTTCGCCGGTAAGGCCGTTCAGATCCTTAACTACACGGTTGTAATCCATGATATACAGGTCGGAATCAGCAAAAAGAACTGATAAAAAGAAGTCACTCTCAAGCTTGCCCCTTACCTTGCCTTCCAGTTCCTGTCTCTTTTTCAGTCCAACCTTAACAGCCGATGCGCATCTGTGATGGCCGTCGGCAATATATATGGAATCTATAGTTGTAAAAATGCGGGAAATAGTATCGATCTCTTCCTGATCCTCAACCAGGAATACTCTGTTCTTTACGTTATCTTCAGAGACGAAATCATAGATTGGTGCATCCACCTCGCGGATCCTGTCCACCAGCTCGCTAAGAAGCTTATGCCTTCTGTAGCACAAAAAGATTGGTCCTGTCTGAGCTTCACAGGTATAAACGTGATTGATCCTGTCTGCTTCCTTCTCTTCGCGAGTGTTCTCGTGCTTTTTTATCACGTTATTTAAATAGTCATCTATGGATGCGCAGGCAACAATTCCTGTCTGGGTTCTGCCATTCATAGTCTGCTCATAGATATAATAGCAGGGCTTTTCATCCTGGATAAAAACGCCTTTTTCAATCTGCTCCCAAAGCATATCGTGAGCCTTCTGATAAACCTCCGGTGCGTACATATCCTGATCCGGAGCAAACTGTGTCTCCGGTCTGTCAATCGCAAGGAAGCTTTCAGGCTCTCTTTTTACCTTTTCATAGGCTTCTTTTCTGTTAAATACATCGTAAGGAAGCGAAGCCTTTTTGTCCGCCACCTCGCTGTTTGGTCTGTAAGCCTTAAAAGGCCTTATGTCAGCCATTTACTCTGTCCTCCCCGTAAACTTTTTACATATATCTTCTTATTATATCCTCCGAATCCTTAGGTGAAATGGGCCTTCCCCACAAAAATCCCTGAATATAATCACAACCTACCCATCTAAGGATCTCCAGCTGTTCCTCTTCCTCAACACCTTCAGATATTACCTCAAGCCCCAGAATATGTCCCATGGAGATAATCGCCTCAACGTATTGCTTGTAGGATTCACCCTCATTCATCTTATCAATGAAGGATTTATCTATCTTAAGAAGATTCGCCGGAATATTACTCAGATAACTCAGTGATGAATAACCTGTACCAAAGTCATCAATAGCTATTTTAACCCCCAGTTCCTTCAGTTGTCCAAGGGTTACAAGTGCTTTTTCAAAAGAATCTATGATGATAGATTCCGTTATTTCGATTTCCAGATTCTGTGGAGGAAGGTTGCTTAAAGCAAGTATCTCCTTTACTTCATCCAGAAAATCACTCTTCATAAGATGGCGCACCGAAACGTTAACGCTCAGTATAATGTCCGCCTCGAACTTTTTTAATGCCTCTCCCATGAATATTGCAGAAGCTTTAAGAACCGTAAGGTCAACGGCATCAATAAGGCCTCCGTCTTCCGCAATTGGAATGAACTCGTTGGGGCTTATTACCCTGCCCTCATCGTCCTTCATTCTGGCAAGCGCCTCAAAACCGCGCAGCTTATGTTCGAAACTAAACTGTGGCTGCAGGCTGTAGTAGATCTTATCATTCAAAAGAGCTGATTTGATCATATTTACAACTTCAATACTTCTGTCGCCCTTAAGCATCCCTATGTCAAAGCGAAGAATTTGACTTTCGTTTCTGTTGTGCTTGGTTTCTTTTAAGGCTGCTTCAGCGTAGGAAATCAGCGAATCCCTGTCGTTTGAATCATCAGGGAAAAGACAATAACCGTAGTTAGCAGACAAATAGCACTCATAACCGTCAATATTCATCTGCTCAGTGAGAGCTTCATCATATTTTTTGATGGTACTGACTATATCTTTATCAGTTTTAAAACCACGAATTATGAGAATGAACTCATCGCCACTGGTTCTTCCCACAAAGTCTTCAGTTCCTGTCTCTCTTGAATTTGCGATGGCATTCCACCTGTCTGCTAAATCCTTCAGAGCTCTGTTTCCGATATCAAAGCCCATGGCCTCATTAAAGCCTTTAAAATTATTAAGGTTAATGAGAACAATTGCAGAAGGCTCTTTTTTCTTGATGATTCCGGAAAGCAGCTCCGATGCAGCAAATCTGTTGGGAAGACCCGTCAGGATATCAATAAGAGCCTGATCGTAGAGCCTTGTCTGATAATCATTTACCTTGGCACCATAGAAATAGATAATAGAAATAGCCGTCAAAGTCAGAAAATTTCCGACTATGCCGGGCAAGCTCGCATAATTTCGCCTTATAAATGTATTCTGGAAATAACCGACAAAATTCAGAAGAAGCAGAACTATAGACGTGATGTAGCCCAGCTTCCCATAGAAACCGGACAGGAATATAACAACTATATTGGCAAGAGAAGAAAACACTCCGGCAAATACATTAGCAGGCAGCGTTATACCGTTTACCACAATAGTTCGGTTGCCTGTAGCAACAAAGCTGACCATTGAGGCAGCTGCCACATAGGCTATGACCAGTATTACAAAAATACTTTTTGGCATAAGCCTATGGCTGGAAAGGGCCTTTACGGTCCTCTCCAGCGTCTGCCTATTACCAGAGTCTCCATTGACTTTATAATCTTTTCCCACGGATCATCCTCTCAAAAAGCCTGTGAAAAAAAGTTTAATATTATACAAATACTATTATACGTCTTTTCGTACAACTCGTACACGTATAACATCATCAATTTTTTCGATTTTGCTTACGAGAGCATCCTCAATCTCATCCTCAAGGTCGATCATTGTGTAAGCGAAGTCACCTCTTGACTTATTTGTCATGTCGGAAATGTTGTAGCCTGCATCGCCAAGAAGGGTTGTAAACTGGCTGATCATGTTGGCAACATTCTTGTGAACGATGGCAAGACGTGGTCCGTGGCATACACCCATATCACAGTTCGGAAGGTTAACTGAATTACTGATATTGCCGTTCTCCAGATAGTCCTTAAGCTCAAGAACCGCCTTTACAGCACAGTTATCCTCAGACTCCTCTGTAGAAGCACCAAGGTGAGGGATTACGATACATCCGTCGTGACCTGCTGTTGTAGGATTTGGGAAATCAGTAACATATTTTCTGATCTTGCCGGAGTTGATACCTGCAAGAATATCTACTTCATTGCACAGAATATCTCTAGCCAGGTTAAGGATGATAACACCCTTCTTCATCTTGGCAATTGCCTCTGCATTTATCATGCCCTTTGTGGAATCAAGAGCAGGAACATGAATTGTGATGATATCGCACTTTGAGTAGATATCATCTACGTTTGTAACGTGCTTAACGTCAGATGAAAGTCTCCATGCTGCGTCGATTGAAAGATATGGATCATAGCCATAAACTTCCATGCCGAGCTGACGAGCTGCGTTAGCTACTCTTACACCGATGGCTCCAAGGCCGATGATTCCAAGCTTCTTGCCAAAGATCTCAGTTCCTGCGAATTTCTTCTTGGACTTCTCTGTGAGCTTTGCAATATCAGGATCTCCTGCATTTGCCTTAACCCACTCTGTTCCGCCGATGATATCACGGGAAGCGATGAGCATTGCTGCAAGAACCATCTCTTTTACACCGTTGGCATTAGCACCGGGAGTGTTGAAAACAACGATTCCCCGCTTAGCACACTTATCAAGGGGAATGTTATTAACGCCGGCACCTGCTCTTGCGATGGCAAGAAGGTTCTCGGAAAACTCCATCTCAAGCATGTTGGCACTTCTTACCAGAATGCCCTCTGCGTCATCAACATTGTCAACTGCCTCATACTGATCTGTGAAATTATTAAGACCAATCTTGGCGATTGGATTCATACACTTGTACTTGTACATCAGATAAAACCCTCCATAAATCTTTATATGCAACTACTCTGTTATCAGTTGTTCTTCTCGAAGTTGTCCATGAACTCAACCAGCTTCTTAACACCCTCGATTGGCATTGCGTTGTAGATACTTGCTCTCATTCCACCAACGGTTCTGTGTCCTTTAAGGCTTACGAAACCTGCCTTTGTAGCCTCTGCGATGAACTTGGCATTGAGTTCCTCTGAATCTGTGATGAACGGAACATTCATAAGTGAACGATCCTCAGGTCTTACTGTTCCCTTGAACATCTTGCTCTGATCAAGATAATCATAAAGAACCTTGGCCTTCTCTTCATTTCTCTTCTTCATCTCTTCAAGACCGCCCTGAGCCTTGAGCCATTTGAATACAAGACCGCACATGTAAATACTCCAACAGTTAGGAGTGTTGTATAAAGAGCCGTTGTCAGCCTGAGTCTTCCACTTGAGCATTGTAGGTGTGTAAGATGGAACATCATCTGTGATGAGGTCTTCTCTGATGATGCTGATAACAAGACCTGCAGGGCCTACGTTCTTCTGAACACCGCCGTAGATAACGCCGTACTTGGTAACATCTACAGGCTCTGATAAGAAGCAGGATGAAACATCAGATACAAGAATCTTGCCCTTTGTATTTGGAAGGGTCTTGAACTTAGTTCCATAGATTGTGTTGTTCTCGCAGATATATACGTAGTCAAGATCATCTGCGATATCAAGATCTGAGCAATCAGGAATATATGAGAAAGTCTTGTCAGCACTTGATGCAAGTTCTACGGCTTCACCATATTTCTGAGCTTCCTGATAAGCTTTTTTAGCCCACTGACCTGTGATAATATAGCCTGCTTTCTTATTCTTCATAAGGTTAAGAGGAACAGCTGCGAACTGCTGACTTGCTCCACCCTGAAGGAAAAGAACTTTATAGTTATCAGGAATATTCATAAGATCTCTGATATCCTGCTCTGCTGTCTGGATAACATTGTCAAAAGTTTTGGATCTGTGGCTCATCTCGTTGATGGACATTCCGCATCCTGCGTAATCGAGCATCTCTGCTGCAGCCTGCTTAAGTACTTCCTCCGGTAATACTGCCGGACCAGCTGAAAAATTGTAAACTCTGGACATTTACTACTTCCTCCTACCTAAACCTTATTCTTCATTTATTTTTCTCAAAAATGTTTTAACGTAAAAATACTTTGTCCATTTAAATCGTTAAAACCATCATTAAAAATCATTCTAAACCCAATTTAAAAAATGTCAATAATGTTATTCCATAATTAATGTTATTTAATTATTTTTCCTGTATTTTTTGTTAAAGAAAAGAGAGCCAAAACAGACTCTCTTTTATAAATATAAATTTAATTTTTTAAGGAAAAATCTAGTAATACAGCACCACCGGAGTTCCAACATCCACAACTTCCCAAAGCTTTGAAGCCTTCTCTTCAGGACAATTAATACAGCCATGGGATCCATCTCTTTTATAAATATCTGAGCCAAATTCACTCCGCCAATTTGCGTCGTGAATGCCAACTCCTTTATTAACTCCCAGCCAATAATTTACATAGGAAACATAATCCACGCCTCTCAAATATGTATGATATCGTTTATTATACACACTGAAAATTCCGGTGGGAGTCCCTCTGCTTCTGTTAACATTTCCTGTAACTATGGGCATTTCCATGTTGAGCTGTCCGTCAACATAGTATGTAAGCATCTGCTCTCCCATGTTGACCTCTATATAGGTCTTACCCAAACTCTCGTTGGCATCATAAACTTTTGCATTATCCAGAAGGCTAAGTTCAATGCTTTGTTGTGCATCCTGAGTGTTTGTAAGGTAAGCAGACTTCAGAACATCGAAGGCTGTATTTACATCAAAAAGATTTCCATTTCCCTTTTTGTTATCGCTGATGATTATTTCTGAGCCAAGCCCCTCTCTGTATTCCTCCATCAGCCAGCTTGTATCATGGTCATCAGCAAGCTTTTGGGCGTAGGCCTTTAGCTTCTTTTCACTGATCAAAGGATTCCCGTTTTCATCAAGAACAAAACCGCACCAGGATGTAAGACTCTCTATATCCGGCAATTCCTCTTCCAGATTGATTACATCATCATCCTCATCGCCACCTGTGTTTCCAGAGACAATAAACAATTCGCTGTCAGTCTTTTTCTTCTTCTCATCCTTACTTTGGAGTATCTGTGATAGCTCGTCCTCTCGAAGCAGAAACTCCCCGGCATCTTTTCTGCTTACAGGAATCTCAATTCCCAGCACATTAAATGTAATGTCGCAGTTAAGAAGCGGCTCCAGCTTTTCATAGAGAGCCACAGTCTTTTTATCATCTGTAGACAGTGGAATATCGGTGAACGTATTCTCATAAGCCATAAGATCTATGGATATTTCCATGTTGTACATGGCGTTCCTTGAGGCTGCCACAATGTGGTCCATGTTAGGGATGTGGGTAAGGCCGTTTACCAGAATATAGCCATCATTAGTACTGTCAATGGCCACACGAAGATCATCCTCATTTTCAAAGATATCCCAGGAAAGCACTATTTCACTGAATTTATCCTCATTAAAAGAAACTATAGGTTCATATTGAACATACAGATTTTTAAAGATATTTAAACCCCAAGCGTATGGATTTTGGTTCTTCAGGATAGTTTCAAGAGCCTGCGTGTAATCAAGCTTAAGATCAACATCTGATGCGCCGATGAAAAGTTCTTTTCCATCAGGGCCGTATAGATTTATTCCCGGATAAACATTCCTCGAAACCAGTTCACGATTGACCTCTTCCACTGTTTTACCGGTGCAGTAGACACCGTTAACCCATGTGGAACAGGAAAATCCGTCACTGTAGTATTTCCCCAGCAGCAGATACAGCGCTACCAGGGAAATAATAATAAATGCAAAAGCAATACCAATTGCAGAAAAAGCTTTTTTCATACTCCCCCATTTACGAAAAAACTATTCGCAAGAGATCACTTGTTTTTCTCAAGCAGATCCTTTTCATCAAAGGTCTCACTTATGGAAGCTCCCGGTGAAACCATTGGAAATACTTTATCGTCCTCTTCTATTATACAATCAATAAGTACAGGCGTCTTGGATTTCATAGCCTTTTTTAATGCCGGTGCCACTTCTGACTTCTTGGTTACCCTGATGGCAGTACATCCAAGGCCTTCAGCCACCTTGCAGTAATCAACCTTGTCATGGAAAATGGTCTGTGAATAGTGCTTCTCATAGAAAAGAGTCTGCCACTGTCTAACCATTCCAAGAACACTGTTGTTGATCACAACCTCGATAATAGGAAGGTCATATCTTGAGGCTGTTGCCAGCTCATTCATGTTCATTCTAAAGCATCCGTCACCGGCAATATTGATAACAGTCTTGTCGGGATTTCCCACCTTGGCACCGATACACGCTCCAAGGCCGTAGCCCATGGTTCCAAGGCCGCCGGATGTAAGAAATGTCCTTGGTTTTATATATTTGTAATACTGTGCAGCCCACATCTGATGCTGACCTACATCGGTAGTGATGATGGCATCTCCCTTTGTAAGCTTATCGATCTCTTCGATGATATATGGGCAGGTAAGCTTCTCTTTGTCATAGGTAAGAGGGAACTGTTTCTTGTAATCAAAGATTTTCTTCTTCCACTCACTGTGATCCATAGGCTCAAGTTTCTGATTGATGTCATGAAGAACCTTCTTAAGATCTCCTACGATAGCAAAGTTTACTCTGATGTTCTTGTTGATCTCCGCAGCATCAACATCAATCTGCAGAATCTTGGCTTTTGAAGCAAAGGTCTTGGCATTTCCTGTAACTCTGTCTGAGAATCTGGCTCCAAGTGTGATAAGAAGGTCACACTCACTTACCCCAAAGTTGGATGCCTTGGTGCCATGCATACCTATCATGCCTGTATAGAGCTCATCAGTTCCATCAAAGGCTCCTTTTCCCATAAGGGTATCACATACAGGGCTGTCAATTGTCTTGGCAAATTTATAGAGTTCCTCAGAGGCACCGGAAATAATAGCACCGCCTCCCACATAGATAAATGGGCGCTTTGAAGCCTTGATCATCTTGATGGCAGTATTGATATCCTCTGAGTGGTACTTCTTAGGAGGTTCTTCCTCTGTTATGGTAACAGGCCTGAAATCACAGGTCTTTGCAGTTACATCCTTGGTAATATCTACGATTACAGGGCCCGGACGACCGGTTCTGGCAATCTTAAAGGCCTTTCTGATGGTATCTGCCAGGTCCTTAACATCTTTTACAATATAGCCATGCTTGGTGATAGGCATAGTGATGCCGGCAATATCAACCTCCTGGAAGGTATCCTTACCAAGAAGAGGCAGATTTACATTACAGGTAATGGCCACCATAGGTACGGAGTCCATATAAGCTGTGGCAATACCGGTTACAAGGTTCGTAGAACCTGGACCACTGGTTGCAAAGCAGACTCCAACCTTTCCTGTACTTCTGGCATATCCGTCTGCCGCATGGGAAGCTCCCTGCTCATGGCTGGTTAAGATATGTAAAAAATTGTCGCTCTGTTTGTAGAGTTCATCATAAATATTTAGGATTGTGCCTCCCGGATAACCAAAGATAGTATCTACTCCCTGTTCCTTGAGACACTCAAGAACAATCTGTGCTCCTGTAAGCTGCATTTTTTCACTCCTCAAATTATGAATATTTTAATAAAATAACCCCGGAAAAATACAATATGCTAAAGCTTTATCAGATCAAGCTCTCGGAATCTCCAAAACAGCGCCTCTGTTACCGCTGGTAACAAGTTCTCTGTATCTTGCAAGATATCCGGTATTTACCTTAGGCTCTCTTGGCTGCCATTTCTCTTTTCGCTTGGCAAGTTCTTCATCGGAAACCTTCACATTAAGTGAATTGTTAGGGATATCAATGCTGATGATATCGCCCTCTTCAATAAGAGCGATCGGTCCGCCTACAGCTGCCTCAGGAGATACATGTCCGATGGAAGCACCACGGCTTGCTCCGGAGAATCTTCCATCTGTGATAAGTGCAACAGTTGATCCAAGACCCATTCCAGCGATGGCTGATGTGGGATTAAGCATCTCTCTCATTCCAGGTCCGCCCTTAGGTCCCTCATATCTGATAACAACCACGTCTCCGGCAACAATCTTGCCACCAAGAATAGCCTCGATAGCATCCTCTTCGCAATCAAATACTCTTGCCGGTCCCTCATGAACCATCATTTCAGGAACAACGGCAGACTTCTTTACAACGCCTGTATCAGGAGCGATATTGCCCTTAAGTACTGCAATTCCGCCGGACTGCATATATGGATTCTCAATCGGTCTGATAACTTCAGGATTGAGGTTAACTACGCCCTCAAGGTTCTCTTTTATGGTCTTTCCGGTAACTGTGATAAGGTCAGTATTTATCAAATTCTTCTTAACGAGCTCGCTCATTACCGCAAGGACTCCGCCTGCCTCGTTGAGATCCTCCATGTAAGTAGGGCCTGCAGGAGCCAGATGACAAAGGTTAGGAGTCTTTGATGAAACCTCGTTGGCAACCTCCATGTTAAGATCAACTCCTGCCTCGTGAGCAATAGCCGGAAGGTGAAGCATTGTATTTGTGGAGCATCCAAGGGCCATATCCATAGCCATGGCGTTCATAAAAGCTTCCTTTGTCATGATATCTCTTGGGCAGATGTTTTTCTCAATAAGGTTCATTACAGCGTATCCTGCCTTCTTGGCAAGTCTTATACGAGCTGAATAAACAGCAGGGATTGTACCGTTTCCCGGAAGTCCCATACCAATGGCCTCTGTAAGACAGTTCATGGAGTTAGCTGTGTACATACCTGAACAGGAACCACAGGTAGGACAGGTCTTCTCTTCATATTCGCAGAGCTTTGCCTCTGAAATCTTGCCCGCTGAATAGGTTCCAACAGCTTCGAACATTGAAGAAAGTGATGTCTTATGTCCGTCAACACGGCCGGCCATCATAGGTCCGCCGGAAACAAATACTGTAGGAATGTTAACTCTTGCTGCAGCCATTAAAAGTCCCGGAACGTTCTTGTCACAGTTGGGAATGCAGACCATTCCGTCAAAGGCATGAGCCTTGGCAAGACACTCAGTGGAATCAGCAATAAGATCTCTTGTTACAAGAGAATACTTCATACCAATGTGTCCCATGGCAATACCGTCGCAGACAGCAATTGCAGGAACTACAACAGGCATTCCACCTGCCTCTGCTACGGCAAGCTTTACTGCCTCAGTTATTT
>JAILMY010000063.1 GCA_024692165.1 Butyrivibrio sp. | reverse complement strand
TAGTCTCCGTAGAAGATTTGTTTCATCTGTTCACTCTGGAAAAGACTCATTACATTGTTGCCGGATCTTGCAAGGCAGCTTTCATCGGAATCTCCCAGGACATTTACAAAATTGAAATTGTGACTATGGTTATCAGCACTCCCGTATACATTCATGCCAAGGTTTAACTGAAGAAATACTTCGTCCTGATGGGCAATGGCAAAGGCTATGGTGTACTGGCCTCCCATGGAATGACCCATGGTAATGATCTTGTCAAAGTCAACAAAATCATAGCTTTTTACAGTGTTCCAGACAGTCTCGGCGCCCATGGTAGGAAGGCCTGATATTTCATCAGGTGTAACCTCAGCAGGTCCTGTGGCGATATCTGAGTTGTGACATCCGGTATAGTCCCATGAAACTACTGCAATACCTCTTCGTGAAAGCTCTACAGCGTAGGTTCCAACCTGCTCAAGCATATCGTTACCTCCGTGGCAGATCATGGCAAGGGGAACCTTGTGGTCCGGGGAGGCATTCTTTGGTTTATAGAGCATGGCGCTTATCTCATCGCCGTCAGCGGAAGTCAGCACCATATGTGTGGTTTCTACTTTACCCCAATCCGTATCTACGCCTATTATCAGAAGCATAGAAAGAAGGCAGGTCAGCGCCAGAATCAGCGCTATCAGTTTACGATTTATTTTTCCCATATTTCCTCCATAAGCACGAAGCTTATTCGTTTATTAGTTTTTTATAATAATGACCGTTGTTGTCGTAGACATTGTCCAGGAAGAATGCGATCTCAGAGGAAACCTCCTCAACGAATATGCGCCAGGGCTCATTGTGAGAAAAGCCGTGATAGAGGATGAGCTTAGAGTGAGGCATGCATTCAACGGTCCTGAGCATAAGATCCGGCCTTGAGATAGGGTCTTTTGTTCCGCCCACTATAAGGGTCGGAGTCTGGATAGAGCGAAGGAACTCCTTTGTGTTTTCCTCGTTTTCAAGGTCCAGGAGAGGTCTCTTGTAATCAAGAGCTTTTTCCTCCGGTGACTGGTGGTCCTGAGATTCAATCCGGAAATACTCCCTGTCCCTTCGAAGTCTCTCATCAACCTCCGGGTCATCAAAGTAACCTTCGGGCTGCTCCATAGGATTAACCTTCTCACCTCTAAGAAGCCGCGTTCTATAGGAGACGAAACCTTCGTCAAGATTGTAAGGCCCGGGCACGATGGCAACAAAAGCCTTCAGCCTGTCCTGATATCTTTTGCATAAGTGCCAGCCGGTGCCGGCACCATGAGAATCTCCGGCGTAGATGAATTTATCCATGCCATGTGCGTCGGCAAAAGAAATCACGTCGTCCGCCCATACGTCCCACCAGCCCTCGTGGTAGTCTATGTCAGAGTGATCAGACTTACCAAAGCCGCGGTTTGTAAGCAGGAACACATGGTACCCGAACTTCCAAAGATCCCTTATTGAGGAATACCTCTGATAATCTATCATGGTGCAGATGACGTAGCGGTCACCTTCACCGAATTCATCGTAATGAATATTGATACCTTTACTTACTTCAAATTTTGGCATAATGAGTCCCCTTTCATATCAGCCGTATACGCCAAAGGCAGCGAGAAGAGTACTGATAATGCCCATCATGATAGCAAGAGCGAGCTGCTGGTTAGCAACCTTGCTGGAGTGCTTCTCGGGGCATCCTGTGATACAGATGGCACCGCCCATTGAATAAGGTGAAATACTGGATGCGATCATACTCATCTGGGATGCTACAACGATAGCTGCTCCTGACACGCCATAAGAAACCAGGGCGGGAGAAAGAGCTATGATAAGTGGAGTGATAACGCCGCCGGATACAAAGATGCTTAAGAATCCGCAAACTGCAGCGATAAACGGAATGATCACACCAACCGGAAGAGAGCCTGACTCAAGCAGAGCTGAGATAGCATCAGTAACGCCAAGGCTTGCTGCTTCGCCCATGAGCATTGCCATACCGCATACCATAACGATAAGTCCCCATGGAATCTGGTTCTTTAATACGTCAACAGTATCAGCAGTGTTCATAACATGCATTACTACGATACCGATTGCGCAGAGAACCTGTATTGTGAGATTAGCCTTCATCCATCCGGTAACAGGGTTAGGAATCAGGAGTTCTATGATTGTAGGAATGATAAGAAGTGCGATCATACCAAGGATTATATACATGGTCTTTTTCTGTTCAGGAGAGACCTCTATGCTCTCATCACTTAAAAGATCGGCGCTGTTCTTAACCTTCCAGCCCCCAAGAACAAGGTAGGCGATAAGCATGAAGGAGATGTTGATCACACATACTACTATTGCCAGTCTGTTAAAGCCAGCTGTTGCGGCTTCCATTCCCATGGACTCACCAAACCAGGATGAGAAGGTTGCGTAGTTACTAAGCCATGGAGCCCAGGAACCTGCGCAGGTTGCCCATAAAAGGATTGATGTCAGGATTGGCGGAAGGCCAGCCTGAATGATGAATGAAAAGGCGATGGGGCTAAGGAACAGAATGATAGAATCTGTTGAAGCTCCGGCCAAAGCAAGTAAAAATGGAATAGCAAAGAATAAAAGCGGCAGAATCCATGGAGCACCTTTAAAGTTCTTGAACAGGTACTTTGTTATGCTGAGCATGGTTCCGTTGGATGTAGCATATCCAAAGAAAAATGTAACCAGGAACATGTTGACGAAAAGTCTTGATGAGAACAGGGCAACTACACCGTTTACCCCAAGACCGGTGATAGTTATACCAAAAACAAATGCAAGGGCAATGGCTATAAGTCCTGCATTTATTTTCAGTTTCTTACCACCAAGCACAGAAAAAAGAATTGCTGCCAGGAATAAGATAACCTTGAAATACATCATATGAAATTACCCCCAATGAAATTGAATAGTTTCTGTTTTTTTCCCTCCGCGGATATAGTAAAATTACAATATTAGGTAACTAATATCAACGAAGGTTTTGGTAAATTTCACCTAATAATCACCTAATTTCTGAGAGGGTCTTGGCATATGTCTATTACTGCAAAAGAACTGGCTAAAGTTCTGAATTTATCCACAGCATCAGTATCCGTAGCCCTGAATAATAAGCCCGGGGTCAGCACTTCCACCAGGAAAAAGGTATTAACTGCCGCCAGAGAACTGGGCTATGATTTTTCTTCATCTACAAAAGACGGTAAGCTCTTCGGAACAATCTTTTACGTCAGGTATATCAATTACCATTCGCCCACAGAGGCCCCTTTTTTCACCTATCTGGCTTCAAGCCTTGATAAAAAGATCACGGACAGAGGCTATAGATACAAGAGCATGAAGATCTACGGCGATGACAAGTTTGGTGAAAAGCTTGAGGAGATCAGATTTTCTGATTGTGCCGGAATTCTTCTTCTGGGTACGGATATTTCTCAGGACAGGCTGATTTCTTTTATGGACCTGGGGCTGCCTCTGGTACTGATGGATACCTGGTTTGAAGCACCTTCGATAAACTGTGTAAAGGTCAATAATATCCAGGGAGCATATCTTGCTACGGAGTTCCTGATCAAGAAGTACAACTGTCAGCCCGGATATCTGCAGTCATCCTTAAAGCTCTACAATTATTCTGAGCGGTTTATAGGGTACAAGAAGGCTCTGGAGACCTATAGGATGTCCGTAAGAAACAGCGATATCATAGTCACTTTGCCGAATAACAAAGGGGCAGAGGCTGATATGGCAGAGATCCTTCAGGAAAAAAACAGCTTTGCAAGATGCTACGTTGCTGATACCGACGCTCAGGCTGTTGGCGCCATGAACGCCTTTATGGCTAAGGGCTACAGGGTTCCCAAGGACATAGCTCTCATAGGTTTTGACAACTCCAGCCACTCCCGGGAATCACAGCCGCCCCTTACGACGATCGATGCTTATCCAGAAGTCATGGCGGCAACATCTTTGGACAGACTTCTGGATATTATTGCAGAGAAGGATACAGTACCACTGAAGATAGAGATAGGAACAACCCTCATCGAGAGGGACTCAACATAAGGATTATTAAGATTATTAAGACAAAAGAGGTAGATTCTGCCTCTTTTTTTCTTGCATAAAAAAGGCACTGAAAACAAATACTTATATCAAGCTATCAGATTATCTAAATTGTCAGGCGCCCGGCAGGGCTGTATCATCTACGTAATAACTTAAGGCCGGAAAACAAGGCAGAAGAATATACAGAGTTTATGAATTCCTTCAACAATGTAGAAGAGGGTTCATACAAGAGCTGATGATCAGAAATTAAAACAGATCTTACGAGGCGGTGGATTATGGCAGAAAAGATAATAAAGAACCAGAAAATAAATGATGATACTGCAATCTGGAAGGAACTAAAAAAGCAGGTGGACAACATTGATTACGGCAGTGTTCTTATAACAATACATGATGGCAGGATCGTACAACTGGAGTCCAGCTTAAAGATCAGATTTTGAATTCAGAGCAGCAAGGGAGATTTTTATGGCTAGAACCTATGAAGAATTAGAAAAAAACCATCCATGCTTTGGTGGTTGTAAATTTAATGCGGGCAGAATTCACCTCCCCGTAAGTCCCGGATGTAACATTGCCTGCAGATTCTGTGACAGGAGCATCAACGACGTGGAGGAAAGACCGGGAGTTACATCCAAGGTCATATCTCCGGAGGAGGCAACTACTTTTATCGGAAGAGCGATAGAGCTGGTACCATCCATAAAGGTGGCCGGAATAGCAGGACCGGGAGATACACTGGCAACGGATTATGCTTTAGAGACCTTCCGTCATATAGGAAAAGAGTATCCGGAACTCCTTAAGTGTATGAGCACCAACGGCCTTCTCTTATATGAGAGGGCGGATGAGCTTATCGCCACAGGAATTGACACCCTTACGGTTACGGTAAATGCAGTGGATCCTGAGATCCAGGCTAAGATCAACGACTACATCATCTATCACGGGGAAAAGATAGAAGGTGTGGAAGCCGCGAAGATCCTTATTGAGAACCAGCTTAAGGGAATCAAAAAGGTGGCTGATGCAGGAGTTACCATCAAGGTAAATACAGTTCTGATTCCCGGCATCAACGATGAGCACATCGAAACCGTGGCAAAGACCGTAAAAGAGGCCGGAGCTCTAATGTATAACATCATTCCGCTGATACCGCAGCACAAGCTTAGCGACGTGCCAAAGCCTACCTGTGAACAGGTGGAACTGGCAAGGGAAAGAGCGGAAAGACATATAAAGGTATTCAGACACTGCGCTCATTGCAGAGCTGATGCGGTAGGAGTACCGGGCATATCCGAATACAGCCGTCTGGTATACAAGTCAAGGCTCAACGTCAAGAACACCTTTTCCCATGGTTGACGAAAAGGTGATCAAATAGTTTTATGACCTGAATCGAAGCCAAAAAGGAGAAGTGAAATGGGAAGTGTTCAGTATAGAGTAGCTATTGCCTCCACAGACGGACGGAATGTGGATCAGCATTTCGGAAGATGCGAATGCTTTCTCATTGTGGATGTGGACGAGGATGGCAGCTTTGAAGAAATTGAAGCCAGATATGTAACACCCGTGTGTATGGGAGGCTATCACGATCAGGACAAGCTGAAAAAAGGTGCTGAGGCACTTCTTGATTGCAACTTTGTGCTGGCAGCCAAGATAGGACCCGGGGCTATGGATGAGCTGGAAGAGCGGGGAATAGCGGCATTTCAGATACCGGGGCCCGTGGCAGCTTCTTTAGACAAGCTGGACAAGTACCTAAAGCTTTTGGAGACAATCGGGGGATAGCGATAAGAAAAACTTTTCAGGCAACAAGTTTTGCTTATATCTGGCAATAAGTTTTACATGATTTTCACCGACATAGCCCTGTGCTATGATTCATTTATCGAAAAACAAAACAGATTTTGAAAGGGGATAAATAATATGGCAAACATTAAAGAAAGCGCAATTGAACTTATAGGAAATACACCTCTTCTTAAGCTTAACGGCTACAGCAAGAGAGCAGGAATTACAGGAGCAACAATCCTGGCAAAGCTGGAGTACCTCAATCCTGCAGGATCAGTAAAGGACAGAGTAGCCCTTAACATGATCGAGGAAGCAGAGAAGACAGGAAAGATCAAACCCGGTGCAACAATCATCGAGCCAACTTCAGGAAACACAGGTATCGGTCTTGCAGCTGTAGCAGCAGCAAAGGGATACAGAGCAATCCTTACTCTTCCTGATACCATGAGCGTAGAGAGAAGAACACTTCTTAAGGCCTACGGCGCAGAGATCGTTCTCACAGAGGGAGCCAAGGGAATGAAGGGTGCTATCGAGAAGGCAGAGGAGCTGGAGAAGGAAATTGACGGAGCTATCATCCTGGGACAGTTTGTAAATCCTGCAAACCCTGCAATTCATAAAGCAACCACAGGCCCTGAGATCTGGGAGCAGACAGACGGAAAGGTTGATGTATTCATCGCAGGTGTAGGTACAGGCGGAACAATCACAGGTGTAGGCGAGTACCTCAAGGAGAAGAATCCTGATGTCAAGGTTATCGCTGTTGAGCCTGCAACCAGCCCGGTTCTTTCAAAGGGAACAGCCGGAGCACACAAGATTCAGGGTATCGGCGCAGGATTTGTTCCTGACGTTCTTAATACTAAGGTTTATGACGAAGTAATCGCCATCGACAACGACGATGCATTTAAGGAAGGCCGTGAGTTTGCACTTTCAGAGGGAATCCTTGTAGGAATCTCATCCGGTGCAGCTCTTAAGGCAGCAAGCATCGTTGGACAGAGAGAAGAGTATAAGGGCAAAAACATCGTAGTTCTTCTTCCTGACTCAGGTGACAGATATCTCTCAACACCTTTGTTTGCAAATTGATAAGGAACTTTCCTTATCTCACCAATAAAAAACAAATAATTTAGTCGTAATTCTAGCATACAGATTACCGACCGGAAAACCGGAGGTTCACTTTTATCTCATTATTGTTATTTGAATGGGATTATGAGTGGACCTTCCTTTTTTATAGCCAAAATTGGCGGAAAAAGCAGGGTTTATACAAAAAATGAAAAAAGAGGAGATTTGAAAAATGGGCGATTTAAGACAGATCGCGATTTACGGAAAAGGTGGAATCGGTAAATCGACGACAACACAGAACCTGACAGCAGGACTGGCAGAACTTGGAAAAAAAGTAATGGTTGTAGGATGTGATCCTAAGGCAGATTCCACAAGACTTCTTTTAGGAGGTCTTGCACAAAAGACAGTTCTTGATACCCTTCGTGAAGAGGGAGATGATGTCAGCGTTGAGAAGATCATTAAGATCGGCTACAAGGGTACAAAGTGCGTTGAATCCGGTGGTCCGGAACCAGGCGTAGGATGTGCGGGAAGAGGTATCATCACTTCCATAGGCCTTCTGGAAGCTCAGGGAGCTTATACCGAAGATCTTGATTTCGTTTTCTATGACGTCCTCGGAGACGTTGTATGTGGCGGTTTCGCAATGCCGATCCGTGAGGGCAAGGCTCAGGAAATCTATATCGTAGCCAGCGGCGAGATGATGGCTCTTTATGCAGCCAACAACATCAGTAAAGGTATTGCAAAGTACGCAAACAAGGGCGGTGTAAGACTTGGTGGTATCATCTGCAACAGCCGTAACGTAGACAGAGAGCTGGATCTTTTAAGAGCCTTCTCAAAGGAACTTGGCACAAAACTTCTTTACTTCGTTCCAAGAGACAACACTGTACAGAGAGCCGAGATTCACAAGCAGACAGTTATAGAATTTGACCCAGGTGCAAATCAGGCTCAGGAATACAGAAATCTCGCCCAGGCAGTTATCGACAACGAAGATTTCGCTATACCGACACCAATGACACAGGACAGACTTGAAGAGATCCTTAGCGAGTTCGGTCTCTTCGACAACGTAGTAGACTACCATATCTGATATGAAAAACATTATTCATGAAGAGTTTGATCAAAAAGGAAACCTCGTGGCATGCATGTTTGACCACGAAGAAATCATAAGGACAAGCTGCGGAGACCTGATCCCTTCCCATGATTCGGATTACAGCATCAGGAAAAGATACAGAAACGCCTGTGAGTTTTACGAAAACGGCGTGATATCAAATATCTACTTAAATGACAGAACGTTGGTAGATACTCCTATAGGGAAAATGGACGCAGAGCTCATAACATTTTACGAGGACGGCAGTATTAAAAGGCTCTTTCCACTATATGGAAAGCTGTCAGCCTTCTGGGGTGAAGATGATGAGTTTACTTTAAGCAGGGAAGTGGAGATTCCGGTGGCAGATAAAAAGATAAAATGCCATCCCAGATGCATCTTTTTCTATCCTTCGGGGAAAGTAAAGAGCATCACCATCTGGCCTCAGACGACGATCTCCTTCATGACAAGATATGGAGAAGTTAAAACTAATCTTGGAGCTTCTTTTTATGAAAGCGGGGAGCTTGAAAGCATAGAACCTTCTGCAGACACTGTTGTTTTTATAAATGAAAAGAAAATTATCCCCTTTTATCCCTTTAGCAGCAGGATCCATGCGGACAATTGCTCCCTCAGGTTTTATAAAAATGGAAGTATACAGGCACTAAAGGCAAAAACATTCAAAACACTGAACAATGGAGGAGAAGATTATGAGAAAAGAGATTTTGCGTAAAGTATTAGCGGTAGCGTCAGTGGCAGCACTTATGGTTTCAGCAGCAGGATGCGGATCAGCAAGTTCAAAGGCAAGCGCATCAGATTCAGGAGCAACTAAGCTTCGTATCGGTGTCAATGTATCAGTATCCGGAAAGAACAGCTATCTGGATGAGGATGACAATATTACAGGATCCACAGTAGAGCTTTTAAGGCTGGTGGATGAAAAGCTTGACGATTATGAGTTTGAACTTGTAGGTACCAGTTTTGATGACGTATTTGTAGGCTTGGACACAGGAAACTATCAGGGCGGCGAAGCGAACTGCTTCCTTACAGCAGAGAGAATTGAAAAATATGCTATTCCAAAGGAAAATATCTGCGCCAGCTACATCGGAATCCTTGTAAAGAAGGAACTCTCCGATCTTACAGATTTCTCTAAGGTTGCACAGGCTCAGAAGGAGCACGGATATACTTTTTACCCAATGCAGGCAGGTAACGGACTTACATATCCTGTAGAGGTTTACAACGAGCAGAATCCTGACAATCAGATTGTATTCGACTATTCATCAGAGAATACCAACAGCGATGTTCAGGCTTGGATTCCTACCGGAAGATATGATATCGGTCTTTGCCTCTACTCCACATGGCTCAACAACTTCCAGAATGAGGACGGCGCATATCACGAGTATGTTGACGATCTTGCTTGGCTCCCTGTTCAGATAGTAGGTGTTTACAACCTCTTTGATAAGGATGCAGTATCACAGGAATTCCTTGATGCATATGATGCAGCACTTAAGGAGATCAAGGCAGACGGTACAGCATCAAAGGTTTCTACAGAATTCTTCGGATATGACGTATTCGATTCAGATATCAAGAATCTGACTGAATGATCACATAAATTATTTGGAATTGGAAAAAGAGAAAGTGAGAACACCATGGCCATAAACTTATCATTACCGTCTCCGGAGATCAGAGAGAGACGATTAAATGCAATATTAAGTTATAACGGAAGTGCCTCGGACCTTTTGGATAAATCAAATAAGGGCGAGATCAAGTGCCTTGGCCGATTATACGGACAGTGCAGTGACTGTCAGGAGGGCTGTGCAACATCCATGGCTTCCTTTGTAAGGGGCGGAGCAGTAGTTGCCCATGCGCCAATAGGATGCTTTGCAGGAGATGCTGTCAGGGATAATGCCGGAAAGGCAGTAAGTGCGGCAAGAGGCCTTGGAGATTTCAACAACTCCACCATCTGCACAAATATCCAGGAAAAGGACACTGTGTATGGCGGAGCAGAGAAGCTAAGGAAAGCTATCTATGAGATCAATAAGAGACAGAATCCTTCCGTAATTTTTGTTACCACATCCTGTGCTTCCGGAATTATCGGAGATGATGTACAGAGTGTATGTGAAGAGTGTGCTGACGAACTGGATAAGACCGTTGTACCAATAAGCTGTGAGGGCTTCAAGTCTAAGGTCTGGTCCACAGGTTTTGATGCAACCTTCCACGGAATTTTGAAATATATCGTTAAAGCTCCAAAGAAGAGACAGGACGATCTTGTTAACATCTTCAACTTTGAGGGAACAGATACCTTTACTCCTCTTTTGGCAAAGCTTAATCTTCGTACCAACTACATGGTTCCGCTGGCAACCAAGCAGCAGCTGGAGGCTTTATCAGAGGCAGCCTGCTCAGCTCAGATCTGCGAAACCCTTGCTACATACATCTCACACGGCCTTGAGCAGGAGTACGGTGTTCCGGAGGTTAAGGCCCCTGCACCCTACGGTATCAACTGGACAGATGAGTGGCTCAGGGAGATTGCAAGGCTTACAAACAGAACAGATCTGGTTGAGGATGTCATAGCAAAAGAACATGAGAGAATCGAAGAGGATCTCAAGGGACTGAAGGAAAAGCTCGAAGGAAAGAGCGTATATATCATCGCCGGAGATGCCTACACTCACAACCTTGCCAACGCGGTCAAGGATCTGGGTCTTAAGATTGCCGGTATCAGTGCTCTTCATCACGATCAGAAATCTGACTCAGATGAGATCAACACTTTGGGAGAACTGGTAAAGAGCGCCGGAGAGATCGACAACTTCACAGTCTGCAACAAACAGCCCTATCAGCTTGTAAAGCTGGTCAAGAAGGTTAATCCGGATTTCCTGATCATTCGTCATCAGGGTCTGACAGAGCTTGGATATAAGCTTGGTATTCCTACAATATTTGAAGGTGATGCCAACTACACTGTTGGATACGACGGAGTAATCCGCCTGGGCAACAGACTTTGGGAATCCTTTATCACAAGAAAATTCATCCAGAATGTGGCAGAACACACCACTCTTCCTTATACAGACTGGTGGCTTAATGAGCAGGATGATCCATTTTACTACGAGAAGGGAAATAAAAAAGCATGAGTTCACTTATAGAAAAGCCCAGATTTTCCTGCGCATTGGCAGCACAGCAGACAGTTCTTGCTATTCCCGGGGGCATTCCTGTAATACACGCAGGTCCGGGATGCGCATCAAAGGCAGCAGGCTTTGCCGCTTTTCAGTCAGGACTTCAGGGTGAAGGATATGCCGGAAGAACACACATCTCCTGTACAAATGCAGGTGAGAAAGAGGTCGTTTTCGGCGGAGAGAAAAACTTAGAGCAGGTTATCGACGGAGCCCTTAAAGTGCTTAAGGGAGACCTGTTTGTGGCTCTCTCAGGCTGTACAGCAGGTATCATCGGTGATGATACAGCTCAGGTTGCATCTACCTTTGCAAGAGATGGTGAACCGGTTGTGGGTGTTGATACAGCAGGCTTTAAGGGTAACAACTACATCGGACACGAGCTGGTAGTAAACGCCATCGTGGATCAGTACGTGGGAAAAGTCGAGCCCTCAGTAAAGAAAGGGTTAGTAAACCTTTGGACAGTGGTTCCCTTCCAGGATCCTTTCTGGAGAGGCGATCTGGAGGAGCTTAAGAGTCTTCTGGAAAAGCTTGGATTAACTGTTAACGTATTATTTGGCTACGGCAGCGAAGGCGTAGCTGAGTGGAAAGAGATTCCGAATGCCGAATACAACATCCTGGTTTCCCCATGGGTTGGCCTTGAAATTGTAAAGCATCTGGAGAAAAAATACGGAACTCCTTACATTCATTATCCTGTACTTCCAATGGGAGCTAAGGCTACAAGCAAGTTCCTTAGAACAATAGGTAAGGAAGTTGGCGTTGACGAGCAGACAGTTGAGAAGGTGATCAAAAAGGAAGAGAAGAGATACTATGACTACTTTATCTCTTTTTCCGATTTCGTTGCAGAGCAGAGGAACGTTCTTCCTTACGAGCTCTACGTTGCAGCCGATTCTACATATGCTGTGGGCATTACAGATTATCTTGTAAATGAGCTTGGATTCATCCCATACGGAGTATATGTAAATGATGATCCTTCCAGCGAAAAGGCTGATCTGGTAAAAGAGGCCTATAAAGCAGTGGGTGAAGAATATGCAGATACGCTGCAGTTCCAGGCAGACGGCGGACTTATCACCAGAGACATTGATAAAAAGCTTGGTAAGAGTAAGAAGGCTCTGATCTGCGGCAGCTACTGGGAAAGATGCATAGCTAAGGATACCAACAACTTTTTCCTGCATCTTAGCCTTCCAATCAGTGCCGAGATCATTACAAACTCTTCCTATGTGGGATATAACGGAGGTCTTCGTCTCATAGAGAAAATCTATTCCTACGCATTTAACAGAGGAAATCTCTCATCAAGAACACACGTGGAATAATGAGGAATTCATATGCGCTTTCAGATACAATACTTGTTTAAATATTTTTTTAAAATATTACCCTACTTGAAAGTGACCATAGAATACGCCGGTCTTTCCCTTTTATTCGGACTGATATTCGGAAGTATTCTGGCGACATTTAAACTGCAGAAGAATAAAGTGCTCAAATATTTTGGAGTAGTATATACAGCGATCTTCAGATCTGTGCCTCCTGTGGTACTTCTTTTCCTGGTATACTACGGACTGCCGCAGCTTGTTCTTAATCTGTTTGGCATCGATATCCAGAATGAGGAAAAGATACTGTATGTTATCATCACTATTTCTATTCTGAGCATGGTTTCTTTGTCGGAGGTCATCCGAAGTGCATATATATCAATTGATAAAGGTCAGTATGAAGCAGCTATTTCTACCGGGTTATTGCCTGTACAGGCAATGATCCGGATAGTTATACCACAGATGATCTACGTAGCCCTTCCCAGTATCGGAAACATCGTGATCTATCTGATCAAGGAAGGAAGCCTTGGATTTACCATCGGTCTTGTGGATGTTTTTGGAAAAGCCAATTCCCTTAACCAGAACTCCTACAGCAATTATATTCTGGAAATCTATGTGGCACTGGCACTTATCTACTGGTTTAGCTCCATCATACTGGAGAGAGCACTTAAACTTATCGAGAAACGGGTATCATTTGGAAGATAGGAAGGTGAGGACATTTGAAGCTGGATTTTAACTTTATCAGAAATACATTTATAGCGGTACTTGCCGGTGTTCCCGTTACTTTCAAGCTGGTGTTGGTGGTACTATTGTTCTCTATTCCCATTGGCTTTCTGGTTGCCATCGTCAGGATGGGTAAGGAAGGCGTGCTGTCAAAGATTCTTTCGGTTTATGTTTCCTTTGTCAGAGGAACTCCGGCAATGGTACAGATATATCTTCTCTACAATGCTTTTCCCGTTGTCATAATGAAATACTTTCAGGATAAAGGCAGCGGAATAGATGTATACGGAATTAAGGGTCTGACCTATGCCTATTTTATTCTGAGTACTACCTACATAGCTATCATGTCAGAGTGCTTCAGGGGTGGCCTTTCAGCCATAGACAAGGGTCAGCTGGAGGCAGCCAAGTCAGTGGGCCTTACCACCTTTCAAGGATATTACAGAATCGTAATTCCCCAGGCTCTTGCCAAGGTTCTTCCGGTACTTTGTAACAACGTTACAGGTCTGGTAAAGATGACATCACTGGTTTTTGCCATGTCGGTGTTTGATATAACAGCAATAGCAAAGACTGAAGGTGCAAAGCATACAACCTATGTGGAAGCATATCTTGTGATCGCGGTCATGTATATCACTTTGAATCTGACCATTGAGCTGATCTTCAAAATACTGGAAAAGAGGGTTCATAAATATGCTGGAACTTAAGAATGTAAAAAAGTCCTTTGGCAAAAATAAGATATTAAAGGGCGTGGATATAAATGTAAACAAGGGGGATGTGGTGGTAATCCTTGGACCCAGTGGTTCAGGAAAAACAACGCTTCTTCGTACTATCAATTTCCTGGAGAGGGCCGATTCCGGCACCATGATCTTTGACGGAAAGACCTACGATATGAAGAAGGCAGGAAAGAAGGATGTAAATTTCATCAGGAAAAACACAGCTTTTGTATTCCAGAATTACTGCCTCTTTAATAACAAGACTGTTCTTCAGAATGTCACAGAGGGCCTGATAGTTGGAAGGAAGGTTCCAAAGGCAGAAGCAGAGGAAAAGGCAAGAGCTGCCCTTGAAAAGGTGGGAATGCTGGAATATGCTGATTATTATCCATCAAAACTCTCAGGAGGAATGCAGCAAAGAGTTGGAATAGCAAGAGCTGTTGCAGTATCTCCCGACATTATCCTTTTTGACGAACCTACATCTGCTCTGGATCCTGAGCTGGTGGGAGATGTCCTTAAAGTAATAAAGAAGCTTGCAAAAGAGGATATTACCATGATCGTAGTGACCCACGAAATGTCTTTTGCTGAGGACGTGGCCAATAAGGTTATCTTCATGGCAGACGGAGTAGTGGTTGAGGAGGGAACTCCCGATGAAATCTTCTATAGACCAAAGGAAGAGAGAACAAAACAGTTCCTGTCCAGAATCATTCCGATGGACAACTACGTGATCTGATGAAAATGAAATTGCTGCCGGCGGCAGGATATTTATTTGTTTAAGGAGAAATATGAGTTACAATATAGCGGTGGCGACATCTGATGGAGTTAATATCGATCAGGGCTTTGGAATCTGCGATCTTTTTACCATCTACGAAGTGGATGAAAACGGACAATTCAAAGTTATTGAAAAGCGTGACGTAACCGTCAGAAAAGAGGAACTTCCAAAGGATGACGGAGGTATGAAGTGCGGCGGAAGAGCACTGGTAAAATCTGAAAAGCTTTCTGACTGCAGAGCCGTTATCTGTTCCGAGATTGGATTCAGAGTCAGGAAAGATCTTAACAGCCGTGGCATCTCCATATTTGATATGGAGGAGGCCATAGACCCCGTCATTGAAAAGATAATCGCTTTTTACGAAAAAACAGATAAACATAATAAGGGCTGATATGGGAAAATACAATTTTGATACCGTAGTAGACAGGAAAAATACAAGCTGTTTAAAGTGGGACTTCGGTCTCGAGAGGAAAAACAGGGATGACCTTCTTCCACTTTGGGTGGCAGATATGGATTTCAAACTCCCGGATGAGATTCTTTCGGATATAGAAGAAAGAGTTCGTCACGGGATATTTGGCTATACGGATCCCAAGGAGGATTATAAGGCTGCCCTGAGAGGGTGGCTTGAGCGCCGCCATGGCATAACCATAGAGGATCAGTGGAATACAGTAGTTCCGGGGGTTGTGTATGGTATAGCTACGGCAATCAGAGCGCTTACAGAGCCCGGAGACCACGTGCTTATTCAGCAGCCGGTGTACTATCCTTTTTCGGAGATGATCGAGATAAATAAAAGGGTGGTAGTGAACAACCAGCTTGTGTACAGGGATGGCAAGTACTCCATTGATTTTGAGGACTTTGAGAAAAAGATTGTGGATAATGATGTGAAATTGTTCCTTCTTTGCAGCCCTCACAATCCTGTGGGAAGAGTATGGAGAAGAGATGAACTGGAAAGACTTGCTGACATCTGCTACAGGCACGGAGTCTACGTCTTTTCCGATGAGATCCATTTTGATTTTATCTACAGTGGCCATGAACATGTTTCTTTTGCCGCCCTGGATGACAAGTACAAGGAAAAGTTCATACTTGGAACTTCAGCCAGCAAGACCTTCAATATCGCAGGACTTCAGGTGGCCAATATAATAATCCCCAATAAAGAAGTAAGGGATATATTCAGGCACGAGAATGAAGCAGCGGGCTACAGCCAGAGCAATATCCTGGGGCTGGTGGCCACAAAGGCGGTCTACGAAAAAGGAGAAGAGTGGCTGGATGAGCTTTTGGAGTATCTGGCTGGGAATCTTTCGTACATCAGAGATTTCATTAAGGAGAAGCTTCCGGAGGTAAAGCTTGTGGAGCCGGAAGGGACTTACCTGGTGTGGCTTGATTTTTCTGGCGTTACAGGGGATCAGAAGGAACTTAAGGAAATTGTTCTGGAAAAAGCCAGATTGTGGCTGGATGCCGGTGTTATCTTTGGCAGAGAGACAGCTCTTTTTGAAAGGATCAATTTAGCATGCCCCAGAGCCACTGTGGAGCTTGCCATGAACAGGCTCTATGAGGCCATTAGAGGCAAGAATTGATGATTTGAAATGATCATGGACATTTTTGGTCATAGATATTTTGAAAAAAGCGAAATTTAGCGTGATGAGGAGACCTAGCGTATGAGTAAAGAGGAAAACAAGGCTGACTGTGACTGTAGGTACAAGGTTGAGACCATATGTCAGCTTTCTGACAGCAGCATTGCGGATCAGTGGGGAGCCCTGAGCTTTCCCATATATCAGTCCGCCACTTTTGCCCACAGAGGGCTTGGGGAGAGCACTGGCTTTGATTACACCAGGATGCAGAATCCCACAAGGCAGCAGCTTGAGTATGTGGTGGCAAAGCTTGAGCACGGAATTGATGCACTGGCTTTTTCCAGTGGAATGGCAGCTATTGCCACTGTGATGGAGCTTTTTAAGCCCGGGGACCATTTCATTATCGACGCTGACCTTTACGGCGGCAGTGTCAGACTTTTTAACGAGATCAGCAAGAAGAATGGTCTGGAGTTTTCTACTGCGGATCTTTCCAAAGAAGATGTGAGCCTTCTCATTAAGGAGAATACAAAGGCTGTATATCTGGAGACTCCAACCAATCCCATGATGAACGTCTCTGACATTGAGGCTGTTGCAAAGAAGACCCATGAAAAGGGTGCAATCCTCATTGTGGACAATACCTTTTTGTCTCCCTACTATCAGAATCCCATTGATTTTGGGGCTGATATTGTTCTTCACTCCGGAACCAAGTTTCTGGGAGGACATCACGATACCATCGGTGGCTTCGTTATTGTTAAGGATAAGGCACTGGATGAAAAGCTCAGGTTCATCTACAAGACCACCGGTGCAGGCCTTGGTCCATTTGACAGCTGGCTTCTGCTTCGGGGAATCAGAACTCTTGCCATCAGAATGGACAGGTCTTCTGATAATGCACGTAAGCTTGCTGAACATTTAAAGACCAAGAAGAATGTTACAAGAGTAATCTATCCTGGACTACCTGAGCATCCCGGTTACGATATCATGAAGAAGCAGGCTCGGGGCTTTGGAGCAATGATTACCTTTGAGGTTGAATCAGAGGAGCTGGTGGAGTCGATCCTGAATAATGTGGAGCTTATCTACTTTGCCGAGAGCCTTGGCGGAACAGAGACCCTGATCACTTACCCGATCACCCAGACCCACGCAGATGTTCCAAAGGAGCTTCTTGATAAGAACGGAATAAGTGACAGAATACTGAGACTTTCTGTGGGAATCGAGGCCATAGACGACCTGATCCAGGAGTTTGACAGGCTTTTGGGGTGATATAGCTTAGCTTATATCTGGCGATAAGTTCTATATCTTTTACATGGGAAAGAA
This sequence comes from Butyrivibrio sp., assembly GCA_024692165.1. Lineage (GTDB taxonomy): Bacteria > Bacillota > Clostridia > Lachnospirales > Lachnospiraceae > Butyrivibrio. The sequence continues at coordinate 6,653 of JAILMY010000063.1, read as the reverse complement.
GCGAACATAAACTAATATTGTGAAGCGAAGAGATTCGTGAATGAATCAAAAGCTTTACAATATTAGTTTTTTTGTTACCCGGAAATCTATGAGAATAATCTAAGTTCATATGAGGGAATAGACATGAGACAGATACTTGCATTTGGAGATTCGAATACCTGGGGATTGATTCCCGGAACATATCCTCAGCAAAGATACCCATGGAAAGTGAGATGGACAAGTCTTCTGCAGGAAAAATACGATGATGAAGTCAGAATTGTAGAAGAAGGGCTCTGTGGAAGGACTACGGTATTTGAGGATGAGCTCAGACCCGGAAGAAAGGGAGTAAGCTCTCTTGAATATATTACCGAGAGCCACTATCCACTGGATGCGGTAATCCTGATGCTTGGGACCAACGATTGTAAGACCAGCTACAACGTGTCGGCGCACACCATTGGAAAAGGAATCGAGCGATGTTTGAACGAGCTTGAGAAACATATAAGTGCTGACAACATCTTACTGGTATCACCCATAAGCCTTGGAGAAGAGGTATGGAAGCCGGAAAAAGATCCGGAGTTTGACAGTGAATCAGTAGAAAAAAGTAAAGAGCTGAAAGAGATCTATAGGACCATCGCCAGAAAGCATGGAACAAAATTCCTGGCAGCTTCAGATTATGTAAAAGCCAGCGATATCGACGATGAGCATATGGACGAGGAAGGTCACAGGATCTTTGCAGATACAGTTTACGAAAAGCTCGCCCCAATCCTGGCTTAGCATTTATACAGCATTAACAATTCTTTATACACAGCTAAAAGATTTAGTTGATTTTGCTCTTAGAGGTCTTGTGTTAGCATCCTTATATACCACAAAACCAGTAAGCAAGGAGGAGACAGTGATGATAAAGTTTGAAAACATCAACAAGGTTTTTACACAGAAGAAAAATACGGTTAACGCTCTTCAAAATATAAATCTGGAAATACAGACAGGAGATATATTTGGAATCATTGGTTTTTCCGGAGCAGGTAAGAGTACACTTCTCAGAACCATCAATGCACTTGAAAAACCAACATCAGGAAAGGTGATAGTAGATGGCGATGATATCTACAGCCTTAGTGCAAAAGAACTAAGGGCAAAGCGAAAGACCATCGGAATGATATTTCAGCAGTTCAATCTTTTAGAGACAAAGACAGTTTATGAAAATGTTGCTCTTCCTCTTAAGCTTAAGCATACGCCTAAGAACGAGATAGAAGAAAAGGTAAACAAAATCCTAAAGTTTGTAGAACTCGAAGATAAAAGAGATGTTTATCCAAGTAAGCTTTCGGGAGGACAGAAACAGAGAATTGGTATAGCGAGAGCACTGGCAACTGAACCATCAATTCTTCTTAGTGATGAGGCAACAAGTGCACTTGATCCTAAGACAACGGATTCAATCCTGGCTCTACTTAAAAAGATTAACAGAGAGCTGAACATCACCATAGTAATTGTTACACATGAGATGAACGTAATATCCAGCATCTGCAATCACGTAGCGGTTATGGAGAACGGACAAATAGTTGAACAGGGCAATGTAATTGATATCTTCAGTGAACCTCAGGAAGAGATCACAAAGAACTTTGTTAAGACGGTTATCCAGGATGAGGTTCCGGAACTTCTTCTAAAGAGCGTATACGAAGATAAGAGAAATTGGAAATTACTTAGACTTAAGTTTTTGAGCTCAGACAGCACAGAGTCAGTAATAGCACAGGTTAATAAGAAGTTTGATATTGAGACAAATATTCTTTTTGCAAATATCAGTGAAATTCAGGAAAGGATTCTTGGAATACATATAGTTCAGATAGTTGGGCCGGATACAGAGATAGCAAAGGCGGAACAGTACTTAACATTACACGGAGTCGGATATAAAGAACTTGACGGAGACGAAGAACTTCTGAGGGAGGTGAGTTAAATGGCACAAATAGAACAGTTTTTGGGGATTCCATTGGAAAAGATATACACCGCGATTCATGAGACGGTATACATGGTGAGCATTTCTTTACTGATTGGAACAGTTCTGGCATTCATTATTGGTATAGCTCTTGTATTCACAAAAAAGGGCGGTCTTTACGAGAACAGAGTCATCTACACTTTGATAAATGTAGTGATAAATGTAATTCGAAGCACACCATTTGTAGTACTGCTGATTGCGGTAATGCCGCTGACAAAAGCAATCATCGGAACGAGAATCGGACCTACAGCGGCAATTGTTCCGCTTACTATTTTCATAGTGCCTCTTTTATCAAGACTTATTGAGAATTCACTTCTCGATACAGGCAAAGGCATCTATGAAGCTGCAAAGTCAATGGGAGCTACACCTTTCCAGTTAGTATTCTTCTTTATCCTTCCGGAAGCAAAAGGATCACTCATCCTTAGCCTTACAACCGGAATAGTTGGCCTTATCGGTTCGAGCGCGATGGCAGGATACATCGGAGGTGGTGGTATAGGAAGTCTTGTTCTCAATTATGGATACAACAGATTTAACTTTGAACTTATGTACAGCCTGGTATTATTCCTGATCATCATCACCCAGATTATTCAGAGCCTGGGAAGTAGTCTTGCTATCAAGGCAAGGGTAAATCAGTAAAAGAAATATAAAACGGAGCTTAGCATTATGTGCTCAAAATAAACAAAACGGAGGAAACAGATATGAAAAAATCAGCATTTGAAAAGAAAATCACAGCAGTAGCACTTGTTGGAGTGTTGGCAGCAATGGCGCTTACAGGATGCGGTTCAGCATCTAAGGCGGATGCCAAGGGAACAGATTCGGATAAAAAAGAAATCACATATGCAAAGGGCATTGGACCATACACAGAGCTCTTTGAGGAAGCAATCATTCCTATCCTCGAGAAGAAGGGATATACATTTACAGTATCAGAACTCGATCTTAACCAGGCTGACGCAGCAATCACAGCAGGTGATGCAGATGTATCAGTTGAACAGCACTCGGCATTTATGAAGGCGTATAATGAGCAGTCAGGTGGAAATCTTGTAGCACTTACAAGGATTCCTACAGTTCCTGCTTCAGTATTCTCTGAGAAACACGCATCTCTTGAAGAGATTGGTGAAGGTCAGGTAATCGCTATCCCTCAGGATGCAGGAAACCAAGCAAGAGCATTTGTTATGCTTGAAGATATCGGATGGATCACACTTAAGGAAGGCACAAACTTTGCGACAGCTTCGGTAGAAGATGTGGAGTCAAATCCTCTTAATCTTGAGTTTTACGAGCTTCAGACTTCATATATTGCTACAAGTCTTGGAGACTTTGATTATGGCATTATCACCGGAAGTGTTGTTTATAACGCAGGTATCGATCCATCGACAGCTCTTTTCAATGAGAATCTTTCTGATGAATTCTGGCTTCAGGTTGTAGTAAATGCAGACAATGCGAATTCTCAGTGGGCAAAAGACATCGTAGAAGCCTATCAGTCAGAAGAATTCCTTAACTGGATAAAGGAAAACAACGGACCTAAGTATAACGAATTATGGTCAATTCCAAGCTATAACTGATATTAAAGGAAAAGGGGACGGAATATGGACGAAGTAGAGAAGAGAATAATTGAAATCATAGACTCACACAGAGAAGAACTTATTGAATTTGCCAGGGATGTGTATGACCATGCCGAACTTGGCTATAAGGAGTTCAGAACAGCTGATAAGTTTGCTTCTCTTGCAAAGGGGCTTGGACTTGAGGTTACTACGGGACATGCTGTGACGGGCGTAAAGGCTTATCTTAATCAGGATAAAAAAGAAAATGTAAGCCTTGCACTTATCGGAGAACTTGATGCTCTTAGAATCCCCAAGCATCCACATTTTAATAAAGAAACCCAGGGGGCTCACTGCTGCGGACATCACGCCCAGCTTACCGGAATAGCCGGAGCGGCCATTGCTTTATCAGATTCTGAAGTGGCTAAGGCTCTGGATGGACAGGTGGTTTTTTTCGCAGTCCCGGCGGAGGAATATGGAGAAATTGAGTTCAAAAACAAACTTAAGGATGAGGGAAAGATAAAATACGGCGGTGGAAAATGTGAACTTATCAGAATAGGAGCCTTTGATGATATCGATCTTTCAATTGCTCATCACAGTGGAAACGGCGACAAGATAACCTTTAGCCAGAGGACAAATAATGGCTTCGTAAGTAAGGTTATAAAGATTCACGGAAAGTCAGCCCATGCGGCAGCAGCACCTGAGAGAGGAATCAATGCACTTAATGCAGCTTCTCTTGGGCTTGCAGCTCTGGGATATCACAGGGAAACCTTCAAAGATACTGATCATGTAAGGATTCATCCTATACTTACAAGAGGCGGAGACCTTGTGAATGTAATCCCTGAAGAGGCAGTCGTTGAGACCCTGGTTCGTGCCGGAAATGCAGAGGCAATCATCGATGCAGCTAAAAAGACAGACAGAGCATTCTATGCAGGCGGCGCGGCACTTGGAGCTACAGTTGAGATTGAGACGATGCCGGGATATCTTCCAACTCTTCCAACTCCTCCGCATGAAGAACTGGTGGAGGCTGCTAAGGTCGCAGCTGATGGCAAATATGAAGTAGAAGTTGCTGATGATGCCGGTTCCTTCAGTGGCGGATCTACAGATGTTGGAGATGTTCAGCATATTCAGCCTGTTTATTGCTTTGGAACAGGTGGAATAGAAGGAAGATTCCATGGTGATGACTTTGATGTAGTTGACGAAGAACTTGCATATATCGAGACTGCAAAAGTGTTTGCTATTGGAGCATACAGGTTTCTTCGTGACAATGCGAAAGTAGCAAAACAGGTCGTAGAAGACTATGAACCGAAGTACACCAGGGATGAGTATGTAAAACTTCTTGATTCCTTTATTAAGACAGAAATCAAAGAATTTGAATGATCTTTCACAAATCTAGCTGTTATATGGTATCATGTAGAAAAGTTTTCGATTTAGGGGACTGTAACGTGACCTTGAGATGGCAGAGAGATAACGTATGAAAATAGACATTCAGAAAATCGAGTCCGGTGAGGACGAGGTTATTGTCAGGTATAGGGAAAAGACCCGGCAGATCCAGCGGATTTTAGATGCACTGGGGACCGAGGGCACAAAGCTCTTTGGGAAAAAAGACGGAGAGACCGTATCGGTTTCACCGGGGAGCATACTTTATATTGAGTCTGTGGACGATAAGGTTTTTGCCTATACAAAAAAGGAAGTCGTAAGGCTGGACGGGTCCCTGACCACGCTGATGCAGGACCTTAACGACGACAGATTTTTCAGATGCAGTAAATCCATGATCATAAATATTGAGAAGGTGGACAGGCTAAAGAGCCTATCCTCCAACCGAATAGATGCCACGATGGAATCCGGGGAGCACATTCTGATTTCCAGAACCTATGCTTCAGAGTTTAGAAGGATTTTGAGGAGGTGAGATGATCATGAGCGACAAGAAGAATAATAAAACTACCCTTTGGGAGAAATATCTCACCAAGGAAATCGGAATTGAATTCAAGGCGTGCCTTTACTTTTTCGCCATTTTGTTTTTTTACTGCATGTACAGAATATGCCTCCACATCTATGATGCCAGTATTCTTCATATGACGGAGATGATCTTTACCTGCTATTTCATCGGATATGCACAGGTGTATTTTCTGTGGAACTTTGATGAGGCAGACAGCTTAGGTGGAAAAGAGATTTTCGGAATAGTGCTGTGTACGGCGATTTACAGCATTCTGTCCTATGTCTTTAATTGGTTTGATCATAGGATAGCCCTGACTTTAGGGTTTGCAGCATACCTTATTGTCTGCTATGTATGCGTATTTTTTATTTACAAATCCAAGAGACGAATTGATGACAAGCAGTTAAATGAGGATCTGGCTCTTTTTAAAACCGAGCACAAAAAAGTGCAGGATACAGAGATTTAAGTGCAACTTGCGGGAACAGTTATTGTTCCCGCTTTCTTTTTTTGATAAAACCAAATCATAGAGATGAGTTAAGTTCTCAATATTATGAAATATGAAATATGAAATATGACCGGCATGACATCGCCGGGAGTTTATCAAAAGGAGAAAGTGTATGGCAAGTGTTATCAGTATAAGAAATCTGACGAAGTCCTACGGAAAAAAAAGAGGCGTCATCGATGTTTCTTTTGACGTAAATGAGGGAGAGATATTCGGGTTCCTTGGTCCTAACGGAGCGGGCAAGTCCACAACGATCCGTTCCATGCTGGGGTTCCTGAAGTTTAGTGAGGGCGAGATAAATATTCTTGGAATGGACAGCGTAAAGGATCACGAGAAGATCTTAAGAGATGTGGGCTACATGCCCTCCGAGGCACTCTTTTACCCATCCATGACTGTGGCAGAGACCATTAAGTATGCGGCAGATGTCAGAAAGATGGACTGCTCTGAGGAAGCAAGAAAGCTCTGCGAGCGCCTTAAGGTTGACACCTCCAAGAAGATCAAGGAGCTGTCCCTGGGAAACAGAAAGAAGGTTTCCATTATCTGCGCAATGCAGCACAGACCAAAGCTCTTTATCTTTGATGAGCCCACCAGCGGTCTGGATCCCTTGATGCAGAACACTTTTTTTGAACTGATAAAAGAGTATGTGGAGCAGGGAACCACCTGTATGCTTTCCACCCATGTCCTGACGGAGGTCAGCCGCTACTGCGACAGAGCCGC
>JAILMY010000007.1 GCA_024692165.1 Butyrivibrio sp. | reverse complement strand
CAGAATTATCAAAGATCATCTGCGTGGAAGAATGAATGCAGCCAAGGCAGCTCATTACGAGGAAATTCTTGAAGAGGTAGCCAAACATTCATCTGAAACCGAGAGAAGAGCTGAGGAAGCTGAGAGGGAAACCGACAAGCTCAAAAAGGCTCAGTATATGGAAAATCATGTGGGTGAGGTCTTTGAAGGAATCATTTCAGGTGTTACAGCCTGGGGCATGTTTGTGGAGCTTGATAATTCCTGTGAGGGAATGATAAGAGCTGTAAATATGACAGATGACTTTTATATCTATGATGAGAATGCTATGAAGCTTGTGGGCGAACGCTTTGGCAAGGAATACTGTCTTGGACAGAAGGTCACCATAAGGGTCGTGGGAGCCGACAGGCTTACCAAAACTATTGATTTCAGGCTTCTTGATGAGTTTGAGGAGGCAAATCCTGAGCTTTTTGAAGATGAAGATTATGGATCCAATGAGTTTGTGGTATATTCCGATGCAAGGAAGGTTGCACAGGACAGGGCAAATAAGGTTCGCAGGATAATCGAGATGTCTCAGAACAGTGAAACGGAAGAAACTCATAGCGAAAGCTCCGGGAAGACAAAGGGCAGGAAAGCAAAGGGCAGAGTAGTTGATTATAATGGAGAGCAGATAGATCTCTCTGAGTATGAACCTGATCCAAGAACCGGCGAGCCAAAGCCAAAGAAAGCTAAGGGAAAAAAGAAAGAGATTTCCTCAAAGAAGAGCAGGTCAGAAAGCCAGGAGAAAAAGGCATCTTCAGGACGAAAGGTGTACAAGGTCCATAAGTACAAGAAGTCTGCAACCAGCAAGGCAACGCGAAGTGCACAGGGGAAAGGCAGAAAGCGCAAATAATATTTGAATTCGACCTGAATATATATAAATATTTCAGACATAAGGAAGTAAAAAAGATGGCAGAAGATAAGGCTAGAAAGCTAGTAGCAAACAACAAAAAAGCATATCACGACTATTTTATCGAGGAGAAGTACGAGGCAGGAATTGAGCTGTTTGGAACTGAGGTAAAGTCAATCCGTCAGGGTAAGTGCAGTATCAAAGAGGCCTGGATCAGTATTGATAAGGGCGAGGCTTTTATTATGGGTATGAATGTAAGCCCCTATGAAAAGGGAAATATCTTTAATAAAGATCCCTTGCGGGTTAAGAAGCTTCTTTTGCATAAAGCAGAGATCAGAAAACTGGATCAGCAGAAGATGGTGCAGGGATATACCCTGGTTCCTCTCGAGGTTTATTTCAAAAATGGCAAGGTAAAGGTAGAAGTGGGTCTTGCCAAAGGTAAAAAGCTCTACGATAAGAGAGCAGATATGGCCAAGAAAGATCAGCAGAGAGAGGCTTTAAGAGACTATAAAGTAAGCCTTAGGTAAAAGTGAAATTTAAATAAAATATTGTATTTTCGGATGTTTTTAGTCATTACAGGCATTATAATATTCAGTGTATAAGTATATGTTATATTGCATATTTTTTATTCATTGGAGGATTGTGATGGCTAAGAATCTAAAAGAAAAAGTGGCTAAAGATGAGCACCGGATAAGCTTTAAGGATAGCATAAAGACTAAGCTTATTGGTACCATGGTACTTGTAACGGTTATTCCCCTTTTAGTAGCTATTATTGTCAGCTATGTTACATCGACAAATAAGGCCATGTCTGATGCTGAGGTTTCTCAGGAATGGCAGGCCTGGTATATTCAGAGCATACTCGTCAATAATATTGACGCAAACATGAATATGATAAGGAGTATTGCAGGAAATCCTACCGTCATTGAATATGTTAAAGGTGAAGCCGGCATTCCATACGATGCAGTACAGAATACACTTCTAGATTGCGACGGTGTTCTTAATGATGGAGAGAACACATCAGTTACAGATGCTACCGGTATGCAGATGGCCAGAGGCAAAGGTGATTTTATTGATGTATCTGAACGTGAATATTTTAAGGAAGCCATAGCAGGTAAAGAGTATGTTTCAAATATCACCATCAGTAAGACAAACGGCAGAAGAATGATTACATTTGCCGCCCCGGTAAAGGATGGTGATAAAGTAATCGGTATCGTTCACAGAAACTATAATCTAAACAATCTTCATGAAATATTAGCTTCAAAAGCTGAAACAGCCTTTGTTGTTGATAGAACCGGCATGGTTGCTGCTCATTCTCAGTATGAGATTGGCGAAGGACAGCATGACGAAGTCGATGTTTCTACTTCTGAGTTTTATACTTCCGGAAAAGACAGCGGTTTTTATAAGTCATCAACTCAATATGGCACAAATTACATGGCTTATAGCAAAGAACCAGTTTCAGGATTTATTGTTGTTACAGGTCAGGATGCAAATGCCATCATGGGAGCAGCCAGACAATCTGCCATCATAGTTATTATTGTAGGCGTAATACTTTTAGTTATTGCAATAATTATTTCTGTTATTATGGCAAATAGTTTTACTAAGCCTATAGAAGCTCTTGGCAAATCCTACGAAGCACTTTCTGATGGACGTTTTGAAAAAGTTGAGAAATTTACTGCAAGAAAAGATGAATTTGGCGCTATTTCAAGAGCCACAAATGCAGTCATAGATAAACTTGACGATATTGTGGGTAAGATAAAAAAATCTGCTTCCGCCGTGGGCACTTCCTCTGAAGAGCTTTCAGATATGGCAAATCAGATTTCTCAGACAGCGGAAGATGTATCAAATGCTGTTCAGGAAATTGCATCAGGTGCAACTCAGCAGGCTGATGAGATTCAGAGCGCATCTGAGAATGTTGGAAGAATCGGGGATGCGGTTGCCAATGTTCAGAATTCTACCGGAGACCTTTCAAACATTGCTCAGAAGATGAAGGAAGCATCTGAGATATCAAGTAAATCTCTTACTTCACTTCAGGATTCTTCTGCTGAAATGACAGCAAAGATTGATGATATTTCAAGAACAATCGGAGCAACTAAGGATGCTGTTAATAATATAAATGAAAAGGTTGAGGGAATTACTTCCATTGCTACCCAGACCAACCTTCTTTCTCTTAATGCCAGCATTGAAGCAGCAAGAGCCGGAGAAGCAGGTAAGGGCTTTGCTGTAGTTGCTGAAGAAATCGGTAAGCTGGCTGAAGATTCAAAGGCTATGGCTGATGATATCAAGAAGGAGATGGAGTCACTTCTTGAGCAGAGTGAAGCCGCAGTTAAGGCAGCTGAAGATGTTAAGCTTGGAAACAGTGATCAGCAGATTGCACTTGGAGAAACACTTGATGCTGTAAATGGAATGCTTGAAGATATTGGAAGCACGGTTGGCGGTGTTCAGCTTATTTCCGAAGGCGCTGATACCTGCGATAGTTCTAAGAATGCTGTTGTTGACACTATGAGTGCACTTTCTGCAATTTCAGAGGAAAATGCAGCTTCTTCAGAGGAGACAGGAGCATCCATGCAGGAACTTTCTGCTACTGTTACAACACTTGCAGGATCTGCAAATTCACTTAAAGATATTGCAGAGGAACTGAATAAGGAAATGAAGTTCTTTAAATGATACGGATCATTACACTTAAAATCTTTTTTGCATAGTATAAAGCCGCCTTCGATAATGTTCGGAGGCGGCTTTAAAAAACTAAACCAGCAGGCTATTGATTTAGAATAAATAAATCGATATAATCATAAAGCAACATAATTTAATAAGGGTTAGTAAAGGTTTCGACAGGGATTTTGAAGCTGGAGAAGCTATCCGAAGGACGGTTGCGTCAAACCTCAAATTAAAATTAAACGCTAACGATAATTTAGCATACGCTGCCTAAGTGCGGCACGTCAGCCTGAGTGCACCTACACATTCAGTAACTGGCGTCAAACTTTGTAGGAAACGACATAGCTTAAGCTTTGCGGTTATGGTCGTATCATGAAGCTACTGATTAGCCTTGGTTGTCAATTTCCGGGGCTATGAGGGAACAGGGATGCAGAATCTCAGAATAATTGACTATGATAGTAGAAGGACAGGGGATGAATTTTTGGACGCGGGTTCGACTCCCGCCTAATCCACTAGATTCGGACCAGGGTTCGAAAATTAAAGAGTAGCTTGCGCTACTCTTTTTTATTAAATCTTGATTTATGTATATTTATACTTGGTGGTTATGCTTGTGGTGACGCTTCATGTCATACATTCGTCTGTCAGCATATTCAATCATATCTGACAAATAGTAGGTTTCTGAAAATAGGGCATGTCCTACGGAGACCTTTATCCTGATATTAAGGCCGTCTATGTTTCTTGGGGACTCAAGAGCTGCACAGATTCGCTTTTCCAGGTTGCCGACTTCCTCAAGATCAGTGAACTGATGGAGGACTACAAACTCGTCTCCGCCGTACCTGAATACTACGCTGTTATCCGAGGCCACAAGTACAAGGCTTTTGGCTGCAGCTTGCAGTATCATGTTGCCATATTCATGGCCATAGTTATCGTTTACAAGCCTGAATTCATCGATGTCGATCATGTACAGAACAAAGTCGGAACCCTCTTTTTTAAACTGGATCTCATACTGTCTGGAAATATCGGAATAGGCCCTTCTGTTTAACAGACCTGTAAGTTCATCGGTCTGAGACAAAACATTTAATCTGTCTCTTTCAGCCACTTCCTCTGTGACATCTCTGAAGTACCCGATCAGACCTTCGATTTTTCCATCAACAATAAGGGGTGCTTTGGATGCCCTTATAAGTCTGATATTTCCCTTTACAATACACTGGCCGGGCTGTTCGCTGACGGTTTCTCCGTTGTTGATAACCCGAAGTTCGATGGATTTAAAGGGCTCAGGATCAATATGCCAGCCCATATCCTCATCTGTTTTTCCTAATATTTCATCTACAGAAGACAAACCGTAATAATCAAGGAACATTTTATTTGCTCCCAGAAATCTTCGCTCTTTATCCTTCCAGAAAACACCGATAGGAATCAGTTGCAGCACATATTCAAAAATGGATTGTACAGGTATAATTTCCATAGGTTAATTATCCTTTAATAAAAAGAATAAAAAAGCACGATTCT
>JAILMY010000004.1 GCA_024692165.1 Butyrivibrio sp. | reverse complement strand
TGGTGAAACTCATTTTTATTTTCTCCTTAAAAACATATAACAAATTTTCGCTTCAGAGAGTATACACTATAACGTCTATGAATGCAAATAGGGTCAACCACGCTATTTCCGTGGCTGACCCTATATCTTTGTATCTTAATATCAAATACCCTCAGGTACTCTATGCAATTCTATCAGTGTGTAGCTGTAGCAAGAACCGGTACTCTTACGAAGGCAACAACGCCGGTCTGTGACATGTTGACAACAACATGATCTTTTCTGATCTCTGCTGTCTGAAGCTGAACCCATTTGCCGCCCTGAATCTGGTATACAGCAATGTTGTCACCAATGTTTACGCCTGTAATGTAGAAATTAACCTTAGCAGTTCTGAAAGCCACCGCCGAGCTTACTATCACACAGTTTATAAGTGATCCCTGAACTGAAGCAGCAAGGGAATATGCAGAATTCATTGTTCCGCCGTCAGGAGCACCAACCAAAAAAGTAGCATTACTTCTTCCGCCGTTGATTTCCACATGTCCGCCCTGAGCTACAATGTTTCCTCCGTAGGAGACAGCATTGTTTCTGATAAGCGCCTGAGTTCTTGTATCTGTAGAGCTTGGTCCTGATGGAGCTCTTCCATTGGATCTTGGTGGCGGGCTTGATTGTGAGGATCCTGATTTACTACCACCGCCAGAAGCCTTGATAGCATTTTGAAGGACAGCAATTTCCGCCGCCTGTTTCTTAACCTGCTCATTAAGGCCTGTTATCGTATCCTTCTGACTCGATATATCATCTTTCAGTTCCAATATCTCATCCTGCTTGGTATTTACCTCTTCCTGCAGGCTGATTACATCATTTTTCAGCTCATTTATCTCTTCCGTCTTAGTGGCTACGTCACCTTCCAGGCCGGAAATCTTCTCCCCCTGACTAGCAAGCTCTGCTTCCTTCTCCGCAAGCTCCGCTTTCTTGGCATCCAACTCTTCTTCCTTAGCAGTTAACTCTGCCACCTTGGTATCTAATTGCTTCTCTGCCTCTCTCACCTTCTCATATAACCAATCTACGATGTCCTTCGCAGATGAACTCGATGAGCCCGTAGGGGTCCCTGAAGTAGATGATCCTTCTGAAGATCCTGTTGAAGAACCCGTTGTGGTGCCATCCGTAGCCAGAACGCCAACAGGAGAAATCACAAACAATACACCTGCCATCATGAGAGCTAGAATCTTTTTCATCTTTCCATGCCTCCATACATTTCTTTGGAACTACACACTGTTTATTTATTCCGTTTAATAGAATTCTTCAGGGTCTCCATAGTCAATTTCTCTGTCAATCTGCCCTGTTACGTCTCCAACCAGACACCCAACCACCACCAGCTGTTTACTTGAAAGCATATCCTTAGTAGTCAGGGTTATCACAAAATTCTCAGGCTGCACCTGGTTTTCCCAGCCTTCCCTTATGAGCTTGTTCATACTTTTGCCATTGTAAATCTCATCAAGAAAAGCCTGGCATCCTGAGGCATAGGAAAAATCATACTCCGCCAAGAGCCTTGTATCTTCCCTTGTAAAAGCGGCAAAAACATAATATATAAGAGTATTCCCCTCCATATACACATAGATATAGGGGTGTTCATCAAAAAAATCCTTGTCCAGAAACTTGTCCAGCTGCGAAAACATTGTGCCGTCCGATGTGGAGGATCCGTGCAAAACCTCATTAAAATCGCACATATCCTTCAGATTCGCAGCCTCAATATATATGGCCCCTCTGTAGTCCTCGTTCTTCAGAAAGTCGTGATTCTGGTAAAAAGAATCATCGCCGTCGCTGCTCTGAAGTACCGGATAATCGATATTGGTGTCCGAAATTTTTATCCAGGCAAAAATATCTTCATTCTGAGCTCTTAATTTTTCAAAGTCAACAAATGACTCTCCCCCATCATTTCCGCCGGCCTCATCCTTTTTTCCCCAAGGTGCAGAGCATCCGCATAGCAGCACCAGGACTAACATTCCCGCGAAAAGCCTTTTAACTGTTTTCATATCTATGCTTATATATCGGCTTATTCCTTTCATTTATTTAGCCCACGTTGTCAACTTTTTCATAAAAAACATCTATTATTGTCTTGTAGAGGTCTTTTTCATCCACATAAAAGCCCTCAAACTTGCCAACCTTCTTGTTTTCACCGTTTATCATCTTAAAATCCGTGGCGTCAAAGGAAAATCTTGTCATATATGGTGCCAGATAGGATATCTCGTCCGCAGTGATATTTGTCACCATTTTGTCACTTATGGCTGTAAATATCTCAATGGCTGCGTTGTTATTCTCAGACGCTGCTTCCCTTGCGGCTTTTATAAAGCCGTTTAAGTACTGACGTTGGCGTTCAAGTCGTCTGTCACTGGATCCAAAGAGCTTTATGTCTCTGTCATGGACATAAACAAGGGCATCTTTTCCCTCAAGATGAACTTGTTCGCCTTCAACCAGCTTTTTATCTGCCTTTGTAAGGTCCTCCAAAACTGTTACATCAACTCCGCCCACCATGTCATTGATGATCGGAATGGCGCTCATGTTTATGGCGGCATACCCGTGGATCGGAAGCTGGTAAAACATGTTGGACACTGCCTTTACCTGGTATTCACAGGACTCCTCCATGCCGTTTCCAAAGCCGTGCTGGGTGCAAAGCTGACCGATGACCGTTGTCTGATATCTTCCATACTCGTCATAAACATCTATGTCTGTCATGGAATTTCTGTTGATACCGATTATCTTTATGGTTTCTTGCCTTGGATTAAGCACAAGTAAAAACAGAGCATCGGCCTGTCCGCCGTCTGTGCCTTCCGGTACTTCTTTTACCACCTCATCGTCCTTGTCTATTCCCATCACAAGGAAAGTAGTGATATCTTCATTGTAGTCGTAAACATTGCCGTCGTAGCGGATCCAGTCGTCTTCCCAGTACTGCGCATCAGAAGTAGAGGCCTCAGCTGTGCTCTGATCAAGCACAGGGGCCACTGTGGCGGATTTTGAATCAAGATTCGATTTTCCAAAGAACCTCATGGCCTCCAGACCTGTAAGTCCCACGGCTATAATAGTCATAAGACTGGCCCAGATCACAAGGAGAACCCTGCCGACTTTGCCCATAAAAATGCCTCCGGGTGCTACCTCTACTGTTCTTCCTCTTCCTCGTCTGCGCTGATGCCATCGGTGCTGGCTTCCTCAGCGTTGTCTCCAAAATAAAACGCCGGAACGCTCTCCAGTTCATCCTCAATAACATCTGACTGGTCGCCTTCCTTGTCTATATCCTCAATGTCAGCTGCAAAAACTCTGGACTGCTTGGTAACATTTCCGCTGTAATCCGCAACTGCATAGTAAACAACCGCGGTCTCTGCGTCCCTGTTAAGAACCACCTTCTCCACCACGATCCTGGAGGTCATGTCCCCATCTCTGGTGTCATAGGCAGCTATACCTGTTATCAGATCGCTGTCCTCAGTCTCTGAGTCATAGATAAGATTCAAAGCAGAAAATCTGAACTCCGGGCCAATTCGATCGCTTCTGCCATAGGCTAAAACGATCATGGCTATCAGAGCTCCGCTCAATATGGTAAAAAAGATTCCTAAAATGTTTCCTTTCACCTGGTTCCCCCGCTTAGGCATTCACTGCATAGCGCTTGCCTGTCTCAATCTTTTCTCATTACTCCTGCCAGATAGTTAAGCTCGTCCAGATCATCCTCATCCGGCTCCGCCTCTACCACCTTTGTAGGCCTGCTCGGAACATTACTTGTGTCCTCACCGTACTTTCCATAGTACTTGCCGTAGTATTTTCCGTAATATTTGCCATAGTAATGGCCATAATTTCCGTAATAACCCTTACCTGAAATATCAACCTTGTTAAGGACCACACCCAGTATCTTGGCTCCTGCTTTATCCAACTGATCCTTAACCCTCTGGGCGAATCTGTAGCTGATGGCATTACTCTCAACCACCATCACCGTTCCGTCGCACTGTTTTGCCACAACCGCCGCATCGATAACGCTTCCAAGAGGAGGCGTATCTATGATCACGTAGTCAAATACGCTTTTCATGTTTTCAATGGCCTTGCCAAAGATCCTGCCTCCCAAAAGCTCACTGGGGTTTGGTGGAACCGGACCGCTGAAGATAACATAGAGGTTTGGCGTATCTGTCTCGCAGATAACACTGGAAAGCCTCTCTCGTCCTACAAGGCAGTGGGTAAGGCCCAGGCGAACGGATCCGGTCTTATATCTTCCCACCAGTACTGATTTACGCATATCAGCATCCACCAGAACGGTCTTTTTCCCGGCCTCCGCAAAGGCTCTTGCAAGGGCCATGGCCACGGTGGTCTTTCCCTCACCGGGAGTACAGCTGGTAACAGAAACCACCTTTACATTCTGTCCGCTGAACTCTATATTGCTTCGAAGGGTCTTATAGGCCTCTTTTATCTGATAATTGTTTTCAGATTGGCTAAAATGAATTTTCGCGCTCTGCATAACACCTCCGCTCGCTCACTGGAACTGCGTAATACCTCGGTTAATCTCTAGGCTGTCTTTGTCTTCTTGGGTTTGGACTTCTTCTTTTTCTCGCTTTCCTCTGTGATCATGGGGATCAGGGCCAGAGTACTTACTCCCAGATACCGCTCTACGTCGTCATTGCTCTTGATGGTGTCATCCAAAAGGTATCCAAGGATTGAGAAAAATGCCACAACCACGGCTCCGAGAAAGCCCGCAATCACCGTCCACTTAGCAACCGAAGGGCTTGCCTTCGTGGTGGGTACATTGGCGGTCTCCGCGATGTTTATGGCATCGATATCCATAACGTCGGTGATGTGCTCACTGGCAACCTCTCTTATGCAGTTGGCGATCTTCATTGCCATCAGCGGATCCTTGTCCTTAACCGTGATGGCTACGATTCTTGTATCAGAAGGGGTCTCTACCCTAAGAACCTTGTAGAGATCCTCATATTCTGTGTCGATCAGATGTAATCTTTGTATAACTTCCTCCAGAACTCGTCTGGACTTGATAAGCTCAGCATAGTCCTGGGTCAGCTGTGTTGAAATCTGCACATCCGAATATGTGACAGTCTGGTTTTCCTCTTTGTTCAAGATGTAGATTTTTGTAGTGGACTCAAACACCGGCGCCAACACAAACTTACTAAGGAACAGCCCTGCCAGTGCAAAAAACACGCCGGCACTGATGATCAGAAAGGCTCTCCCCATAAGGATTGCAAACAGTTCCCCTAGATTGATTTCCAATACGTCGTCTCTGTTTCTCATTAAGTTCCCCTAAATACTTTTAAATCATTTCACCCCTTATAACGCTCATGGGGTTATTCCACAGCAGTCTGTCTGAATAGTCCTGGCCGAACTTTTTACTGATAAAGTCTCTGCAGTCCGCCAGGAGCGGCGCTCTTTTGTCGGTGTCGTGAGCATCCGTTGCCACGAAGTGCACCAGCCGGTTCTTTAGAAGCTTTTTTGTAAAATGGGAAATGCCAAATCCATATTTTCCCATGATGCTGGAGGCGTTAACCTGAATGTAACACCCCATATCCACCAATTCCTCAACATATGAGGAATGGGACACCATATCGCTATATCTTTCTACATGTGCCAAAATAGGGATAAATCCTGCTGCCTGAACCTGGTAGATAGCGTTATGTATCGCTTTGTAAGGATTAGTCGGATGAAACTCAACTAGAGCGTAATCCGATCCTGCCAAAGTGCATATCCTGCCACTTGTAAGTTCATCAAAGGTTTCATCGCTATAGTAAATTTCGTTTCCAGAATATAGTTTTACATTAATGCCATTTTTGATAGCGATTTCCTGTAGTCCGGCGGTGTACTTTTTGTTGTGATCCGGACTCACATTGTGGTGCATAGGCTTATGATGCGGCGTTAAAATAATGTGCTCTATGCCATTCTTTTCCGCAATCTTAAGCATCTTAAGACTGGTCTCCACATCCGGCGACCCATCGTCAACTCCCGGCATTATGTGACAGTGAATATCTATTGATGCCTGCATAGTCCCCTCATTGCATTTATCGTGATTACGAAGCGCTACACATCCGCAGCCTTCGCGTATCTATGATAATTATACAACAAAAAAACGCACACTTTCAACATTCTGTGGTCGAAAGCGTGCGCAAAATCAACATATTGATGTACTTTTTATAGTTTTTTAATTACTTGATCTTTGTTGCATCCTCTCTGTTAGTCTCAGCAACAATGTAGTGAGGTCTGTTCTTGGTCTCCATGTAAGTCTTGGCCATGTACTGTCCCATGATACCCATGGAAAAGAGCTGAATACCGCCGATGAAGATCACGATACAAATGGTGGAGGCCCAGCCATTAACCGGATCTCCGAATACAAGACGCCTTACGACAATAAAGATCAGCGCCAGAATGGCAAGCAGAGTCATTAACAGTCCACCCCAGGATGCAACGGAAAGTGGCACCTGAGAGAAATTGATGATTCCATCGATAGCGTATTTGAGCAGTTTCCAGAAGCTCCACTTGGTCTCTCCTGCAACCCTCTCCACATTCTCATAGGGAAGCCAGTAGGTTCTGAATCCGATCCATCCGAAGATACCCTTTGAAAATCTGTTGTACTCACTCATCGAGCAAATGGCGTCCACCATTTCCCTCTTCATGAGTCTGAAATCCCTTGCTCCGTCCACTATATCCGCATCGGAAATCTTATTGATGATCCTGTAAAAGAGCCTTGCAAACCAGCTTCTGATGGGCGGCTCACCCTGACGGTTCACTCTCCTTGTGGCCACAGAATCATACTCTCCGCCTTCAAGAATCTCCAGCATATCCGGGATAAGTCTTGGGGGATCCTGCATATCAGCGTCCATTACAGCTACATAGTCCCCCTTCGCATTGATAAATCCGGCATACATCGCTGCCTCTTTTCCAAAGTTTCTGGAAAAAGAGAGATAGGTAGCCTTTGGATCACTCTCAGCCAGCCCCTTTAAGACTTCCAGAGTCTTATCCTTGGATCCGTCATTTATGTAGATCAGTTCATAATCATATTTCCGGGAAAGCCCCTGCATAACTAAAGTCACTTCTTTGTGAAAAATAGGGAGTGCCTCCTGCTCGTTATAGCATGGGACAATAAGTGAAATCTTTTTCATTATCCATATCTCCTAAATTTGATGTCCGCACTCTTATTTATGATTGCTTTGACACCAATACAATTATAATGCAAAATAGCATTATATGGCTAGTCAGCCATTATATCACATATTAATTCTTTTATGTTTATGGGAGGCATATATGATTCCACAGGACCCTGTTATCTTATTAAGTTACATAAATACTCAACTTCGCGACAACTATACAGGTCTTGAAGCACTCGCAGACGGTCTTGATATAAGCAGGGATGAACTGGATTTGATCACTGGAAAGCTCCATTCCATCGGTTATGAATACGATGAATCCCACAATCAATTTGTATAAAAATAAAGAATTTTCGTATATCACATAGCATCAGTATTCTTCTTAAAATTGTATAAAATCTAGCGTTTTTATGTTTTTCCGCACTTCAAAAGCAATATAATAATTGTACAGTATCGGATAAAATCCAAGATTATATGTAGCATTTGGATAAGGAGGTCTCAACATGAAACATAAAAACGGTTCCGGGTTCAAGGCCCCATTAGGCGTTCTACTCATTGGCATCTCAGCTGTGCTTGTCCTGACACTTGTAATAAGCATCTTCATAAGCAGCAACAAAATGAAGAATATAGAAAAGCAGGACGGAGAGCTGTATTACGACATGCTCTATACGATCAGCACTAATCTGATCAACGCAGACAGAGATCTGTATCAGGCTGAGTCAGCCGCTATTCACCTTAACGCTTATATTCAGTATCTGCCTCCTGAAATGATTCAGATGTACATTGCTGATTACCATGATAACTGTAAACAGGTCTATGACAGAGTTGCTGAAGCCGCTGCACTTGCCCAGTCAAAAAGCGACTTATATAACGATTACAAAACTGACAGCGGAAGCTCTTTTTCACAGCTATTTTCATCCTTTGACAGCCAGTTTCAAAAATGGCAGTCACTGTACAGTGTGGAGACCAACGAAGGCGATATCGAGGCCTTCGATATGGAGTTTTCCACCACAAGAGATTTTATCAGCGATATGACAGATATCGTAGAAGCCTGGGCAATTGATGAAAAGGAGCAGAGTACAGCTGTAACAACCAGAAGCATAATAGTAAATACCTGTGTATTTATAGTCATCGCTATACTTCTGCTGGTAGCAACAATAATGATCATCCTTGCTATCATCAAGACCTTAAGAAAAATGACTGATGATGTCAAAAACATCTCAGGCGGCGACTTTGTTACAAAGATCAATGCCGACAGTATGATCATAGAATTCCAGACCATCCTTGAGGCCCTTGAGTCTATGAGACATGACCTTAGGAATGCTCTTGTAAAGGTCATCGATCACGCCGATTCAGTAAATACCAAAGCGGAACTGGCAAAGGACTCTATTTCAAATTCACAGAAAACCACAGCTGATATCAGCAATGCTGTTACCGATTTGGCCACAGGTGCAACATCCATGGCTGAAGACGTTCAGAGCACATCTTCTGTAACAGTAAACATGGGATCTGCTGTAGACAACGTCCTTGATTCCGCCAACTCCAACCTTGAAAGAGGCCGTCAGGTATACGCCGAGTCCGAAAAGGTCAAAGAACAACTTGAGCAGATCCGTGTCCAGGATCAGAAAAATGATAACATGGCCACACAGGTTGCCGATTCAGTCAATGAGACAGCAACTGTTGTTGCACAGATTACTACTGCCGCTGAATCTATCATTTCAATTGCAAGCCAGACCAATCTTCTTGCGCTTAATGCTTCAATCGAGGCTGCCAGAGCCGGAGAAGCAGGTAAGGGCTTTGCTGTTGTTGCCGACAATATCAAGAATCTTGCCGGGGACACAAACAGTCTTGCAGGTGAGATCACCAACATGCTTTCAACCATCACTGATTATTCAGACAAGAATAAAGAGCTTACGGAAGCTATCAAGGAAGCTATAAACAGCGAGACCTCTGCCCTTTCACAAATGAGTGCGTCCTTTGACCAGATGCTTCAGCTTCTGAAAGAGACTGAGGATGGCAACAGACAGATCGTTGATCTTGTAGAAGCCATGAACGCTGACAAAGAAAACATTCTGAACTCTATTGAATCACTTTCAAGCATTTCCGAAGAGAATGCCGCATCAACTCAGGAGACCAGTGCATCACTCATGCAGCTTGATACAAACATGGAATCAGTTGTTGGTCAGGCAAAAGAACTACAGAAGATTGCCGAAGAACTCACTTCAAATGTAAAGTACTTCAAGGTAGAGCTTCCAGCCAATGAATAGTGTGATATTACGTATCACCCGCTATGCGCAAAATAGCCGGAGTTCCCTCCACGGGCAACTCCGGCTATATTTTATCCCTTCACTGCTCTGGCGGTGAGCTCGTCACCTTCCACTGTGAATTCGATGGCATCATGGGGCTGAACTCTGTCTTCAAGTATCAGCTTAGCGGACAGGGTCTCCACATTTTTCTGAATATATCTCTTAAGAGGACGAGCACCATAAATTGGGTCATAGGCATTGTCGATGACAAATTCCTTGGCAGAATCCGTCAATCTTACCTCAATCTCCCTGTCGGCCAGTCTATTGTTCAAATCTGCAATTACAAGGTCCACGATTCCGCCGATATTCTCCTTGGTAAGAGGCTTGAACATGATTATCTCATCAAGACGGTTTAAGAACTCAGGTCTGAAGTGGCCACGAAGATCCTCCAGAGTCTCTTTCTCTGCCTCTTCGCTGATGGTGCCGTCAGGTCTTATTCCATCCAGCAGATACTGGGCTCCGATATTGGAAGTCATGATAAGTATCGTATTCTTGAAATCAACGGTTCTTCCCTGGGAATCTGTGATACGTCCGTCGTCCAGCACCTGAAGCAGAATATTGAACACATCAGGATGTGCCTTTTCCACCTCATCAAAAAGAACTACCGCATAAGGTTTTCTCCTGACTGCCTCAGTAAGCTGACCACCCTCGTCATAGCCAACATATCCGGGAGGCGCACCGATAAGACGGGACACGCTGTATTTCTCCATATACTCACTCATGTCAATCCTGACCATGTTATTCTCATCGTCAAAAAGTGCCTGGGCAAGGCTCTTCGCCAGCTCCGTCTTACCAACACCGGTAGGTCCCAGGAAAAGGAAGGAACCAATAGGCTTTGTAGGATCCTTGATCCCGGCCTTGGATCTCATGATAGCTTCTGAAACCTTGACCACCGCATCGTCCTGTCCGATCACTCTCTGATGAAGCTCATCAGGAAGATGAAGAGTCTTATTTCTCTCACTCTCCGTCAGCTTATTAACAGGAATACCTGTCCATCTGCTGATAATGCCGGCAATCTCCTCATCTGAAACTCTCTCATGCACGAGAGTTCCGTCGCTCTCCTTCTCTCTTGCTGCGGCCTCAGCCTCTTCCAGCTGCTTCTTAAGGGCAGGGAGCTTGCCGTACTGAAGCTCTCCGGCTCTCTCATAATCGCCGTTTCTCTGAGCGATGGCAATCTCTGAATTTATGGTATCAATCTGCTCACGCATTGCAGCCAGCTTGTCCACAGCTTCTTTTTCATTGGACCACTGAGCTTTTCTGGTGTCGAATTCTTCCTTAAGCTCCGCCAGCTCTTTTTGCAGATTGGCAAGTCTTTCCTTGCTAAGAGAATCGTCCTCCTTCTTAAGAGCTGCCTCCTCGATCTGCATCTGCATGATCTTACGATTCAGCTCATCAAGCTCTGCAGGCATTGAATCCATCTCGGTCTTGATAAGAGCGCAGGCCTCATCCACCAGGTCAATGGCCTTGTCCGGCAGGAATCTGTCGGAAATATACCTGTTTGAAAGAACTGCTGCGCTCACCAGGGCGCTGTCCATAATCTTGACGCCGTGGTAAACCTCATACCTCTCCTTGAGACCTCTGAGGATACTGATGGTGTCCTCAACCGTAGGCTCGTCCACCATTACAGGCTGGAAACGTCTCTCCAAAGCCGCATCCTTCTCAATGTACTGTCTGTACTCATTCAGGGTTGTGGCACCGATACAGTGAAGCTCGCCCCTCGCCAGCATAGGCTTGAGCATATTGCCGGCGTCCATTGCTCCGTCGGTCTTGCCTGCTCCAACGATAAGATGAAGCTCGTCGATGAAAAGAATAATCTCACCATCAGAGCCCTTAACATCCTCAAGAACCGCCTTAAGTCTCTCCTCGAACTCACCCCTGTACTTGGCACCTGCCACCAGTGCTCCCATATCAAGGGAAAAGATCTTCTTGTCCTTCAGCGCTGTCGGCACATCGCCGCTTGCTATTCTCTGGGCCAGGGCTTCTACAACTGCAGTCTTACCAACACCGGGTTCACCGATAAGTACCGGGTTATTCTTGGTCTTCCTGGAAAGGATCCTTATGACGTTTCTGATCTCCGTATCTCTTCCGATAACAGGATCAAGTTTCTGACGTCTTGCCTTCTCCACCAGCTCAGTACCATACTTGTTGAGGGTGTCGTAGGTAGCCTCAGGATTGTCGGTAGTAACATTTCTGTTGCCTCTGACCTCTGACAAAACCTGCAGGAATCTGTTCCTGTCTATTCCAAACTCTCTGAGGATTTCCTTAACTTCTCTGTTAGGCTTCTTAATCACAGCCATAAACAGATGCTCAACGGAAACATATTCATCTCCCAGAGCCTTAGCCTCATCCTCAGCAGAAAGAAGGGCCTTGTTAAGGTCTGCGCCCACGTAAGGATGTCCACCCTGAACCTTGGTTCTCTTGTCTATGGCCTGCTCGATTCGGTTTAAAAATGAGTTCTTGTCGATGCCCATTTTCTCCACAAGCCTTGCGATGAGACTATCCTCAATTGTCATCAGAGCATATAAAAGATGCTCCTGCTCTATCTCCTGATTGCCGTATTCAACCGCAATCTTCTCGCAGCCATTGACTGCCTCTATAGATTTCTGTGTAAACTTCTGTATATTCATAATGCCTCCCCTCCGGCGGCGTATTGCCCTTCGCTGCCAAATACTTAAATTTCCAAATATTTAAATTTCCAAAAATTCAAATTTTCGATGGCATAAAAAGGATTGTTATTGTTGTTCTATTACAACTATAACAATCCCTTTTTCATCTGTCAACTATCAAATTCAATTTCTCTATTCCGGAAGCATTAAAACTCAATTCCGAGTCTGCCGTCGATTCCCTTATCGTAGGGGTGACGAATCTTCTTCATCTCTGTAATATAGTCCGCTCTGTCGGTAAAAAAGCTGTCGGCGTCCCTTCCGGTTACCACAATTTCAGGGCTCCTCTCATCTGCCTCGGACTTGCCATCTGCTTCCTCATGATCCTTGCCAAGTAACAGCAGATTCTCCAGCCTTTCCTTATCTATGATTCCATAATTATAGGGATATGTGGCTTCATCCAGTATCAGCACATCACACTGTCCATTCATGATGAAAGTCTCAATCTCATCCAGAATTCTGTTGTGGGCCTCAGTATATGCCCTGCCCTGGACCTCGTCGTCTTTTTTGAACCAGCCAAGATCCTTATCATTTCTGATTATGGTAATCTCCGGCACATTGCTCAAAATCTTAAGCTCCGATGTTTCCCTGCCCTTCATAAACTGGGCGAACACAACCTTCTTGCCGGCGCCTGCTGCCCTGACAGCCAAACCGATAGCTGCTGTTGTTTTACCCTTTCCGTCTCCGGTGTACAGATGAATCAATCCCATTTTCAGCTCCTATTCAGAATTCAGATCTACAATACAAAATATCACCCAGAGATCAGGCTCACATCCAATGAACAAAGTCACGCTGTCTGTCTCATGCTGCACTTGTCGTTGCTACACGCAGCGCACCTTGCGTATTTCTCTTTCTTTTCCCGAAGTAGCGGCGCCTCAAAAACCACACTCTTCTTGGGAATAAGCACATAGGCCTCGTTGTAAGTAACCTGCTTCTGTCCCAAAAGCCCCATGAGTCTTGGAACTTCTGTAATCGGAAGATCACAGTCACCGACAAATGTATAATCACCGGCATAAAGCCCCGTAAGCTCAAACAGCTTCTTATCTATCTCATCATAGGCAGCCCATAGCACCTCAAGACCTATGCAGTCCAGAATATAAGCCTTGTGTATGTCGCCCTTTTTCAGAAAGCTCTCCTGTAATTCATCAAAAGCCTGCCCCAGAGTCACCACAACTATGGCCTTCTTTGCCCCTGTCGCATCCTCTTTTGCTTCATCAGGCAAAGCCCTGTCAGAATCCGTAAGTACGTAGTGAAACTCCGCATGAACTCTGGGTTCAACCTGTCTATAGAGCCTCAGTATATCTTTTTTATCCTTTTCATCAAAGTGATATCGCCTCAGAAAATCCCCAATACAGGCTTCATCCAGCGGCACCACCAGCGGTATAAAGTTCATTTTTCTTCTTCTACCTCAACTACCTTGCCGTCCACAACCTCTGCTTCCACAATCTCTGCTCCGGCCGCGTTTGCTTTTTCGATGGCATCCTTTTCTTTGTCAACTCTGTTGGCTGCAATTCCCACCATCAGCGCAGAAAGAAGGTTTGTGGCTCCGTCAATAATAAGGAAAGCTCCGATAAGAGTGACCGCGATCTCTTTTGCATTTGTGGGATTAAAGAACAGGAAAGCACCAAGCCCTGCTGTTACAACAGCAATCAAAAGAGATACCCACCAGGCGCGGGATTTAAATCTCACGAGAGATATGGTCTGCCACAGGTTTCCAAGGCCACTGACCATGATAAAAATACCAAAGAGCTTCGGAATAAAATCTGTGAACTTCCCGGGATTTACAAATATCCATCCACCCACAGCAGCAATCAGTATTCCTGCCACCAGGCCTCCTGAAATAACAAAGGTTCTTTCCTTCTTAAACAGATATGTGAGCACAAATACAGCACCAATAGCAAAAAGAAGCGCCGCCAGTGCTCTGGCAACAATATTAAGGCTTGCCTTTGTCCAGACTGCCAAAATGACTCCGATAACCACCATCACTACAGCCTTGATAACATAATCAAGACTTATTTTCTTTAATGCTCCCATTTTCGCCTCCAACAACGAATAATATTATTTCAAGCCGGGCTTACGCTTCGTTTCCATCTGAATTTACTTCAGCCAGCAGCTCATCCATAAAATCATAGATTTCCTGTCTGCCTTCCTTGCTCAGAGCAGAATACGGAAATATCTTAACCTCCTCAGGGAGTCCCAGTCCGTTTCTTAACATGTTCAGGTGCTTCTCATGCTGGGATTTCTTGATCTTATCAGCCTTTGTGGCAATGATCACAGGCTGAAATCCCTGATGAACTACCCATTTATACATCTGCACATCATTTGCAGAGGGCTCATGTCTTATATCTATCAAAAGAAATACTCTAAGGAGCTGCTTGGATGTATGCAGATAGTTCTCAATCATATGTCCCCACTGCTCCTTGGTCTTCTGAGACACTCTGGCAAATCCGTATCCCGGCAGATCCACGAGGTAAAACTCATTATTGATGTTGTAATAGTTGATTGTCTGCGTTTTACCGGGCTCCTGAGAGGTCCTTGCGTAGTTTTTCCTGTTCATAAGTCCGTTTATCAGTGAACTCTTGCCCACATTACTCTTGCCGGCAAAAGCAAACTCCGGATGCTCATTCTCAGGAAGAACACTGGTGATTCCGCAAACAGTCTCTAGATTTACATTTTTTATTACCATAAACAATTCTCCATAATCACTTCATAGCTAAACTACATTCTCATGTTACCACAAATCCACCTTAACAAAAAGTCGGAGCAGTCTCATCAAAAGACTGTTCCGACTTGTATTTCATCTTATTGCCGCAAGTTACTTTGCAGGTTTAAGCTTCTTGGCACTCTCATGATGTACGATGAGCGGTTTGCTGGTACCATCAACGGCAGCATCAGTAATTACACACTCGCTGATGGTGTCATCAGAAGGAATCTCATACATGACATCCATCATGGT
>JAILMY010000210.1 GCA_024692165.1 Butyrivibrio sp. | reverse complement strand
TCACATATTTCAAAACTATTCTTTGCAACAGTTCGTATTATATTAGAATCTTCTATATAATGCAATAAAAAAGAGCAATGAAACTTTGCAAAAATATTGGGCGGAAATGGGCGAAATTGCTAGAAAAATGATTTGAATCAGGTTTTTTGAAGTGGCAGACTTGGTGTAAAATAATCAAAAAGGTAGAAAACAAGGCATTTTCGGGGGATTTATGTTTAGTAAAAAAATTGTGTTTGAGGCGGGATCCGCTGCTGAATATAACGAAACTGACGGTTATGGACTGGTGGATGTTTCCGGAATTCAGGATGGAAGCAGGACTGATTCAGAGGCAGCTCTTATGTGCGGCGGCTGGAATGTAAGGCGGCTGATGGATGGTGCTGGGGCCGAGCCCGTAATGGAAGACCGTCAAGAGAAGCTGGCATCGGGTAAAGATGTTGAGGGTGAGAGCCGTTGCAGAAATGTTGTGGTTTATAGAATTGACGTGCCGGAGTTTGGAACATATTGCGTATATGTGAGAATTGCCGGGGCAGCGTCGAAACTGATTCTCTTTGCCGGGCGCCGGAATTTGATCGATTACGGAATCAATGTAGAAGCGGGCGCTGAGTATGCGCGGACCTTTTATCAGGCCGTGACTCCCTATATTCCTGCGCTTTGCTCGGAGAGATGTAATGACAAGTGTATCTTCATTTCCGTGGCTGGGGGGCCAAACTGTGGTTTGCAAATCTCTGTGGAGGTGACTCGGGAAGATGTACCCATAATCTGGGTGGCGGGGGATTCCACTCTTACAGATCAAAACGCAGGAATTCAATATTATCCCCATGGGAGCTGTGCAGGCTGGGCTCAGATGCTGGCTCGCTATATTGACGGTGCGGCGGTGTGTAATCTGGCGCACTCCGGAATGACCACAAATTGCTTCAGGGACGACGGGCACTACGATATTGTGAAAGAGTTTATGAAGCCCGGAGATCTTTTTATCATGCAGTTCGGGCACAACGATCAGAAGAGAAGGAACCTGGCGGCCTTTGGAGGATACGCCGAAAACCTTAGAAGATATGTAAGAGAAGTCCGTGAACTTGGGGCAGAACCAATAATCTGTTCTCCCATAAGTCGCATACCGGATTCACTGACGGACGCTGATGCGGCTGAACTTAAAGAAAAGAACGTCAAAGGTTATCTGGATAATGAGAAGACTGATTCTCAATCCGGCAAAGTGTATTACTCAATTTTGGATGACCATGCCAGAGCATGTAGACAGGTGGCTGAGGAACTGGGAGTTACCTTTGTTGATCTGCACCGGAAGACTTTTGATAAGTGGACAGGCGATATCCAGGCGGCGCACGACTACTTCATGCCCGGCGATATCACCCATACAAATGAATATGGCGCTGTTTTCATCTCTAACTATTTTATTGAGGAGATTAGGAAGGCAGCACTTGGCGAGGTGAGCGGGGCATTGTGCCTGGCAGCTTTCGACAATCACAGGGAGTATGCAGCTCTTTTACCTGATATGGATACAAAGGTGCTGCCCAAGGAGTTTCCGGGGCCAGACATATTCAGGATTGAGCCGCCTTATGTAGATATCAAGGGCATTCCTGAATATGAAGGAATAAAGAAAGCTTTTCGCTTGGGACTCTTAGATCCTTGTGTCATGCACTTGCATCCCTATGCACCCATGCCAAGGGCGCAGCTAATGATGCTCCTTTTCAGAGCCTTCGGTAAGGCTGGAGCAAGACCATACAAAGGACATTTTGAAGACATCTCTTTTGACGAGTGGGACTCAGGCTACATTCAGGCGCTCATCAATATGGGAATCGCTGACACTAATGAAATCAGGTTCAGACCGGATGATCCGTTGACATACTGGGAATTCAGGGAATTTATAGATGCTTTTGCACGCCAGGGTCTGGGAATGCGTGGACAATTAGAAGGTGTATTAGAGAACGGAATGCATGAACACAACTCCGGAAACCTTTGTGGAAGTGAATCTGAAATCCGTGAAGCATACGGCATCGCAAAGAATGACGAGGCCACAAGAGCAGAGGTATATAGCGTACTTGCGGACATTATGGAGATGAGAGGGGGCGAGGCCAAGGTACTTCCAAGCGACACAGAAGTCCACCCGGTGCACTGAAAAGAGACGCTGACGATTTACCGCTTTACATTTGACAAAATGGCGCATGACTTTTACGGCTAAAATCAGAAAAATTGAAAATTTGAAGTGGCCTGATTTTTCTCTTACGTCTTGAATCCCAATTTTTTAGTTTTGATAGTAAGCATGAGGTAAAAAGTAGATAAAATGATTTGACACGCACGATTAAACGTATGGCGCCGGATACAGACAAGTATCCAAGTTACAATTTAAGCGGATATCGGTTTTGGATCGGAGAAAGTGCTGAATTATAAGACAAACACCGTACGAGCGAACATTTCAAAATATAAACTCTAAAAGGCACTTCGATATGCTATAATGAATTTTGCATAACCTGCCCTTTTTTAATGGGCATGTAATCGGGGGTAGTAGATGTCTTTTACAGTATTTGCAGATGGTTGCGCCAATCTGCCACATTCACTCACAGAGGGAATTACGATTCTGCCATGTGAGTATCTTATAAATGGGGAGTCCAGAGTTTATGATGGCGATATCGAGAGTTTTGATGGCCACTCATATTACGAAGGACTTAAGAACGGTAACAAGGTTCAGACCAGTCTTCTTAATACCCAGTTATTTTTGACGCACTTCACACCTCTTGCCAAGAGGGGAGAGGACATTGTATATATAGCCATGAGTTCAGGTATCAGCGGTACTTACAATGCTGCTGTTACAGCGGCTAATGAACTTATGGAGGAGTATCCGGACTGCTTTATTCATATTGTTGATTCTCATGGCTGCGGCTATGGCAACGGACTTTTGGCACTAAAGGCTGCTAAGCTCAGCAGAGACGGCGTGGATTGCCGCGAAGCTGCCAGGATCCTTGACGAGGCTGTTCCGCACGCCTGTCAGTATTTTACAGTGGATGATCTGAACTTCCTTAAGAATACTGGAAGAGTAAGCGGTGTTACTGCTCAGATTGGAACAATTCTTAATATCAAGCCTATTCTTTTTGGCGACAGCACAGGGCATATCATATCCTGCAGCAAGGTCAGAGGACGCAAGAATGCCATAGCGGCAGTGGCTGCGAAATTTGCCGAGAAGAGGATGGATACCGAGGATAAGAGAGTTTTCATTTCTCACGGTGATTGCATCAAGGACGCTGAGAAGCTAAGAGACCTTGTGACTGAAATAAGTCCTGAGGTTGAGGTGATCATTACACAGCATGAGCCTTTTTCGGGAGCACATGTAGGTCCCGGAATGCTGGGACTGTTCTTCTGGGGAAAAGAGAGATAACAACATCTATGTGTATTGGGGGATTGGGGTATGAAGCTTAACAAACAAAGGACTATACTCATCGGATTTGCGTTTATGTCTATCTGCGCTTTCTGGCAGTTCTATGACCACGAGATTCCCAAGATTCTGAAGTATACATTTAATCTGGGCGAAACCTGGACAGGAGTGGTCATGGCACTGGATAACGTGCTGGCTCTGATTCTTTTGCCTGCCTTTGGTATGCTTTCGGACAATACCGATACCAAACTGGGAAAAAGAATGCCCTACATCCTTCTAGGTACAGCGCTTTCAGCAGTTCTTTTGACAATCCTTATTACAATTGCGAGACCCAGCGGAAACCTGACTCTTTTCGTGGGAGTTTTGCTTCTGCTTTTGGTGTCAATGGGAATCTACAGATCCCCTGCAGTTTCTCTGATGCCGGATCTTACACCGGCGCCATTCAGAAGCTCAGCCAACGCCATCATCAATCTCATGGGAACTTTAGGCGGTATCTACATCCTTGTTATGATAAAGCTTTTGTTAAAAGAGGCTGCGGATCCTGCAAAGACCAATTATATTCCCTTGATGCTGAGCCTTGTTTTGTTCATGATCGTGGGCGTAGCCGTTGTTTTCCTGACTATAAATGAGAAGAAGATAAAGGAAGAGATAGGGAAAGAGGGGGGTCTCTATTCCCTGGGAGAAACCTTTGAAAAGGAAGAAAACGCAGAGGATGCATCAGGAGGAGTAAATGGAGGCATCAGATCAAAAGGCGCGGCTATGCCGGCTGAGGTTAAAAGAAGTCTGATCTTCCTGCTGGCATCGGTATTTCTGTGGTTTACGGCATACAACGCAGTTACCACTGCCTTTTCAAGATTTGTAGGGGAGGTTTGGGACATTCATGACAATGCATATGCCACATGTCTTTTAGTGGCTACTATCGCGGCAACTATAAGCTATGTGCCGATTGCTTTTGTTTCATCCAGGATTGGAAGAAAGAGAACTATTCTTATAGGAATAGCACTTATGGGAGCCAGCTATGTCATCACAGGGCTTTATCCTCATTTCTCACCTTCAATCAATATCTTTTTTGCCCTGGTGGGAATCGGCTGGGCCAGCATTAATGTAAACTCGTATCCTATGGTAGTGGAGATGAGTAAGGCCGGAGATATCGGCAAGTACACGGGAACCTATTACACCTTTTCCATGGCAGCCCAGGTTTTCACTCCGATCTTTTCGGGATTTTTGCTGGAGAATATTTCCTATAAAACTCTTTTCCCATATGCGTTTATTTTCTCGGCTCTTGCATTTGTGACCATGCTCATGGTAAGGCACGGAGATGTTAAGCCTCCGAAAAAGGAAACCATACTGGAAAACTTTGACGTGGATGATTAAACAACAAATTTCATAAAAAACTAACGAAGACGCTCTGAAGAAAAGTATTTTTTTAGGGCGTTTTTTCTATATTAATTTATTGGTTTATTTTTTTGGAGGGAAAATTAATAGAATTTTTTGTTGCGTAATGGAAAAGAACACTGTACAATATTTAGCGGATTAGTTAAAAAATTATCAGTGGGAAGTGATTTTGATGATTTTTCTTAAGATTTTATGCATTATTGCGGTGGTTATAGTATTACTTTATCTACTTATGATAATGCCTAGAATCCAGGACAGACCATCAAGGGATCCGTTTCTTGGAGTGTTATACGCTCACAGAGGTCTTCATGATAACGAATCCGATGCCCCGGAGAATTCCATGGCAGCTTTTAAAAAGGCTGTGGATGCCGGATATGGAATCGAATGTGATGTGCAGCTGACAAGGGATGGTGTTCCGGTTATCTTCCATGACTTTACTCTTGCAAGAGTAGCCAGATATGAAGATGGATGTGCTCCTGCAGATGCGGTGGTCAATGAGGATAAGAGCCTTGGGGTCAAGGGAAAGGTCATCGATTATACTTACGAGGAGCTTCAGAGTTTTCATCTGATGAATTCATCTGAGCGCATTCCTAAATTTGAAGACTTCCTGAATCTTGTGGGCGGCAAGGTTCCGTTGATAGTGGAGCTCAAGATCGAGCTTAAGGATTTGTCAGTTTGTCCTGCAGTGGACAAGCTACTTAGTAATTACAAGGGTGTTTACTGTATTGAATCCTTTAATCCGTTGGGTGTCTTCTGGTATCGCAAGAACAGACCGGAAGTATTAAGAGGGCAGCTCTCTGATGCATTTCACAGAGACAAGCCGGAGGAGTTCAAGGGGATTCTGTATTTTATCCTGACAAATCTTATGCTTAATTTCTTAGGCAGGCCTGATTTTATTGCGTTTAACCACAAGTATAAGAGCTGTATTTCGCTTCGTATCTGCAGAAGACTTTTCGGAGCACTGACAGCAGCCTGGACCATCAAATCCCAGCAGCAGCTTGAAGCCAACAAGGACACATTCGACATGCTGATCTTTGACAGCTTTATTCCTCGGAACTGAGGATTCTTAATTTTGGTAGTTCCTGTGAAGGAAAACAGATGCCAGCTGCCGTTATGATATATATTCAATCAAACCGATTGGGTTTTCGAAGAAGATCGTTGGAGGTTTGATTGGATGTATATCATGGCGGAAGCGTCCTGTATCCGGAACAGTAATTATAAATAAACGTATATTATGAAAGGTTACCGGTGAAAATCGGTAAGAAAGGTAGAAACATGGCAAACAAATGGGTCTATATGTTTAGCGAAGGCGACATGACAATGCGTAACCTTCTCGGTGGTAAGGGTGCTAACCTTGCTGAGATGACAAGCATCGGCCTTCCAGTACCACAGGGTTTCACAATCACAACAGAGGCTTGTACACAGTATTACGAGGATGGTCGTAAGATTAACGACGAGATCATGGCTCAGGCTATGGAAGGCGTTAAGAAGATGGAAGAGATCAACGGCAAGAAATTCGGCGATCTTAACAATCCTCTCCTTGTTTCTGTTCGTTCAGGTGCTCGTGCATCTATGCCAGGTATGATGGATACAATCCTCAACCTTGGTCTTAATGATGAAGTTGTAGCAGCTATGATCAAGGGCAATCCTGATCCTGCTTTCGAGCGTTTCGTTTACGATTCATATCGTCGTTTCATCCAGATGTTCTCAGACGTTGTTATGGAAGTTGGTAAGAAGTACTTCGAGCAGCTTATCGATGCAATGAAAGAGAAGAAGGGTGTTAAGTTTGACGTTGACCTTACAGCAGCTGACCTTAAG
>JAILMY010000164.1 GCA_024692165.1 Butyrivibrio sp. | reverse complement strand
CAACCCTGCCAATTCTCCGATAAAGGTATAGGATTCAAAATATTCGCTCATCATGAATTAATTTTATCATAAATTCGATAATTCAATATTAAAAGATTATTAAAAACAACCGCAAAAAGAGGACCCAGGTAACCCCGAGTCCTCTCATAAATATACATTTTAACGATTATTCTTCAGAATTTGCTGCTGCAACCTTATCTTTTCTTGCCTCAACTTCTTTTGCCTGAACATCTGAAGGAGCCTGCTCATATCTGTTGAACTCGTACTCAAACTCTCCACTTCCGCCGGTCATGGAACGAAGCTGTGTATTGTATCCAAAGAGTTCCATCTGAGGAACCTCAGCCTCAATAACCTGCTTACCTGTAAGGGAAGGATTCATACCAAGTACGCGTCCTCTTCTCTTGTTAAGATCTCCCATTACATCACCTGTGTATGCATCAGGTACAGTAACCTTAAGAGAAACGATAGGCTCAAGGAGAACAGGAGTAGCTTTCATGAAGCCATCCTTGAAAGCTCCTGAAGCTGCAACCTTGAAGGCCATTTCCGAAGAGTCTACAGGATGATATGATCCATCATAGAGTGTAGCCTTAACACCAACTACAGGATATGCAGCCAAAGGTCCTCTCTGAACAGATTCAGCAATACCCTTCTCTACTGCAGGGAAGAAGTTCTTAGGAACTGCTCCTCCTACTACTTCCTGATCAAATGTGTATGGAGTTGTAGGATCTCCTGATGGCTCGAAGCGCATCTTTACGTGTCCGTACTGACCATGTCCACCTGTCTGCTTCTTGTACTTGTACTCTACATCTGCATTCTTGCGGATAGTCTCTCTGAAAGCTACCTTTGGCTTTGTAAGGTCAATAGCTACCTTGTATATGTTCTGGAGCTTGCTCTGAACAACCTCAAGGTGCATATCGCCCATGCCATAAAGCAGTGTCTGACGGTTCTCAGCGTCATTGACAACTTTGAGGGTCTGGTCCTCAGCAGCGATCTTAGCAAGAGACTGAGCAATCTTGTCGATATCACTCTTATTCTGAGCATGATATCTCATAGCTGTATAAGGCTGTGAAATATCCATCTTAGCGTACTGTACAGGAGTAGCCTTTGTGGAAAGAGTATCTCCTGTTGTAACATCAAGCTTCTGAAGAGCACCAAGGTCACCGGCATGAAGCTCAGGAACCTCTGTTGTCTTGTTGCCCTGAAGGACATAGAGCTTACCGATCTTAACCTCAGTATCCTTGTTAGCAACATACATTGTGTCATCAGGCTTAAGGACACCTGAAC
Organism: Butyrivibrio sp.; assembly: GCA_024692165.1. Taxonomy (GTDB): domain Bacteria; phylum Bacillota; class Clostridia; order Lachnospirales; family Lachnospiraceae; genus Butyrivibrio. The sequence goes on along the minus strand of JAILMY010000164.1, from coordinate 9,962 downwards.
GAACCTTGATAAGTGAATACTTACCGATAAATGGATCGATCATGGTCTTGAATACGAAGGCTGTCTTTGGCTTGGAGAAATCAAAGTCAGCTTCAAAGATTTCATTTGTATTTGTGTTAATGCCTGCCATCTTGCGGTTCTCAGGACTTGGCATATACTTAACGATATCATCCAAAAGTGTGTAAATACCCTGACATAATGTGCTGGAGCCCATTTCAATAGGCACTATTGTGCCGTCACATACGTTTGAACGTACAGCGGCTCTGATCTCTGCTTCTGAGAAAGTATCTCCGTTGAAGTACCTATCCATGAACTCTTCAGAGGTCTCTGCAACAGACTCAACAAGAGTATCCTTACAAAGCTTAAGGTTAGCCTGGTTATATTCAGGAACAGGGCACTCAACAACCTCTTTTCCTTCCCATCTGAAGCCCTTCTCCTGGATAACATTTACATAGCCGACAAACTTCTCATTCTCACGGATAGGAAGATTGAAAGGAGCCATCTTCTTGCCGTACTTGTCAGTAAGATCCTGAACAACCTGTCTATAAGAAACATCGTCGATATCCATATCAGCTACAAAGAACATACGAGGAATCTTGTACTTCTCGCAGAGATCCCAAGCCTTCTCTGTACCAACTTCGATACCTGCCTTGCCTGATACAACAATAATAGCTGCATCTGCAACGCTGATCGCCTCTTCAACTTCACCTACAAAATCAAAAAATCCCGGTGTATCCAGAATATTTATCTTATGTCCGTCCCATTCCAGCGGAATTGTTGAAGTGCTGATAGAAATGCCTCTCTTCTGCTCTTCTTTATCAAAGTCAGATAAAGTATTTCCATCTTCTACTTTGCCCATTCTAGATGTGATACCAGCAAGGTAAGCCATTGCCTCAGAGAGACTTGTCTTGCCGGCTCCACCATGGCCTAGCAGCACTACGTTCCTAATCTTGTCAGTCGTGTAAACGTTCATATCAGTGTCCTCCAGTCACAATTTTGGGTATTTTATGAGGAGATATGAAGAAAGGGATGATCTGTAAGAAGTCAGTGAACATAAAGAATATAAAAAAGAGGCCCCCAACCACTTAAGATATGTCTTTTTAACAAAGAGTATTCTCTTCCCCATACAAACTCATAAACATATTTTACTAAAAACAATGCACTAACACAAGTATTTTAGACTATTTGCACAAAATGTTGTAGTTTAAAAAAGCCCCCACCCCTTGACTGCGTTGACTTTCGCACTTTGCAGTGTTATAGTAAAGAATAAATATGCGAATTCTAGGGAGATTACACCTTGATGGATAGAGAAACGTACGGTTTTATCGGTCTTGGGCTTATTGGTGGTTCCATGGCCCGCGCAATTAAGAAGTCCAGGCCTGATTGCAGGATCATCGCCTACACTCCTCACAGAGAGACCGTTGATACAGCTAAAGCTGACGGAATCATTGATGAGCCTGTATACGAGATTGGTGCTGCTTTTGCAGGCTGTGACTACATTTTTCTTTGCGCACCTGTTGAGCTTAATAATGAGAATCTGGTGAAAATCGCACCATACCTTAGTTCTAAAACCACCCTGACGGATATTGGAAGCGTCAAGAACAGCATTCATGAGAAGATAAAAGAGCTGGGGCTTGAGGGCCAGTTTATCGGCGGACACCCCATGACCGGTACCGAGAGGATAGGTTATAAGAATTCAAAGGCAGCTCTTTTGGAAAATGCCTACTATATACTCACAAAGACTGAAACCACAGATGAAGAAAGACTTCAGCGTTACAGAGATCTCGTTAAGGACATGGGCGCACTGCCTCTTATCGTGCCCTACATGCAGCACGACTATATAACTGCAGCCATAAGCCATGTTCCCCACGTCATCTCCGCATCCCTTGTTAATCTGGTAAAAGACAATGACTCTGAGGACGAGCTCATGAAGACCATAGCAGCCGGTGGCTTTAAGGATATCACCAGAATATCCTCTTCATCTCCCACCATGTGGCAGCAGATCTGTAACACTAACTCGTACAACATCTCTGAGCTTCTGGGCAAATATATTGACAGTCTGTGCGATATAAAGCTTGCAATTGACGAACATGACAGCAACAAGCTCTTTGATTTCTTCGCCTCTGCAAGGGAATACAGAGAATCATTTATGGACATCGCCAGTGGCCCTATACAAAAGACCTATGTGCTGCATGTTGAGATCGACGACCAGCCCGGACGCCTTGCGGCAGTTGCAGTTCTTTTGTCCGAGCATTCCATTAACATCAAGAATATCGGAATCGTCCACAACAGGGAATACGAACGAGGCACCCTTCGCATTGAACTCCACAACAGGAAGGGCCTTGAACAAGCCCTTAATGTTCTTTCCGAAAACGGATACAACGTAGCTGAGAGAAAATAGACAAGGCCCCAAAACCGGAGGAATGAAATGATAGCATTAGAAAAGGCAATTCGTCCCCTTAAGGGTGACATATTTGTTCCGGGAGATAAATCCATCTCCCATAGAAGTATTATGTTTGGTGCTCTTGCCAACGGAACCACTGAAATAACAGGCTTTCTTGAGAGTGCCGACTGTCTGTCCACAATAGACTGCTTTAAAAAGCTTGGTATCCTTATTGATCACACTATAAGACCCACCAACGGTGTGCCTACGATCACTGTGCACGGCAAGGGCCTCCACGGTCTCAGTGCACCTGATACCACTCTTTACACCGGAAACAGCGGTACAACCACAAGGCTTATGACAGGAATCCTGGCGGCTCAACCCTTTGATTCCAATATCACCGGTGACATGTCCATTGAGAAAAGACCCATGGCCCGCATTATGAAGCCTCTTAATCAGATGGGTGCCGATGTCTCCTCTCTTCGTGGGAATGACTGCGCTCCCCTTCATATCAGTGGAGGTAAAAAGCTTCACGGCATCAGCTATCGCAATCCGGTGGCTTCTGCCCAGGTAAAATCCAGCATCATTCTGGCAGGCCTTTATGCTGAAGGTGAAACAAACGTCTTTGAGCCTGCTCTTTCAAGGAATCACACAGAAATCATGCTCAGCTCCTTTGGTGCTGATATTCACAATGATGTAGCCAGGGATGGTAGCGCTGTTGCTATCCTTAAGCCCGGCATGCCCCTGAACGGTACCAAAATAAATGTTCCGGGAGATATCTCCTCTGCCGCTTACTTTATCGTAGCTGCCCTTATGGTTCCCGGTTCAGAACTTCTGGTAAGAAATGTAGGTATTAACAGCACCAGATGCGGAATCCTTACGATTCTAAGGCAGATGGGTGCTGATATTCAGCTTCTTAACAGGGATGATTCTCAGGAAGCCAGAGCTGATATTCTTGTAAAATACAGCGATCTTCACGGCAATCAGAATGATACATTTGTTATTGGAGGCAAGGATATTCCTACAATGATAGATGAGCTTCCGGTGGTTGCAGTTCTTGCAGCCACTGCAGGATGCAATACAATCATCAAGGATGCTGCAGAGCTTAAGGTCAAAGAATCCGACAGAATTGCCACTGTAGTTGAGAATCTTACAGCCATGGGCGCTGATGTGGAGCCAACTGAGGATGGCATGATAATCCACGGAGGTAAGCCTCTTCATGGTGCAGATATCAGAACCCACAACGATCATCGTCTTGCCATGAGTTTTGCCATTGCTGCCCTTGCAGCTGAAGGAACCACGAGAATTATTGACGATGACTGTGTGAGAATTTCGTACCCAAGCTTCTTCAAGGATCTTCAGAGTCTTTTATAATCCATATAATGCCACTTCATCGTTGCACTAAATAGCAAAAATGAGTTATCATAATATTGTACTTTAGGTTGCAAAATGAATCAAAAGGAGACCTGATATGGAAGAAAGAAGAAAAAACAGAAGACTTGAGCTTGAGGGTGAGCTTATCATTAAAGGTCTTGGTGGTGCAACTGAAGCTGTTGATATCAACATTCTCGATGCATCCACCAACGGGATGGGCTTTAAAACATCAAAGCAGCTTACCATCGGTGACATCTATGAAGCAAATCTCATGATCTGGAACAAGGAAAGACTTAACGTCTTTATTCAGATTGTAAGAGCCTCTGCTGACGAGGATGGATATCACTATGGCGGAGTATTCATTGGTATGCCTGAAGATGTTAAGATGAGAATTCAGGTTTACGAAACTGTCGAAGAAGAAATTGCCAAGCAGGAAGAAGAAGCCTTATCGGAATCAGAAATCTGAATTTTATTTATAAAAAATATTTCCCCTGAAGGATCGATCTGTAATGATTTGATCTTCAGGGGATTTTTATTGTAATCATTTATTCTTATTTGTTTTCTTATCAATTGTGACCTTTAGAGTCTTTAAATAGGTCTTTTGTTCATCTGTAATACGGAAGCTCTCACAGGCCTTCTGAATGGCCTTATTATGGGTCCAGGGATCAAGCCTTCCGTCTTCAATATAGGTAATGGCTGTATCCCACTGCTTCACCAAAGCCTCTGCGAAAAGCCATGCTGTCATCATATTGACATAGTAATCATCGCTCCTAAGATCCGCTGGAAGTTCCAGATACTCCGGCTTAAAATCCTCGTCCAGATAGTTTGCCATCAAAAGCTTCATTGCACACCTTCTCGTATATGGTGCCTCCGAAGAGAGCCACACCCTAATCTTTTCAATCAGCTCACCTCTGTGCTTTTTAAAGCAGGTAGGATTTATGCCATCATTTACTGCCCAGTTATCAATGTAAGGAATAAAGGCTTCCAGTGCTTCAACGCACTCATCATAGTCCTTGATCTTATTGATAAGAGCCACGTGAAGGCAGTTTTCTTCGTGATATTTATGGGGAAGAGAGGAAAGAAACTGTGGTATTACCGGGTCCTTTCCAATCTCTTTTACAATCTTTTTGTACTCAGGAGAGCGAATTCCAATGAACCTCTCTCTTTGCAAATTTGGAATCAGCTTCGCTGTAAAATTCCCGTATTCCTTGTCCTGATGCTCAAACAACATGTTTGTGATACTGACAAGGTTCCTGTATTCATAGAGTTTTTCTTCCAGCCCGGCTCTGTTGTTCTTGTAAAACTCCACCACTTCATCAGCTGCCTTATTGGCAATATCTACGTCTTTGCTGCTGATCACACCGGTTTCATAGGCCTCTTTAAGCTCCTCGGTATCGATTATTCCGGCCATTCCCTTTTCATTAAATACAACGTCCAGAAACAGATCATAGAACACCGCATCGCCATCGTCATTTACCACGTTTTCTCTTGTGATATCCACGTAGTGCTGGAATATCTTGTCATCCCTGAACATTACCGTCAGAACAAAGTTCTTGTTTTTAGGTGCCAGTTCCAGCCACTGATATCCCTTATCAGCGATACAGAGCTTCCCCTGCGCAGTCTCCACTTCATCAGGGGCCTTCAATCCGGTAAAGGTCAAAAGGCCTATTCCACCTTCAAAAAAATCATCTTTATGATATATACAGACAAAATCCCTGTCTGTGTCACTGTACCATTCTCTTCTGTCCAGATTCTTTTCCCTAACTTCAAGCATAGTCGACTCCCCAAATCAGCATTATTTGTGCGATAATGCACTTTTTCAGATTACATCATGCCTGCAAATTATGCAAACTGGGCCATGTAGAGATCGTAGTATGCGCCCCTCCTGGCCATAAGCTCGTCGTGGCTTCCGCTCTCCTGAATTCCGCCACCGTTTATTACAAAGATACGGCTGGCATTCTTGATGGTTGAAAGTCTGTGGGCAATAACAAAGCTTGTTCTTCCTGAAACCAGGGTCTGTATGCCCTTCTGGACCAGCATCTCAGTGTGAGTATCAATGCTGCTGGTGGCCTCATCCAATATAAGTATCTTGGGCATGGAGATCATGGTTCTTGCGAAGGCGATGAGCTGACGCTGTCCGATTGAAAGTCCGGCGCCTCTCTCCTTAAGCTCTGTATCATAGCCCTTTTCCATCTTCATGATGAAGTCATGGGCATTTACAGCCTTTGCAGCTGCTATCATTTCTTCTTCTGTGGCATCAGGCTTGCCATAGAGGATGTTTTCTCTGACTGTGCCATGGAAGATGAAGTTATCCTGTGTCATAACCCCCATCTGACGACGAAGGCTGTTAATCGTAACATCTGTAAGGTCATGTCCGTCAATCTTGATCTTGCCCTTCTGGATGTCGTAGAAGCGGCTTATGAGGTTAACTATCGTTGTCTTTCCTGCACCTGTAGGTCCTACAAGTGCTATAGTCTCGCCGGGTTCAACCTTAAAGCTCACATTATCAAGAACCTTTGTCTCATCCTTGGTTCCCTCATCATAGGTGAATCCAACATTCTCAAATTCAACTCTTCCCTCTACAGCAGGAAGCTCTCCTGCGCCCTCTTTATCCACGATCGTAGCCTCTGTATCAAGAAGGTCAAATACTCTCTCTGCAGCTGACATATTTGTTACCATCTGGTTATAATATCCGGAAAGTCCCATGATAGGACGCCAGAACATGTTAGCGTAGGTAGCAAAAGCTGCAATTAGACCGATAGAGGCATCCGTGTATCCAAGAAGTCCTACTGCCACCAGATACAGCACCATGCTGCTGATTGCCCAGCTCATGTCGATGGCAGGTCCGAAGAGGTCTGAATACTTGCAGGCAAGGATATATGAATCCCTGTGCTCGTTGGCAAGTCCTCTGAATGTTTTCTTAGTCTCGTTCTCAGCGTTAAAGCTCTGAACAACTGAAATGCCGGCGATATCCTCATGTACATAAGCATGAAGATTAGAGGATTTCTTTCTTACATCCTGCCAGCTTGTATGGGTCTTTTCCCTTATCCACCAGATGCTTATGACCATCACAGGCAGAGAGCAAAGAGTTCCAAGTGCCAGCCTCCAGTCCTTAGCCATCATGATGAACACAACTCCAAATACCGTAACAAAATTAGGAATCAGGTTTGTTATGGTGTTAGCCATAACGTCCTTCAGGGAATTAACATCGCCGATGATCCTTGAAAGGATCTTACCTGTAGGTCTGTTGTCAAAAAAGGTAAATGACAGAGTCTGAACATGCTCGTAAAGCTCCTGCCTGATATCGAGAAGAACCTTATTCGCTATTCTGTTCATCAGATATATCCGTAGCCTGACAAAACCTGCATAGATAAGTCCCAAAATAACTATAATTCCTGCTACTGTCAGCAGTCCTTTAACATTTTTATTTGCAACATGTACGTCAATTGCATACTCCATAAAAAGCGGGCTTACCAGGTTAATCCCAACGCATATAGCAAGGGATATAAGAACCGGTATTATTTCCCCTATATGAGGTTTTAAATAGCCCATCATTCTGGCGAAGACCTTCTTCATGTCTGTATGCTGCACGTTTTCGTCTTCACGAAATGAATTAGCCAATCAGCTCACCTTCTTCCTTTCAATAGGTTCGACAGGTCCGTACTGAGCCACATAAGTGTCATAGTAAAGTCCTCTTCTATTAAGCAATTCCTGGTGTGTACCTCTCTCCGCGATCTGACCATCCTTAAGGAAAATGATCTCGTCAGCATTTCTTACCGCAGAAATTCTGTGGGCTACAATAACCCTAGTAACACCGGTAATTGTATCAAGTGTCTTCTGAATCTCAGCCTCTGTTTCCATATCAAGAGCCGATGTTGAATCATCAAGGACCAGTATCTGTGCCTTCTTGGAAACAGCTCTGGCTATACTTATTCTTTGTTTCTGTCCACCGGAAAGGCCTACACCTCTTTCTCCGATTACAGTCTTATAAGACTGCTCAAGCTTTTCAATGAAATCGCTTGCCTGAGCAATCTTTGCTGCATCCTCAATCTCAGGCATTGTCATCTCGTCCCGTCTGCCCATCTTAATGTTCTCTTCGATGGAATCAGAGAAAAGAAATGAATCCTGCATTACGACTGCTGAAGCGCTTCTGACCTGACTGATGTCCATGTCCCTTATATCATTGCCGTCAATCTTTATACTTCCGCAGCTTGGATCATAAAATCTCTGAAGCAGATTGATGATAGTTGATTTGCCTGAACCGGTCTCACCCATGATACCAAGGGTCTTGCCGGACTGTAAGCTAAAGCTTATATCATCAAGGATCTGCTTGTCTCCAAGACTCAGGGAAACATGGTCAAACTCAATATTTCCATCAACGTGATCAACCTGTACAGGCGAATCGTTGACTGCCAGCGTTGAATGCTCTGCATAAATCTTTTTGATTTTCTTAAGAGATGCGATGGAGCTGGAGAAACCGTTTGTAATCCATCCGATTTCCTCCATTGGCCATGTACAGTTACGACTGTAAATTATGTAAGCTGTAAGGGAGCCAAGGTTCATGTTGCCTCTTATTACCGAGATTCCGCCGAGTACTGCGCAGGCAACAGGAAGAAACATAGCTGCCAGCTGGAATACAGGGTAAAACTTAATGATGGTCTTAGCCTCCTTCATGTTGAGATTGTAGTACTTCTCATTGTGCTTTCTGAACTTTTCAATCTCCATCTGCTCCCTTGCAAAGGCCTTAACAGTCCTTACTCCTGCAAGGTTCTCTTCTGCGATAGTTGTAAGCTCTGCGTTTTCCTCACTAATGTCGTCATAAACTTTGTCAAGCTTCTTCTCCATGATGATGGCTGCACTTCCGCAGATGATCATGCAAAAAACAGGAAGAAGTGTAAGCAGTGGATTGATGTTAATCATGAAATACAGTACCAATGCAACATTCAGGATTACCTCAATTCCAAGCATAGCTTCCATACCAACCATCTGGTAAACCTTATCAATATCATCCTTAACTCTGGCCATAAGCTCGCCGGTGTTCGCATCATCGAAGTAATCCAGTGAAAGCCCCTGAATATGGTCAAAGAGGTCCTTTCTCATCTCTGTTCCGATGGTGATGCAGTTCTTATCAAATGTAAATTCCTTAAAATAACCGAAGATACTGCGGCCGATTCCGATAAGTAAAATAGCCGCAAGCAGTATCCACAGCCTGTGAAAATCACGGGCAACGATAACTTCATTTACTATCACTTCAGTTATCTTGGGATAAAGCATATCTAAAGCGATTGCAAAAAGCATAAATACGATAGCCATTGTGTAAGTAGCCCAATGCTTTTTGACATAGCTGCCTAGTGTATTCAAGTCAAATTCCTCCTTTCACGCCTTAAAAACTAGTAATTCCCGGGATTGCTCAGGTACAAAAAAATCCCCAGGTAAGATATCTACTCCTACCTGGGGATATAAATGCACCAATAATATTCAAATATGCGCAGCTAAAATGCTACCTTATCTGAACACACGATCCCGAGGTAAAGTAATAGAATGGTTATTAAATAGTTTTCTTGTCGCCACAAATAATGTCATAACTCTTTACCTCGCTTTCTTTAATATTTGTCAGCCTGTAGCAAACTGACTTCACTAATTCTTGCACTATAATTTCAAATTGTCAACACAAAAATTGAAATTTTAATACAGTTTTTATTTATAGCTCCTTTTTCTGCATAATTCTCAAACTACAGAAATATGAGATAAATCCTACCAGAACACAGATCGCTATAACGGCCATCATTACTGCCCCGGCCGGTATTTCCTGCAGGCTGTTCATAAAATCTTTCCCGGGAAGTGCCACTAAATTCTTTATCGCAACAGTAACTACAGCTATACATCCAATTAAGGCAAAAAGAACTATTCTGCTCTTCTCTGCGCCGAACTTAAGCTGCAGTGGCAAAATAGCGGTAGAAGCTACTGCCATTATAGGAAGCAGGATAAAAAGTATGGGAAGCATTCCGATAATGTCTGTACCTGTTCCCCGCGCACACTCACAGCCAACATAAACAACCATTGATGCCGCCCATCCAACTATACATGAAGCAAAAATCAGAAGATATTTTTCCCTGATATATGTCTTCCTGTCGATTGGAAGCGTAAGCAAAAACTCAAGTCCATTATCAAACTCATCATAGTTTAAAGTACTTGAGGCAACTAT
>JAILMY010000110.1 GCA_024692165.1 Butyrivibrio sp. | reverse complement strand
ATCAGTAAAACTGACGATATCGCTGTAATGATCTCCAGATAGTTGAACATATACTTATGTCTCTCCTTCTGGGAACGGATCATTCCGTAGTTCTCTACGTAGTAATCGATCATCAGCTTATTGACCCTGATCTGCTGATCAATACGGGAAAGCATAATCTTCTGGTTTACTGACTGATCTGCCCTTCCGATGTAGTAATAATAGAAATTCACATCCAGGTAGTACATGTTCTTAACGAACGGAAGCGGGTTAAAAACATAGATATTATCTACATAGAAAGTGTGCTCCGGAAGTTTAAGTCCGCACTGCTTTAAAAGCTTGGTTCTGAAAATAACAGAGTGCATCAAAAGGTAGTGTCCCTTGGGTGTTCTCTTTACATCCTTCCAGGTAAAGAGCTGTTCAATAGGGAACATTGTGTTGTAGCGCATTACCTTATGTCTTTTCTCATCAACCTTGTTATAAACGAAATTGCTGATAAGAAGATCAAGCTGCTTCTCTCCTCCTGCCAGCTCTGAAAGAGTTGAAAGGATCTTTCTGTACGCTATCTCTTTTACCCAGTCGTCTGAATCTACAACTTTAAAGAAAAGACCTGTGGCATTCTCAATTCCTGCATTTACAGCTGAACCATGTCCTCCGTTCGGCTTATGGATTGCCTTACAGATAGTAGGATATTTAGCCTGGTATTCATCGGCAATCTCTGCAGTTCTATCCTTGGAACCGTCGTCTACAATAAGGATTTCCACATCTTCTCCGCCAACCAGCAAAGATTCTATGCACTTCTCCATATATGCTTCTGAGTTGTAACATGGTACTGCAACTGAAAGTAACTTCATTACGTTAATTTAACTCCTTAATCTACTGCTTTCAAATTTTTCCATGGTTGTAAGGCAGGTTCTAAGATCATTGAATCTGTCATAAACATCTCCCTCGTTAACAACCACTCCTAGGGACATAGCCATAATATCAATCATATCATTCGTTATTATAGGACGAAGTTTGGACAGAATATCATTCTTGTCCGCAGCAAGATCTGCATCCATGAACTCGATTACAAGAGGATCCAGATTCAGCTCCTGGGCCTCTTCATCAACGCTCTTCTCCATAATCTCAGAGGGCTTATAGGGTGCATTTCTGAACTTCTCACGCTCCTGTTCAAGAGAGCCATGGGTACTCTCCTCCCTGATCTGGGATTTGATAGTATCAAAATGATCAGAAACTGAGGACCTTACCGCATTATCTTCGTGAGTCTGGTCATTGGAATAGTCCACCTCAAGGCTTACGCCGTTTGCATCAACTCGCTCAAAGCGATATTTCTGCTTAACATCAGGATACTTAGCTCTGTCCACCTCAGACATAAACATATCAAGAGGTCTGACATAGACCTTGTAGTCTCCGTAGAGAGCCTGATATACAACCATTTCCTCTCTTGTCTCAGAATGTATGGCTATAGAAACAATCTGATACATCTTGTTCTTGAAATGCTTAAATAACTCCTGAGGTACCGGTTTTGCTCTTCCCACGTTAACTCCTCCGCACTAGATGTAGATTCATATCCAAATCCCTAACTTTATATAGTATACGTCATTGTCGGTTTATTTTCAAATTAGCGGCTCTTTCTTAGTGATGCGCACTTGATTATTACCATCTCAACACTGATGACATAGTCCAGTTTTCCGGTCTTGACCGCCTCATCATTGGCAGCGCACATCTCCAGCGCATCCTTAAGTTCATCAAAGGAATAATCCCTTGCCCATCCCACATATTTGGAAACAAGAAACGGCGCAAGCTTAAGCGCACTGGCTATTGTTGCGTTGTCCCTGTGGTTTGAACTCATTTCTTTTGCCTGAAGCATCAGATTAAACTGCCTTGTGATAAGGGCCAGAATCTTGGCTGGCGGCTCCTTTAGTGCCAGCAGATCATAGTAAAGATCTATGGCTCTCTTCTGATTCTGACTAGCTATGGCATCTGTCATGGCAAAAATACGGTTTGTGAGCCAGTTCGCGCATACAGCCTCAATGTCCGCCTCAGTGATCTCATTTTTATCCATACAGTAGCAGATCAGCTTCTCCAGCTCCGTACTGATATTGGACATATCCGTTCCGACTCTTTCAAGCATAAAAGCCAGTGCCCTTGGGGATATTGTCTTTCCTTCACTTCTTACCTTGCCGGCAATCCAGGTCTTTAATGTATTTTCATCCTGCTCGTCACAGCTCATCTCAAAGCCGGTCTTGGCAAGGGCCTTATAAATATCTTTTCTCTTATCAACTTCCTTCTCAGCAAAGATAAAGTAGGTAGTCTCCGAAGGTGCCTTCAGATAATCAGCCAGCTCCGGACATCCGTTCTTAAAAAAACCACTGTTCTCAACCAGGATAACTCTCTTATCTGCCAAAAAAGGCATAGTCTCGGCCATATCAATGATCTCACCGGGATTAATACCATCCCCTTCGTACCTGCCAAAGTTCATCGAGTTCATGTCACCGGCCAGGGCCTTCACCAGCTTGTCTCTGTTCTGGTTTCGCAAATAAGCCTCTTCACCGTAGATAAGATAGCACTGCTTAAAGGTACCGCTTTTAATATCCTCATTCAGTTGTCTTTGTTTTACCGGAAAATCCGATGTCTTAGCTGCCATAATCTATCCCTGTGTTGCTGTCAAAAGTCTGCGGCCTGTAAATACTCAATGCCACATGTTATATGCTACCATAATTGCTCGCCATTTTACAGTTTTCACTGATCTAAATCAGAAATGCACCGGTTTATCTCAAGCCTGTTTCTCCTGACATTTATTGTTATGGCGCCACTTTCATCAGTCCGGTATATGACGGAGCCGATTTTTTCAAGGCGCTTTATAAGCTCTTCATGGGGATGCCCGTACCTGTTCTCTCTTCCGCAGCTGATTAGGGCAATTTCAGGGCTTATCAGCTTCAAAAACTCCTCATCCGTAGTGTACATTGAGCCGTGGTGCGCCACCTTCAGCAGGGTAATATTACTAAATATAGCCGGATTTGCCCTGATATCCCGGAGAATATGTCTCTGCCCCTCCTCTTCCACATCCCCTGTAAAAAGAGCTGAGAATGTGCCATATTTCATCAATAGAACCGTTGAGTATGCATTGGCCCCTTCCGTCTGCATATTCTTCTCAGGATTGATGCACAGAAAACTTAGCTTTGAATTCGAAAATGAAAGCTTCTGGCCGCAGCTTATGTAGCTTACCGGAATCTTAAGCTCTTTTGCCCGCTCCTCCAATGCGTGGTAGTTATCTCCCCTGCAGGACAACGCCACATCAGGCATAACAAGACTCTTTATCCTTATCCCGCCCTTTTCGTGATCATCCATTATTTCAAGAAGGCCTGAAATATGGTCTTCATCCTCATGGGTTATGATGGCAGCGTTGATCTCACCCACTCCCTGATATTTAAGGTACGGGATTATGGAATATTTCCCAACATTCTTCTTCCCTGTGCTGCCACCGTCTATGAGGATGTTATTATTTCCTGCCTGCACCAGTATTCCATCTCCCTGATCCACATCCATCATGGTGATCCTAAGTCCAGGAGCGGGGCTTACAATCAGCATCAAAAAAGCCAGTGCAAGGATAAGATATCTTGCCATATCAATGGCGAAGTCTTTACATAACACGAAAAGCACTAGGGCAAGCATATATATCCAGGTCTTCCAACTTTCTGCATGCCCCATGTACCAGGTTTTACCGGGGATTTGGTATGCCATGTTACATAAAAGCTCGAAGGCTTTCAGAAATAGATGTATTCCAATGCCGATTACTTTTCCACATACCGGAGAAATACCTCCTGCAGCCAATGCTACTATCCCCGTAAGCATAAGCGGCGCCATCATGGGCAGGATCAAAAGATTCAGTAAGATGGAATAGATCGGATAGGTAAAATAAAAGTTCATGTATACCGGCAAAGTAACGAGAAATACTGAAAAACTCACCTTGAGCCCTAAAAAAGCCTTGCGCAGCAGTTTATGCCATCCAGGCTCCTTAGGGTCATCGGCGAATTTCATCCGGTTATTCCCTGCTATATCCGTCAGAAATCTGCAAGGTACCAGGGCGGCGACTTTTCGGTAAAGATCTTCTGCAGGCTCAAGCGCCGGCATCACCAGGGCTATCCCCAGTATTGCCCCGAAGGAAAACAAAAAGCCGCTGTTATAGACCAGCAGCGGCTGATCAATGATCAACATCAGTTCAGCTACTGCCAAGGCGGACAGCATATCATAGGTTCTTCCTATGAGTGGTGCAATCATTCTCATGGCAAACATGGCTACCGCCCTGAATGCCGAGCTGCTCATGCCGCACATCTGCCCGTACATATACATAAAAAGTATTGCTGTTACAGATGCCGGAAAAAGCCTAAGCCTTGCTCTTCTTAGCAGTTTGAAAAAGCCAATGCCAAGAAGCGATATATGCAGTCCGCTGACCGCCAGGATATGGATGATACCGTTGTTCTTATAAAGTTCTTTACTGTCCTCATCCATAAAGACCTTATCCCCCAGGAGAATGGCCTTCATTATGGAGGCATCCCTGTATTCAAGGCAGCCATCCAGTATACCTTCAAGACTAAGTCTTATCCGGTACAGGTTTTCACCGATTATGTTTTTCCTGCCATCTTTTGCCAGAATTTTAGCGTTTTTGATTCCATATGCAGTTTTTAATGTGGCGTAATAGAGCGATTCGTCGAATTCACCCGGATTTCTTGCAACGCTAAAAAGCCTGACTCTTCCCTGTGCCCTGACAGCTTCGCCTATCATAGGCACATATGATTCGTCACCCTTCAAATAGAGTGCAATATACTTGTTTTTACCAATTGACGCATTAACCGGGGTAATATAGACGACGGAAATGACATCACCACGAAAGTCCACTTTCAGGCCTTTGTCGGCGACAATTCCGGTGACTTCCATGGTACTTCCGTCAAAACTATCAGAATAATCCATCAGATAATCAGATAAAAATATTTCCAGATATATAAAGACGATCGCCGTTATTACAAGTGAAGCAATGAATAACGGTCGTTTCATTATTAACTCCTGAATTTCCTTACTCTATGATGTCCAAATTCCTTTCGTAGGCACCGGAGATCATAAAGTCCATAAATTGAAATGTGTCCTGTCCGTCAACTGAAAAAACAACCTTATTTATGTTAGGCAGCTCAGTTACGGTATTTACGATGGAGTAAATGGCAACCTCTGCAGTTACCTGGTTGGGCTGAACAAGGAAATCTGTATCCAGATCAATGTAGCAGACACCATCCTTAACATTTATGCTCTTTACCTTAGCCAGCTTGTTTATGGTTGGATAGGCGATATCACTGTTTGGTCCGCTGATAACCTGCTCAACAGCAAGCTTCTCCATGGAAATGTTACTGTTATAAACGACAGATCTGAACACAGGCATCAGACTCTTTCCGTCTTCAGTGGCAAAGTAAAGCTTCAGTTCCACCTTCTCGTAGGTGTTGATCTCATTACCCACGTTATAAATAAAAGTATCCGCAGACATATTTCCAATCACATTTCCATAGTGATCTGTGATAGGAGTGCCTTCCACCTGGAAGTTAACATACTCCACATCATCAAGCTGCGTAAAAGTCCTGACTATAGCTGCTCTGTCAAGAATCTCAATAGTTCTTCCGAGCTGTGAATAGTTGGAAGCAAAGTTGAGGGTAAGAAGCCGGTCATGCAATGAATACCCGATGAGATTGATATTTCCGGAAATCGGAGCCTCGTACTCCAGTCTGTCAGGCATCTTACCAAGAGCCTCTATGAGCTCGTCAATAGCTGCCTCTGTATTTTCATTGCCTGAAATCAGTTCATAGTCCTTGGACATGATTCCTGTCTCACTGCTGTTGACGTAATAGACACTTATAATATCCTCTGAAGGCTCGCTGTTTCTACCGCATGATGCCATAAAAATGCATGCCAAGCCAAGCACCACCAGCAATACTGCCAATGTGCCATGAAGCCTGTTAATCCCGTATATTGTGTTGCGTTCCTTCAGGGTATTTAAATTCATTGTTTAGCTCCAACACTTGAAAGAGGAATCTTAATAGTAAATGTTGTTCCCTCACCCAGTGTACTCTTTACATCAATAGAACCTCTGTGCATGATAACCGCATTTCTTGCAATGGCAAGACCAAGTCCGGTTCCACCAATCTCTCTGGATCTGGATTTATCAACTCGATAGAATCTCTCATAAATGTGATCCAGGGATTCCTCAGGAATTCCCACGCCGTTATCCACCACAGACAGGTAAAAATACTGATGATCTGCATCAATCTCAACGCGGACAAATCCATTCTCGTTGTTGTATTTGATAGCATTTTCCACGAGGTTCATGATAACAAGAGATATTTTAACCTCATCGATCTCGGCTGTGACGGCTCTTTTACTGTCAAGAATAAGCTCGATATTATGTTTTCTGGCTATGGGCCTCATTCTCTTAAGAACACTTTCAGTAAGAGCCACCACATCCACAGATGTTATGGAAAGGCCTGCTGATGTCTTATCCATTTTAACCAGAGCCAGCAGGTCGTTGATGATCTTATCCTCCCTGTCTACCTCGTG
The DNA here is from genome assembly GCA_024692165.1 of Butyrivibrio sp. Lineage (GTDB taxonomy): Bacteria > Bacillota > Clostridia > Lachnospirales > Lachnospiraceae > Butyrivibrio. The sequence continues at coordinate 10,230 of JAILMY010000110.1, read as the reverse complement.
GCTGATATCGTTCATGAACTCCTTGTACACCTCATTAGGCACATCCTCCTGGGTCAAAAGAGAGTCCGCAAGAATTTTCATTGATGTTATAGGAGTTTTAAGCTCATGTGACACATTTGAAACAAATTCCTGTCTGGAATCATCCAAAGTCTTCATTCGTCGAAGCAGCGCATTAAAGGCCTTAATGATAGCCTCTGTCTCAATGTAGTTAGGACCAACGATAGGCTTGTCGGTATAGCCTTCCTTAAGGTCATTGATAGCAGCTGTAATTCTGTCAAAGGGCTTTAAAAGGCCATATGAAACCAATGCTGCGAACACAATGATTATCAGTGCAATAAGAACTTCTATGATAGACGCTCTATGGGAAAGAATATCCATAGTTGTGGCAATAGTATCCGTAGAAACAGATGTGAGAAGAACGCCTCTTACAACCTCATTGGGATTGCCATATTCAGATACGTCCTGCTCCTCAATGACCTGTGTCTCAACAATGGGCGTTATCAATTCTATATAGCCATTACTCTGATCGTATTTGGACAGCATTCCTCTGCTTCCGGTTTTTAAGCAGTTAACGACCTCCTCGGAAATAATAGTCTTACCCTGACTAATACTGTAGGTGTCCTTAACTACTTTCAGATCATCATTAATAACCATCACACGTCCGTCATAAAGGTTTGCCAGCATATCCAGCTCAGCATTTATAACTTCCGATGATGGGCTCTGCAGATAATTATAAAAAATCAGGTGATTGGCCAAAATCCTCAGCTGGGTCTGCACCTCTGTGGATTTGACACTGACAGCACGATTCTCATAACTGTCCAGAATTATCCAGTGCATGCATATGCATGAGACAAGTCCTGTGACAGCTACAATAATAAAGAATCGTACCCTTAGACTCTTGAATATATCTTTGAACTTCAAACCATTGTAAGTGTTAATCATATCAGCCATCACTTATGCCTGAAAATAGTAACCACTGCCCCACTTGGTGCGTACATATCTTGGATCGCTTGGCTTAGATTCAAGCTTCTCTCGAAGCCTTCTGATGTGAACATCAACTGTTCTTGCATCTCCGGGATAATCATCGCCCCAGATGGTAGTAAGGAGTTCTTCTCTTGAATAAACCTTGCCAGGGTTGGAAGCAAGAAGCTCTAAAAGCTCATATTCCCTACTGGTAACGTTGATCTCTTTGCTGCCAACGAAGACTCTTCTATACTGCTCATTGAGCTTGAGGTCTCCGTAAACCATAACTCCCACACTATCGGAAACCTTGTTGGTCCTACGCATGATTGCCTTGATTCTGGCCTTAACCTCAAGAATATTGAAAGGCTTGGTTATATAGTCATCAGCACCGTACTCAAGGCCCAGAATCTTGTCCATATCATCGCCCTTAGCGGTAAGCATGATGATCGGCACAGAGGAAAACTCTCTGATCTGCTGACATACTTCAAAGCCACTCATAATTGGAAGCATTACATCCAGAAGAATAATGTCATATTCATTTGCTCTGACCATATCCAAAGCTTCCTGTCCGTCATAAGCGCAATCAACAACTATGTCATCCTGTTCAAGACTGAACTTAATGCCCTTAACTATTGTTTTCTCGTCATCAACAACCAATGCCTTCTTACTCATTTTTATCTCCACTTCTAAACAGTTATCTGTTCCTTGATCTTCTGAAACAGCTTATCTTTAACACCGCTGACCTTCATAATATCCTCGATTTTTGAAAAACTGCCGTTTTCATTGCGGTATTTTATTATTTTTCCTGCAATTCCCTCTCCGATGCCCGGAAGAGATTTAAGTTCCTCTGCTGAAGCCGTATTGATATTTACAAGGCCCGATCTGCTTCCCGGAGTTTCTGAGGGTTCTCCCTCAGTATTTCCCCTGGTTTCTTCCCTGGATGGAATCCTTATCTTGATGCCATCTTCCAAGGGCGCTGCAAGGTTTATATATGTGTCATCAGCAGTATCTAAAAAGCCTCCGGCTGCAGAAACAGCATCTATAACTCTGCCTTTTCCGTCAAGCTCATATACTCCCGGCATGGCAACTTCTCCGCAAACATATACAAAGATTGTGGAATCGCCATCTTCCTGCGACAATTCATCACCTTCGCCAGGGTCATAATATGCCAAAAAGGCTGCATTCTCCTGCCCTTTCAAAGCTTCATCCTCTAAGACAATCTCTGAACCAGCGCAGCTGCAACCAGTCAGCAACATGATAATTGCTATCAATAAAAATATATTCTTTTGCATGTTTCCTCCAAAAATTCAGAGGACCCCGCCATGCTTTTTTATTGTATTAAAGATAAACCACTTCCGCAAGTATAATATCAGATATTATTTTATGTTCTTTAGTCTTCCGTAAGTCCGGATATAATAGCCTCATCATTAGGATCAGGTAAGGTATCCTCAGTATAACTCTCGCCTGTAACCTGAGTCATGATATTCTCAGAAACTTCCTTGAGTGTGGCGTTTGCATCTGCTCCGTTCCAGATCTTGGTGAAGGCAATCTCAAGCTCCATCCAGAGGTTACTGGTCTCTATAGTCTTGGGCATAGGTACAGATGAATTGTAAACATCGATAAAGTTGTCTATATCCTCGTTGTTGTACTTGATGCCGTAACGGGCTGCAATTTTACCACTGTTCAGATAGAGCTCATCAGTGTTGTCATTACAGATATATCTTGCTACAGCATTTGTCTGAGTAGGATGCTCAGTGTAGCCGTTAACCACCAGGCAGTTGGTAACGGACATGGTTCTGGTATCAAACTGCGGTGTGAGACCAGGCATATCAGCCACAGCAAATTCATACTCACTCTCACCGGCAGCCTTAGCTTCTTTTATCCTGGAGAGAATATCTGTAGTAGCCACAGTAAATACGATCTTGCCACTTAAAAAGTCGTCAACGATGGTATCGTAGTTTGTTGTAGCTGCCTCAATAGCAAAGAACTGATTAAGCTGCTGATAAATCTTCATACAGCTGATGGTATCAGTGTTATAAATATCGATAAGATTAACATTGTCGCCGGCCATTCCGCCAACATCCATGTAACTTCCAACGACGAAATAGTTATAGAAAATATCCGTAACATCCCACTTAAATACCGCTTCAACCTGATCAGGAGCGTTGTAACTCTGGGCAAAGCTGAGAATATCTGAAATAGTTGAAGGTATGGTCTCCCGCACCATCTCCTGAATCGCTTCATCGGTAATCTCGGTAACTGCAGTATCAGAACCATCCTCAGTATCTACTGACTCTTCTTCAGTTTCGTCCACACCGTTCTCGTCTATATCGGCCTGGGCCTGCTCTCCCTCCATCAGTTCAATTTCTGCCTGCATCTTATCTCTGGCCATATCCTCAAGATAAGTCTTGTTGTAAACAAGAGAACTGGTCTCGAAGTACATAGGATAAGCTATATATCTGTTGTCATACATAACAGAATTGATAGCAGCCCTTGGGAACATATCCTCAGTAAAATATTCCTCGCCACCGGTTACTTCCATGGCAAGACCGGCTAAATAAGCCTTTTCAAGAGAATCGTTTGTTATTATAAAAAGATCAGGGTAATTATCATCAGTAAGGGAAGCTTTGTTGATAGCCTCAAGATACTCAAGACCTGACACCAGCACCGGTTCAATACGGACATTGGGGTTTACCTTGGCGTAAGATACTGCCTTACTCTGAAGGTAGGAAGTAAGCGCTTCGTCAGTGTACCATAACCTGACAGTGGTCTTGGTCTTAGTAAACAAAGAACGATTTTCAAAAATGCTCTGTCCTGAGCGGGCGTAAACAAAAGCACCCGCCACAGTACATGCAATAAGTATCACAGAAAAAATTCTAACTTTTAATCTCATACAGTCCCCAGACATGAATCCAGGATGGCGATCATGTCATCTACATTTTCCTTGGTTATTATGAGGGGCGGTACGAATCTGATTATCTGGGTTCCTGCATTTATCAGAATAAGTCCCTTCGAAAGAGCCTTATTGATAACATCGCTGACCGGCCTGTCAAGAACAAGTCCCTGCATAAAGCCGGCACCTCTTCTATCCACAATAAAATCATACTTATCCTTAAGCTCATCAAGACGCTTTTCAAGATAAGGAGCCACCTCATTCACATTCTCTATTATATTGTCCTGCTTGAATAAATCAAGTACTTTGCTTATTGCAGCGCAGGCCAGGGGATTTCCTCCGTAGGTGGTTCCGTGATCCCCGGCTACCAGTGAATTTGCACCCACTTTTTTGTTCAAAAGAAAGGCTCCAACCGGAACGCCGCATCCAAGGGCTTTAGCAGTGGTCATAATATCAGGCTTTATACCGTATTTCTGCCATGCAAACATATATCCTGTTCTTCCCATTCCACACTGAATCTCATCCAGGATAAGCAGAATATCCTTCTCATCGCAGAGCTGCCTTACTTTAGTAAGAAACTCCTCTGTTGCAGGGAAAATTCCGCCCTCACCCTGTACTGTCTCCATTATGATGGCACAGGTCTTGTCATTGACACAGGCAAGAACCGAATCGAAATCATTGAGATCAGCAAATTTAATATTCCCGATCATGGGTTCAAAGACCTCTCTGTAATGAGGATTACCGGTCACAGACAAAGCTCCGAAGGTTCTGCCATGGAAGGAGTGATTCATGGCGATTATCTCATGATCAGTCTTTCCGTCCTTAAGGAATGCATACTTTCTGGCAGCTTTGATGGCGCCCTCAACAGCCTCAGCTCCGCTGTTGGTAAAAAATACTCTGTCCATTCCGGAAACTTCCTTGATCTTCATGGCTGCTTCAACCGCCGGAACGTTATAGTAGTAGTTGGATGTATGAAGGAGCTTGTCAATCTGCGCCTTAAGGGCATCATCATAGTCCTTGTAGTGATAACCCAGGGCAAATACAGCTATTCCAGACACAAAATCCAGGTACTTATTTCCATCAAGGTCATAGAGATATACCCCTTCACCCTTATCCAAAACCAGCTGATATCGATTATAGGTATGAAGAAGGGCCTTTTCGGCATCATCTATATATTTCTGCATCAATTCACTCATTTAAATATCTCCTGTTATTTAGCATATTACCTGTTCCAAACGCCTGCCTTAAGCTTAAACGGCAATGTCGTCCCCATCAGGCATGAACATGGTTCCGATACCTTTATTGGTAAATATCTCAAGAAGGAGGCAGTGGGGAATCCTTCCGTCGAGGATATGCACTCTCTTAACACCCTCCCTGATGGCATCTGTGCAGTTATTGAGCTTTGGAAGCATACCTCCGCCAATATTTCCGCCGTTTATAAGAGCGTCTGCTTCTGAGCAGGTAAGCCTTGAAATAAATGTTGAAGGATCCTTGATATCCTTATATACGCCCTCAATATCAGTAAGGAAAGCCAGCTTGTCAGCTCCCACAGCCTTGGCAATGGCACAGGCAGCATCATCTGCATTGATATTGTAGGTGTCAAAACTATCATCAAAGCCCACAGGAGCAACGATAGGAAGATAATCATTGTCCATCATGTCAAAAAGAACCTTTGGATCAACCTTATCAACCTCTCCAACAAAACCGATATCCTTGCCATCCGAGTATTTCTTCTTTACATGAAGAAGTCCGGAATCCTTGCCACTTATACCCACAGCCTTTACTCCAAGTTCCTGAACCATTGTAACCAGCTGCTTGTTGACGCGGCCAAGAACCATCTCCGCAATCTCCATGGTCTCATCATCTGTTACCCTGAGGCCATTTACAAACTGTGCCTCTTTACCAACCTTGGAAACCCAGCTGCTGATTGCCTTTCCGCCGCCATGGACAATGATAGGTTTGAAGCCTACAAGCTTAAGTAACGTAACGTCTGTTATTACACTTCGCTGAAGTTCCGGATTGCTCATGGCACTTCCGCCATATTTTACAACGATGATCTTCCTGTTAAACTTCTGGATATATGGCAGCGCCTCAACGAGAACCTCTGCTTTTTTTAAAACATCCTGCATATCCTTATCCATGTTTTTCTCCTCCTTTTGCTCCAATGCTATTCTAATCAGGTCATGACCTGTAATCGGCGTTTATCTTTACGTAGTCATATGTAAGATCGCAGCCCCATGCTGTTGCCCCTGCATCACCCTCATTCATGTTTACGAATACGGTAACTGCATCCGCCTTCATGATCTTAAGAGCTTCATCCTCATCGAATTCAAGCGGTGTTCCTCTGTGGAATACCTCCAGCTTTCCATTTTCGCTCTCAAAGAACAGTTCTACATCATTTTGATCAAAATCTGCTCCCGAATAGCCCATGGCACACAAAAATCTTCCAAAATTAGCATCGCAGCCATAGATTGCAGCCTTTGAGAGGTTTGATCCCACTATGGCCCTTGAAAGGATCCTGGCATCATCCTTGCACTTTGCATTTACAACCTTAGCCTCAAAAAGTTTGCTGGCGCCTTCTCCGTCTGCCGCCATCTTCTTTGCCAAAAACTCACAAACAAAAAAGAGAGCTTTCTTGAAGTCGTTATAGTCTTCGTTCTTTTCAGAGATCACACTGTTACCTGCAAGGCCGTTTGCCATGCAAAGCAGAGTATCGTTGGTGGATGTATCCCCATCAACTGTTATCATATTGAAAGTATCCTTCACAACCTCACTTACCGCTTGCTGTAAAAGACTCTTTTCTATGTTAATGTCCGTTGTAAGGAATGCCAGCATGGTACACATGTTAGGATGAATCATTCCTGAGCCCTTACTCATACCGCCAAGAATTACCTCCTTGCCGCCGACCTGAAAGCTGACTGCCACCTCTTTATTTACAGTATCAGTTGTCATTATTGCCTTAGATGCTGCACATCCGGCCTCAAGACTTCCGTCAAGACTCTTACTCATGGTCTCAACACCGTAAACCAGTTTATCAACCGGAAGCTGCATTCCGATAACTCCGGTGGATGCCACTGCGACTGATGTATATCTTACTCCAAGACACTTTTCCACAGCCCTGGCTGTCGCTTCGCAGGCGTCAAATCCCTCTTTTCCCGTGCAGGCATTGGCTATACCAGAATTGATAATAACTGCTTGCATTGGATCGCCGGAATTTACTATTTTCTGATCCCACTGAACACATGCCGCCTTAACTACATTGGAAGTAAACGTTCCACCGCAGACACAGGGTACCTCGGAATAAACAAAGGCCATATCTGTTCTGTCTTTATACTTAATACCTGCTGCGCAGCTGGATGCCTTGAAACCTTGTGCTGCTGTTACTCCGCCATTTATCTGCTTCATATCTTATCCTTTCTGAATAAACCTATTTACTTCGGTTCATTTAATGAATACGGTTAAATTCTCTTCATTGAGGGCATGATCGTAATAATTCATGTCATCCCTTAAGGTCCAGCCCATCTTCTGCCAAAACTTATTTCCCACAGTATTTGTAACGAAAGCGTTGAGACAGACCTTATTGATCTGTTCTTTCTTAAGCTGCTCACAGCAGAACTGCACCATTTTCTTGCCGATTCCATGCATTCTGTAAGCTTCGCTTACACATACATGATAGAGACAGGCTCTTCTTCCGTCATGACCACATAAAATAGCACCGACTATTTTTCCATCCTCGATATCTACTGCACTTGTAGTGGGATTTCTCTTTAAGAATCTCTCAACTCCCTCCCTGGAATCATCCAGCGAGCGGATTCCAAATCCGTGGATTGAGTTCCACAGTGCAAATACATCATCGTAATCCTCAGTTGTCATTACTCGAACCATTTTCTACTCCTCATTACGGGAAGCTAGGTACTATTTCAAGTCCTGCGCTTTCTTTAAGTCCAAACATTATGTTCATATTCTGCACTGCCTGTCCGGCCGCGCCCTTAACCAGATTGTCGATAGCGCCCATCATTATGATCCTGCCGGTGCGCTCATCTATCTTAAAGCCTATATCCACGAAATTGCTTCCCTCTACCCATCTGGTCTCAGGGTAAACACCCTCATCCAGAAGTCTGATAAAGAATTCATCTTTGTAGTACTTCTCATAGGCAGCCCTGATATCCGCTGAAGTTGGAAGCTTTCCATCTTTTTTAACGAGGGTTGCATATTCAGTTGCCAGAATTCCTCTGTTCATCGGAACCAGGTGAGGGGTAAAGTTTATCACCATCTCTTTTTCTGCTGCGTATCCAAGCTGTTCCTCAATCTCCGGAGTATGTCTGTGGTTCGCAACTCCATATGGCTTACAGCTCTCATTTACCTCACAGTAAAGGTTCGCTACCTTTGCGCCTCTTCCCGCTCCGGAAACACCGCTAAGGGCATCTACTATTAAAGTGTCAGGATCAATAAGTCCTTCTTTTACCAGAGGATAAGCCGTAAGAATGGAGCATGTGGTATAGCATCCGGGATTAGCCAGAAGCCTGGTGCTCTTTATCTTATCCCTGTTAATCTCGCACAGGCCGTAAACAGCTTCTTCTATATACTGAGGCGCCTTGTGCTCAATCTTGTACCATTTCTCATATACAGATACATCCTTAAGCCTGAAATCAGCCGAGAGATCAATAATCTTGACCTTGCTTAGAATCTCGTCATTTACAAGACTTGCACAAAGCCCCTGAGGTGTTGCAGTGAAGATAACATCAACCTCTTTTGCCAGTTCTTCCATATTGTCATCAAGGCATTTAGCATCCACCAGCTTAAAAAAGTTTCCGTATATACTGCTATACTTCTCATCTATATAAGATCTTGATCCAAACCAGACAACCTCTGCATCCGGATGACCCATAATTAACCTTACAATTTCAGCGCCGGCATAACCGGTAGCCCCGATAATTCCTACTTTTATCATTTTTTATTCATCCTTTCCCGCTTTACCATATAAAAGAAAGCAAAAAATATATACCGATCAAATCCCTTATTTAACTTGTTCTAGTATAAGACCCCAAAAAATGAATTGCAATAGTTAGTTTAAATATTTATGCAGAATATTATATTTTTTTAAATATTTATGCAATTTTCTATTGCAATCTGTGAATAAATGATTTATATTGAAAAACGAAAAAACAATACTACGAAAGATGAGGTTACGGTAATGGCTAAAGAAAAGGTTATTCTTGCATACTCTGGTGGACTTGATACAACTGCTATCATCCCATGGCTTAAAGAAAACTTCGATTACGAAGTAATTTGTGTTTGCATCGACTGCGGACAGGAGGAAGAACTTGACGGTCTCGACGAGAGGGCTAAGAGCTGCGGCGCAAGCAAGCTCTATATCCTCGATGTTGTAGACGAGTTCTGTGATGAATACATTGTTCCATGTGTTATGGCTCATGCTGTATATGAGAACAAGTACCTTCTTGGTACCAGCATGGCTCGTCCTCTTATCGCAAAGAAACTGGTTGAAATTGCCAGAAAAGAGGACGCTGTAGCTATCTGTCACGGTGCTACAGGTAAGGGTAACGATCAGATCCGTTTCGAGCTGGGCATCAAGGCTCTCGCTCCTGACATCAAGATCATTGCTGCCTGGAGAAACGACAAGTGGACCATGGATTCCCGCGAGTCTGAAATCGAATACTGCAAAGCACATGGAATCAATCTTCCATTCTCTGCAGATTCAAGCTATAGCCGCGATCGTAACCTTTGGCATATTTCCCATGAAGGTCTTGAACTGGAGGATCCTGCTCTTGAACCAAACTACAAGCATCTCCTTGTTCTTGGCAAGACTCCTGAGGATGCCCCTGACACACCTACAACAGTAACCATGACATTTGAAGGTGGTGTTCCGAAGTCTGTAAACGGCAAAGAAATGAAGGTTTCAGATATCATCCGTACATTAAATAAGCTTGGCGGCGAAAACGGCATCGGAATCGTTGATATCGTCGAGAATCGTGTAGTTGGAATGAAGTCTCGTGGCGTATATGAGACCCCTGGCGGAACAATTCTTTACGAAGCACATCAGCAGCTCGAGGAGTTGATTTTGGACCGCGATACCTATACAATGAAGAAAGATATGGGCAACAAATTTGCCGATCTAGTATATGAAGGAAAGTGGTTCACTCCTCTGCGTGAGGCTGAGCAGGCTTTTATTGAGTCAACTCAGAAGTATGTTACAGGTGAGGTTACCTTTAAGCTTTACAAGGGCAATATCATTAAAGCCAGCACAACATCACCTTATTCTCTCTATAATGAGAGCATCGCATCCTTCAAGACAGGCGATCTCTATGATCACCACGATGCAGAAGGGTTCATAAACCTCTTCGGTCTTGCCAGCA
>JAILMY010000062.1 GCA_024692165.1 Butyrivibrio sp. | reverse complement strand
AACCTCATAACGAGGTTCACATATTCATTTTTCTTAAAGGAGGATTCAAATGAAGAAAAAGTTATTAGCAACATTACTCAGCGCAAGCATGGTAATGGGAATCGCTGCATGTGGTTCATCTACAGCTGACACTACAACAAGCAATGACACAGCAGCTAAGACAGAGACAACAACATCTGACACAACAAGCACAGATTCAGCAGCTTCTGATACAGCAGCTGAGGCACCTGCAATTGACACATCCGAGCATGTAGTTATTACTTACATGACAACGGGTGGTGCTCCGGAAGGAAACCAGACAGATGCAATGCTTGAGCAGCTTAACAAGATCCTTACAGAGAAGGTTAACGCAGAGCTTGAAGTTTACTACATTGACTGGACAGATTATCTTTCAAACTACAACTTAACTCTTGCACGTATGGACGGAACTGTAGACCTTGTTGGTACAGCTTCTGACTGGCTTGATGCATGGCCAAATGCCAAGAACGGTGCTTTCCTTGAGCTTTCCGAGGATATGCTTAAGACATATGCTCCTAAGACATGGGAATCAGTTTCACCTGAGCACTGGGAGCTTTGCAAATACAACGGTGAGATCTATCTTATGCCTGAAGACAACTACGCACAGTGGACAAACCATGGATTTGCATATCGTCTTGACTGGGCTAAGGAAGCCGGACTTGCTGATGGCGTAAAGAGCTGGGATGACCTTACAACATACTTCAAGTATGTAAAAGAGACATATCCTGACGTTATTCCTTGGGATTCAGACGGAACACAGTACGCAACAATGGTTGGTGGATGGATCACATCACACTCCAACTATGTTTCAATCGATGGTATCAATGCCGGCGCTATGTGGGGCGGCACAAAGGATGACCTCTACACAGTATATTCACCTTACGTAACAGATACAGATTCTCTTGTAGAGTTTGCTAAGATGATGAAGGAGTGGGATGAGATCGGCGTTTGGAAGACAGACGTTCTTAACAACACAACTTCTGACAACAGAGAAGACTTCAAGATTGGCCGTGTAGCAGCTGAGCAGCACCACACACAGACTTGGACAGATCTTTGCTCACACAAGGATGGTTACACAATTTATGACGATCCTAACGCAGAGACAGGCTTCTTCTACTTTGGTGAAGAGACAAAGAATCTTGTAGCTCTTTCAATCACTCACGGTGCTATGGCTGTTTCTGCAGCTTCCAAGAATCCTGAGAGAGCACTTATGGTTTATGACCTTATCAGAAACGATCCTGAATGCTACAAGCTTTTCAACTATGGTGTTGAAGGCGTTTCTTACGAGATCACAGCTGATGGCATGAGAAAGACTCCTGAGGGATACAACTCAGCTACAGACGGAATCTCAGTTAACTACTGGTGGGGACGTAACGACGACCTTGAGATCAAGGACGCTACTTTGAACTGGGATGCTATTGAGAAGCTTTACAAAGAGTATGACGCAATCAAGATCGACTATCCATATGGACAGTTCGTTCCTAACGTAGATGATATCCAGTCCAAGATTGATAACATCAACGATATTCACACAACATACATGAAGCAGATTGCATTTGGTAAGTACACAGGATCAGCTGAAGATATCGTTGCTGAGTATCAGGCTGCTCTTGAAAAGGCTGGCATCAATGATGTTACAGCAGAGCTCCAGGCACAGTTTGACGCTCTTTATAAGTAATTTATCTACTTTAGCTAAGTTGTAATACACCACAAAATCAAGGGAATACTGTTTCATACTGGGGACAGTATTCCCTTTTTAAAAAAACAGGGAAACCAGTTTGTGTTGGTTTCGTTTCTTGCGATGGGAAAAATAGGAGACTTATAACAATGGGAAAATTTGAAATTAAGGATACCTTTTATCTTAATAATGAACCTTTCAAGGTGATATCCGGGTCCTTTCATTATTTCAGGACTGTTCCTGAGTACTGGACAGACAGATTGGAGAAACTTAAGGCTTTGGGATGTAACACTGTGGAGACCTATATTCCATGGAATCTTACAGAACCCGAAAAAGGTGTATTTAATTTTGAAGGTTTCTGCGATATAGAGAAGTTTATTCAGACAGCTACAGAACTAGGGCTTTATATCATTATAAGACCATCTCCTTACATCTGTGCTGAATGGGAATTCGGCGGACTTCCGGCATGGCTTTTGAAGGATAGAAACATGCGCCTTCGCGTAAGCTACAAGCCATTTTTGGATGCAGTTGAGGACTATTACAAGGTTCTTATGCCAAAGATCACAAAGTATCAGATCGACAATGGTGGAAACATCATTCTGATGCAGATTGAGAACGAGTATGGATATTATGCCAACGATCATGAGTACATGAAGTTCATGCATGATCTTATGGTTAAATACGGTGTGACAGTACCTCTTATTACATCCGATGGACCATACCATGAGAGCTACAGAGGCGGATATGCTGAAGGTGCTCATCCTACAGGAAACTTTGGCTCCAAGACAGAAGAGAGATTTAATGTAATTAAGGACTATACAAACGGCGGACCACTTATGTGCGCTGAGTTCTGGGTAGGTTGGTTCGATCACTGGGGAAATGGTGGCCATATGAAGGGCAATCTGGCTCAGAGCACAGAGGACCTGGATAAGATGTTGGAGCTTGGCAATGTGAGCATCTATATGTTCCAGGGCGGCACTAACTTTGGATTTATGAACGGATCCAACTACTACAACGAACTCACGCCGGACGTTACAAGTTATGACTACGACGGAATTCTCACTGAGGATGGCCAGATTACCGAGAAATACAGAAAGTACAAAGAGGTGATCTCCAAGTACGTAGATATTCCTGAAGTAAAGCTTTCCATGGATATCAAGAGAAAGAGCTATGGAACCCTTACCTGCAAGGATAAGGTAAGCCTTTTCTCAGTAGTGGATGACCTCAGCACTCCTGTGCATCTTCCATACACTGTAAACATGGAAGAACTGGGACAGAGCTATGGATACATCCTTTACAGATCAAGACTCCATTCAGAGGCAGGAATTGCCAAACTTAAGCTTTGGGAAACTTCAGACAGAGCAAATGTCTTTGTGGACGAGAATCCTTTGGTTGCTCTTTATGATCATGAGCTGGACAATGAAGTTGAGATTCCTTTGGAGAAGTTCCTTGCATGCTCACAGCCTGCACAGATGCTCGCCGGCAAGTTCATGATGGAGAGAGGCTTAACTCCTGAAACAGCAGCTGCTGCAATCGGCGAGGCAGGTCTTTCAACAGGCTCTCTTAAGGGAATTAACGAGAAGTTTGATGTTCTTGTTGAGAATATGGGAAGAGTTAACTTTGGACCAAGAATGGAAACCCAGAGAAAGGGTATCGGCCGCTGCGTTCAGATAAACGGACATATTCATAACAACTGGGATATCTACACACTTCCCCTTGATAATATTGAGAAGGTTGATTTCTCCAAGGATTACAAGGAAAACACTCCTTCTTTCTACAGATTTACCTTTGATGTATCGGAAAAAGGTGATACTTTCCTTGATTTCGAAGGCTGGGGCAAAGGCGTAGCCTTTATAAACGGCTTTAACCTTGGAAGATTCTGGGAGATAGGACCTCAGAAGAGATTATACATCCCTGCTCCTTTGTTAAAAGACGGTGAGAACGAAATCATTATCTTTGAAACAGACGGAAAAGTAAAGGACAGCATAAAGCTCTGTGATGAACCTGATATCGGGTGACGGGGCAGTGTGCAATTTGTGTGACACTTCTATGGACATTTTAAGAAAAAAGACCGGCAGCAAAATATAAGTGCTGCCGGTCTTATTTTTTCAGGACATTAGCGTTCCGTAGAGATGTCCGTCAAATTCTTTGAAGTAAGTTTCTTCTATCTTTTTCATGAATACTGTTACGTCTCCATTTTCAAAATAAAGCTCAAATCGGATAGAACCTACGCTTTCTCCTATAAGATGCACCTTTATAAACAATACATTTTCCCGTAGCCAGATGGCGCCTGCAGTGTAGTGCGTTCCGTAAATGGGGAAATCTCCCTCGCACATCTTTCCAATACCGAAGCTTATATCATATTTTTTTTCCCTGTCACCATCCGGTACTCTGAATCTTAGAGAAGAATACCCATCCTCGGACAGATTGACTGTCATCGAAGTAAAGCCTGATCTGTTCTCTAAAAGAGAGTACTTTAGTTTTACGAAGTTATTATCTCCATCGTGTTTTATGGATTTAGAATTTGGAATCACATCATCCGCATCTTTAAGCTCATAACCAAAAAAGCGTGGAACTATGTCGCTCCTTCTGGAAGCAGGAAGCCTTGGAGGTGCAATGGCCAGGCTGTCTGCAGTTTCTTTCATGGAATCGTAGGAAGATTGATTCTCATCGCTGATATTACTTATGGGACTGTTTTTGACGTAAGGGTAGAGATGCTCATAGATCGAGTCATAAATTATCTGGTTTCCGCCCTGAACTGCCTGGGTGTCTGCGGTGGTGACGATGAGCATGTTTCTGTCGGGAATAGCTATTCCAAGCTGCCCTCCCATGCCGTACAGAAGGAATCCGCCCTTTTCATTTTGCCAGATCTGCATACCGTACCCTTGGGCTTCTCCGAGGATTGGAGCTGTCATGCAGGTATCGGTAAGATTTCCGGTGGCAGCCAGCAAAAATGATGGATTTAAAAGAGTGCGCTCTTTGCCGTCAGAGCAGGTAACTGTGCCCTTTTTATACAAAAGATAAGTGATCTTCATAAGATCCATAGGTGTTGCCATAAGGCCTGAACCTCCCATGGAAACGCCGAAGGGATCCTTTATCATGTAAGAGTCTTCACTGAAATCGAGATACTTAAAGGCTCTGTCCTTTAGATATGACAGCAGGTCCATTCCCGAGAGCTTCTCCACAAGAGCACAGAGTACATGGGCTGCGGAGGTGTCGTAGTGGAAGATGGTGCCTGGCTTATTGGTGGGAGGAGTGATAAAAAAGCTCTCTACCCAGTCGGAGGTCATGTCTACCTTGTAAGTGCAGGCTGCATGGCAGGTGCACATCATCAGCATATTCTTGATGGTGGTCATCCTGATCCAGGGGTGAGTATTCTCACTAGTGTATTCTGGAAAATATTTGACGATAGGATCATCTATGGAAATTTTGCCCTCATCCTCCAGGAGAGAAATTCCAAGGGCAGTAATGCTCTTGCTGATGGAGAACATTCTGTGAAGAGTGTCCCTCTGATATGGAGCATAGTATTTTTCAAAGACAAGCTTATCATCCTTCATGATAAGAAGAGAGTGCATTGGAATCTCTTTTTCATCAAGGGTGAGAATCAGCTTTTTGATGCAGGAAGAGGGGATGCCTGCCTCTTCGGGAAGCATTTTGGTAAATGAGAACATGGGTGGTACCTCTGCCTTTCGATTACATTTATGATGACTAATTATACAAGATTATGCTATAATTTACTAATATGAGAACAGTTTTTATGAGGAGTAATTATGTCATCAATCATTCAGAACAATCAGGTATTTAACAATGAGGTGCCATTTTGCAGAGTTTACAGTAAGGAGAGCAAGGAACAGCTTGAAGAGAGATTCCTGGCTCACAGAATCTCATATTTCATAGAATGGCAGGATAAATCAATTATTCAGCGTCTCTTTGACAGAAGCGGCAGCAAGATTGTCTGCACCTTCAAGATCAACAAGGGCGAGCTTTTGAGAGCAAGAGAACTGGCTCAGGGTATTGAAGGCATCAAGTTCAAGGATTACGCAGAACCCAAGAATACAGAGAGAATCAGAAGACGCAGCGAAGCGGTCAAGGACGAGGGTACCGGTCTTGAGATGCCGGAGCTTAAATTTGACAACATAACCGGCGATTCCAAAGAGGATGAGGACTAATAGGGGGAGATAATCTTCCCCCTTTTTTTCGCTTACTGGTAAGGAGAAAAATATGGCAACAGGAACACAGCGTTTTAAGGGCATGAGGCCCGAAAAGAAGACTGATAAGAGCCGCTGTCCGTACTTTAAGAAGTGCGGCGCTTGTCAGATGATCGACACCCCATATGATAAGCAGCTCAGACAGAAGCATGCCCACGTGGCAGAACTTTTGGAGCCCTATACAAAGGTGGCGGCCTTTGTGGGAATGGATGAGCCGGAGCACTACAGATGCAAGGTTCATGCTGTTTTTACCCATGACAAGAAGGGGAATCCTTTGTCAGGAATATACAGAGAAGGCACACATGATGTGGTACCCATCGACCGCTGTCTTTTGGAGGATCAGAAGGCTGATGCTATCATTGCATCTATCAGAGGAATGCTTAAATCCTTCAAGATCAAGACCTATGACGAGGACAACGGCTACGGTCTGCTTCGCCACGTGCTTATAAGAATTGGCAAGAATACAGGGGAGATCATGGTTGTACTGGTTACAGTATCACCAATTTTTCCCTCCAAGAATAACTTCGTAAAGGCGCTGCTTAAAGAGCATCCTGAGATCACAACCATCGTGCTTAATGTGAACGATAAGCAGACCAGCATGATCCTTGGTGATAAGGAGAAGCCTATGTATGGCCCGGGATTTATTTATGATATCTGCTGCGGCATGAAGTTCAAGATAAGCCCCAAGTCCTTCTATCAGGTAAATCCTATCCAGCAGGAGGTTCTTTACAATACTGCGATTGAAATGGCAGAGCTTAAGGGCGATGAGGTGGCTCTGGACTGTTACTCCGGAGTTGGAACCATCGGAATCATCGCAAGCCCTCATGTAAAAGAGGTTATCTCTGTTGAACTCAATAAGGATGCTGTTAAGGACGCCAAGATAAACGCCAGGATAAACGATGTGGACAATATCACTTTCTATGAGAATGATGCCACAAGATTCATGCAGCAGATGGCGGATTCAGGAGATAAGGTGGATCTGGTATTCATGGATCCTCCAAGAGCTGGCTCAACACCTGAGTTTATCGGATCAATGATAAACCTGTCGCCGCAGAAGGTTGTTTATATTTCATGCAGTCCTGATTCTCTGGCAAGGGACCTTGGACTCATCACCAAAGGCGGCTATAAGGTACAGAAGGCAGTACCTGTAGATATGTTCCCATTTACCCGCTCAATAGAGACGGTATGTTTATTGTCCAAACTTCATGAGGCAAAGCATCATGTCAATGTTAAGTTAGATATGGATGAACTTGATCTAACAAGTGCCGAAGCCAAGGCTACATACAAAGAAATCGAGGAATGGGTGCAGGAGCACTATGGATTTCATCTTACAGACCTGAACATCGCGCAGGTAAAGCAATAGCATGGAATCATAGAACGTGAAAACTATAATAAGCCAAAATCAGAAAACAGCAAGCAACCGGGATGTCCGGAAGAAAAGGTTAAAGCAATAGAGGGTGCTTTGAGACATTTTCAGATGATTTCTGATGAATTATAAAATTATAATGTTCATGGG
>JAILMY010000040.1 GCA_024692165.1 Butyrivibrio sp. | reverse complement strand
ACTCTTCCAACAAGGTATTTACCATTCAGTATTGTTTGTGGTTGTAATCCCCTTGATGAGTTAGGTGTCCCAACTTTATAACCACAGTTAGAGCAGTACGTGTCACCATCGTCCAATTCCTGCATACAGCCCATACATAATTTCTCACAATTCATTGACCACGTTTCCTTTCATTACTATGAATCTTCAGAAATAATAACGGTCTTTTCATAACCAGCATTTCCACTATCTTCATTGCGCCCTTGTTCATCTTCCTTGTTCATCACATGTGGCCCCGCTATTTCATCAAAATATCCAATTCGAGTCTTGGAAATGCAATACGGGCATTCCTCAAACTTATCCCCATCATAATAATGCTTTTTTTCACATCGCTTCAAATTCATAATATTCTCACCCCTATTGCAGAAGCATTGTCCATATCTTGCCCCTTCCCCCTTGACATTACCAAAGAAGCCATATATTCAATCCATTCTTTAGCTGTTTTCGTTTTTTTTAAGGCTTTCGTCATTTCCTTTTCGTTGATTAATTCCCAAAAGCCATCCGTACACAATAAAAATGCATTGCCAACAACTAATGAATGTTTTTCGGAAACAGATGGCTCATGATTTGTACTTCCATCACCTATGGCTTTAAGAAGTTTACTTCTGTCCTTATGGAAACGAACATCTTTCTCCTTGATTTCTTTCATTTTCACAAGCATTTGCGGAACGCTGTGATCATATGTTCTTGTCAATAATCTGGCTTTATTAAAATAGTAAATCCTAGAATCACCAATGTGTCCCCATTGTGCGGTGTTATTAATTATAGTAAGTACTGCAGATGTTGTTTTCATATTAGTCGCCATGGGTGTATCCCTCTGTTTTTCCGATAATAGCTTTGACGCATAAATAAAGGACGATTTGAAAAAATCGTCCTTTATACACTCGTCAAAAGAGTCAGCTATAGCCGTAGCAACCAATTTAGATGCTACATCTCCATTCCCGCAACCACCAAGTCCATCATTGACAACAAAGCACACCCCATATGAGTTTTCTTTAATTAAGCAAAAATCCTCATTGGAGTTCCTATCGCCTTTAGCAGAAAAGGAATAATAATCAATCATAGCATCCTCTCATTCTTATGTGCTACTACATGTTATTGGGAGTGTTTCACTATCTACATTTTATAAGTACTACTACGTTCCTCTTTTAGTATATCATTTGTTATTAGTTATCTCCAACCCCCTAAGTTTTCTTCATAACTCGCTTTCAAATAATGTTCTTTATTAAAGCCATCGTTTAGCTTTACCTCTCAATAAGGTCTACTGTCTTTACTCTCCATCCTTTACCTTCGTATCGGTGGACATGATAAACTTCTTCGATAACATAATATTTATCAAATAACTTATACCTGTACTTAACATGAACATCAGCATCTGTGCTGAATTTTTCACGTACAGCCGGAATTTTAGGCACCAAATCCGAAAGAAAGTCAAAATCAAGATCAGCCTTAAAATTGTCAGAGTAGCAATCTATCACAACGACATCCGTTGCGCCAACGATTTCAAACAAAAGTGTTCCCCACGATATCTGCTCTCCAACAATATCACTCACAAGTGTTGAAAAGATTCCTCCAACAAAGTTCAGCTGCTCCTCCTTTTTAGGTTCAAGGCATTCCACTGCCCGCTCATAGTCACCTGACTGGATAGAATCAAACAATTTTAGTACAACATCCTCCGGTCCAAAGACAAATCCTCTGAATTTCTTAGGTTTTTCAATCATTTCGGCTCTGTTGGCCAACTGATTTTCAGCAGTTTCGCCAGAGCTTTTATTCTCTCTTTTCTCAACTTCTATAAAGTAGGCTTCCTCTTCAAGTGCAATCTGTTCAGCCTGAGCCATTTTGTCTTCACTTAATAGTTGCTCCTTCCATACTTCATAAGCCTCCTCAACCTTCTCAGCCATTTCTTCTTCGAAAAGCTGCTCATAACCTTCCCGGGCTATATCAACAGCTTCTTGAAAGGCTTTTCTTTCCATAAGCACATCGGTCCACTCAAGGTAAGAAGTTTTAATGCCTTCCGATGCTTCCTCATTATTTGGTTCAATGCTAAGCACCTTATCAAAGGCTATGATAGCCTTGTCATACTTTGCTTCCTTAAGATACCTATTACCAAGATTAAGCTGAAATTTCTCTTTATTTGCAGGCAGGTAAAAAAAGGCGGCTAATCCTGAAGCAATTGCGATTATCAAAAATAAGCAAAGTCCAACATGATGTTTTTTCTTTTTCTGAACTGCTACAGGAGCAACTGCTGGAATTACGCCGAAATTCGCTGCATTTGTGACAGGTAATTCCTCTGACCCTAATTCGATTGGTGCGCCGCATTCTACGCAAAATCTTACACCTTCCTTTATGACATTTCCGCACCTTGGACACGTCGTCTGCTCTATGCCATTAGTTGTTTCATCCAAGTTCATTTTTCATCCTTCTTTTATTCAAAACAGGGGATTGCACCTGTTTTGTACAATCCCCAAAAATGTGATATTATTCACCAAATTCCTTTAAGCTATCGGATACCTCATATGTGTATTTGTCACGATTTGCTGTGACAATTTCCTTATACATCTGAGCTCCATCAACATATCCCTTGGTGGAATACCAAACGTTATTTCCTGAGAAATAATTACTACCGACAATTCCTTTACGTGCAGTAACAATGTGCTCTCCGTTGGGAAGTGAAACTATTCCGTCAAACTCCACAGGGAAGTATACAGTATCGGCAATATTCCTCTTGGAATAGGAAACATCAGCTGCGTAAACGATCACATACTTGTTATTCTTTGTAAAATCCGTTCCCTGGGTTTTGGCAACAAGAAGGTACTCACCAACCATATGAAGATTCGCGACGCTAAAGTAGTGAGAATAGTCATAATTACTTGCAGTGTAACTTAAAATTGTGTCTTCAGCTTCTGCGTCGAGTTCTGTCTTTATGGTCTCTCCGATATCACTGAGGCTTTCTATCAGGTCATACTGAGCAAATATCTCAAATCCATCTCCGCATTCTGTACTATATCTGTCTCTGTTAGCCTCAACCAGTTCCGAATAGCACACTAGGGGATTTATATAACCCTTGGTGTAATACCAGGAACTATCAAAGTATGACGTTCCAGTAATACCAGATTTGCTCTCGAAAGATAATCCCGTATTACCTTTTAATACGTTTTTAAAATCTACAGGATAATACACTTTCTGAGAAGTAAAATTGCCCTCAGAATTTGATACAGTTCCAGCGTATATAATGTAAAGATCATTGTATGATCCCCATCCATCAGCTTCTTTAATCGAATTAAGAATATATCCGGCATATTCTATATCGCCCAAAGAAGTGGTTTTGGAATAATCAGATGCCGCATAGGCTCTTATAGAATCCTCTGCTTCAGACTTCAATGTGGCAATAAAAGTATCATCAATGTCTGCATAGCTTGACACATACTCATCAAGCCCCTCCACGGTATAGGTCTTCTCAAAAGAAACCGGTATTTTCCCAAAATTCTCGGCATAATACTCAGGTTTTTTATTGTTGACTGTCACGGTAATGGTATCGCCATTTCTGAGATTGTATGATTTGTCCATAGCAAGCTCATACTGGCTTAACTCACTTCCAGTATACGAAAGAGTTGCCTGTCCACTAGGGGCTATACCCTCAAATGTGACGGATACATCATCAAAGATATCGAAGCTTCCGACATCCTTAAGTCCTTCTACAGTATAGGAACCATCTTTGAATTTAAGTTTAACTTTTACATAATCATATAGGTCTTCATCAACTTTAAACTTGTAACTGATGCTCTGACCATTCTTCACATCGGTACTTTGATCTAATTCAATCTGGATACTGTCCTCTACAGCTTTCAAAGGTGGATAAAGTTTGGTATTGCTCAGTTTGTTTAGAATTCCATTGTCGTCCTTTTTTGCCTTACTCTTATAGGAAAGCCTATCTCCATACTTTGCTTCAATAGCATCCCAATCTATAACAGCCTGAACAGTTCCATATCCGTCATAACCTTCTGCTTTAAAATCAAGGTACTTATTGAGGTTGATTGTTCTTCTGGCGCTTATGACCACACATATAATAACAATAAGAGCAATCACACTCCCTATTATCGACAAGAATATTTTAAGCGGAATCTTTTTGAGCTTCTCAAGGACGCTGTTCATATTAAATGCAGGCCCTGATGGTACAGCACTGTTGGCGGGTGCGTCTAATGTGCGTACCTCAGGCATCGCAGCTCCGCAATGACCACAGAATTTCCCGCCTGGAGCATTTTCATAACCACAAGCAGGGCATTTTTCAATTGTAACTGAGTCCTGAGAAGCTATTTGAGCCGGTGAAATACTCGCTCCTACCTTTCCAACTATTGAACCATCCTCATGTAGGAGGTTCAAATATACTAGGAAAGCAAATATGGCTAATATAGCCAATAAAATCAGATTAATCCAATACCACGCGGTTGTTTTAAACCTGCACATATTCTCCTCTGCAAATGCGGATACTTTAGACTGCGCTACAATCCATGCGATAATATCTATTACCGCGCATATTGCTGTAATCAATCCTTTGGTTTTGGATGAAATCTGTTTAAGAAACCAGATTGTCAGAATAGCAATCGGTATTAAAAGAAGGAATACTGCCCAAAAGTTTCCGTCCGCCACCTTTTTACCTTCATAGCTAACGCCAACCAACATGTTGGCCCCGGTGACATTAATTGTCTCCCCTGAGCAGGAAACAAGAAATGTTGGGAGGAAAAATAAAAGCGCTACTCCTCCACCCAAAATTTTCATAATATGCTTGATTCGCACTTTGTCCATATTGATATATGTCTCCTTTTTTGTTTATTTTTCAGCCTATTTGGCTGACTAATCCCCTTTTTAAAATTCATTCTACGGTCAGCAAATGATACTTTTCGATCTTACATCCAAATCAGAGAATTCATGGTATGATAGAATCTCTACTCCACGACTTGAAGCTGTGTTCCAAATGAATGCCCCAAATCATCAGTAATACTTACATCACCTATAAGCTCGATTCGGCCATCTTGACCTGTTTCGGTTACGTGTTCAACGATTACATCCGTCTCGTAAGAGTACTCATGATACATTTCAGTGGATCCCCATCCTGAAAGCTGGTCAATTGTTGATTCGTCACTTCGGATTAACTTTCCATCATCGTCATAATAATAGTGTACAACGCGAGAGTACAGTCCATTATCTGAGTACTGCTCTTCAACGGAAGGAAGGTTATACTCATCAATATAAGAATAAAGAACCATGCCTTTATGATTTATAGTAGATCCATCTTTTCCACTCATTGATCCAGTATATGTGTCTTTTATGCTGCGTCCGTAATTATCATATTCGTATTTAGAAGTATCGCTTTCTACATATCCCCCATCTCTTCGCTTTTCCCATATTATTTTAGCATCATTCAAGCGGCCCACTGAAAGGTAATAGTCGTTCAGAGCCTCCCTAATTTGATATGACCATGACATCATTTCATCAAGACCAGGAATGTCCAAATGGTCTATCTGCTTCTCTGTCATATATTCATCGATTTCTTCCAATATGGACGCGTAACCTTCCATTTTTTCACGATACTCTTCCCTTGATATAAATGGGCCCTTTCCAAACGAATAATACGGGGGGATTCCCACAAGTGCAGCCACCCATTTATCTTTATTCTCCTCAAACTGCGCCCCGGAGAGTTCCGAAGAAAGCTCATCCAACCTTGTTTTTAAAGTTTCATCGCCTGTAGTATCATATCCATTTTGAAGTATTTCGATTGCCTTGGCTATATCACCTAGGAAAACATAAGCTTCCGCCAAGCCAAGGTAAGCTTCAACGTTTGTTGGATCAATCTCAATTGCCAAGCTAAACTCAACAACGGCCTGCTCATAATTAAGTTCCTGAAGATACCTCTGTCCAAGCATTAATGCATTGTTAAGTCTTACTGAAGGCGAGTTTCTGTATACTAAGAAGCCAACTGTCAAAGCTACAATAACAGCCACTATCGAACCCGTTATTATTCCTATTGTTTTCCCTTTTGATGTCTCCATCATATTCTCATCCCCACAAAACTAATTGCTTTCTACGGTTTCATACTCTATAATGTATCCGATGTGTCCCTTTGTGAATTCGGTCTCGGGATTTGTTGCCAAATCATTGCGTTCATCATTCCAAGTCCACTCATCCTTTACTTCCCAAAGAACTACATACATCTCAGGTGTTCCATCCCTGTCTGTTCTGGAGGGCTCACCGGGATACCAGTTCTCATATACATGGAAATCTTCACCGGTTACCCAGTGTCCATAGGCATTTCCGTACGAATCAACTGAAGTATAAGCTCCAATCCATACATACTGAATTCCCTCTTCAGACTTTACCAAGTTAATAATCTGATCCTCTTCAGACTTAGAATTAATGGAGGCTAGATGACCTCCTTTATTTAGTGCTATCTCATTGGCTTCTGACCAGCTTACATCATCTTTGATAAACTCATACCTAGATGTGTGAACTTTCTCTTTTCTCTTCCCTACAGGCACAAAGCTGCTAACATTCCTTGCTACGTAGTCATCATTCATCATGAAAATGTTTACTTCCCTTTTGGCATATTCGTCATTAGATATATCTGTTTCATATTCAACACAATACAGTTTCGTTTCTTCACGATAAATGCTTTCAAGCACATCTTCCAAATCATTGATTGTACTTAAGTCTTTGTACCATCCACCAGTTTCGGAAGCTATCTTGCTTAACGTATAGTATTCATCTACTCCTGATCCGATAATAAATACCGGAACTGAGTATTTCTTGGAGAGAGCAATTATCTCTTCAGGTGTATGGTAGCTCATATTGTCCATTCCATCGGTAAATCCTATTACACACCCCACACCTGGCTGATTACCTGCATTCTGAACGCCTTCATAAAGGGCATCATACAAAGCAGTCATACCATAAGTACTCATGTTAGAAATACCATTATAGAGCAGCGTTCTGTTATCGGTATACGTACACATGTACATTACATAAGAGTCAAATGCTATAATTTCTGCTCGGTCACCGACATCCAGATTCATGGAACTGATAAACCTATTCAGTATGTTTTTAACCTGAGGCAAGTCGTATTCCATGCTCCCGGATTTATCAACAACCAAGTCGATGTTAATACCGTCTTCCTGGCTGATTTGCATTACACTCTTGATTTTTCTCTCTATTTCATCACCATCGGAAGCCTTCTCTAGAACTATTCCGTTTAAATCCCTCAACTCAAGTTCCTCTCCGAAAGCACTTTCGATAGTGTAGTACAGCCGTACAGTAGGGTAATCCGATATGTCAACATTGACATAGTCGGTTGCTGCCTCAGGAAGCTTTAACAATCTTTCCATAAGTTCCCAGCCTCTTATGCCAAGGTTTGGCACAATCTCCTTAACCTTCTCAAGAATAACTTTGTCGCTGGTTTCTTCATAACCCTGTTCCAGGATGTCTGCTGCTCCCTCATAATCTACCAAACCAATATAAGCATCTGCAGCACCAATGTAGGCTTCCTTGCTGGTTGGGTCTATGGAAATAGCCTTTGTGAAAGAAGCAATAGCCTTCTCATATTCCAATTTTTCTAGGTATCTGTATCCGGAATTTAAAGCCCTGCTGAATTTTACAGAGTCCTGGTTAAGATATCTGAATACTAGAACAAAGGCGACCGCTGTAATAATAACCCCAAGTGTTATCAAGATAATCGAAAGCCTCTTTCTAAACAACATTTTGAGCTGTTCTGTAGCGGCAACAGTTGCTGTGCTGTTCTGTGGCAGAGTATTAACAGGTGTCTGTACATTTGAAATTTCCTGAGTCGCAGTTCTTATAGTTACTGGTGCTCCGCATGAAGGACAAAACTTATCGCCGTCACTTAACTTTGCCCCACAATTTGTGCAAAACATATTTGTCCCTTTCTATCCAAAGTACAGCCTTATATTATACTCTGAAAAATGCAAATGCTATTTCAACTAACGGTTCCCCCATTTTACTCGTCTGAGTCCTTTCCTCATAAATAAACTCTTGATTTTCAAAAATCTTATTCCCAATATTCCCATTCAATGTTGCTTTCCCATTCTAAAGTATCTCTATCAGTGCCTATGTAATAATACTTTCGATTAATTACATCTCCATATGCATTATTTTCATATTCAAAATAACTGTAAGAATCGCCCACAGGAACATGCTCGCCATTGACTATTTTCGTTATTCCATCCTTAATACATAAATATTCTTTGTGCAACCAATCATTGTCATCATATTCGTATGTTCTTATTGTAGTTTGCTCAGAACTGCCGGAAGATATATGCTCAACAAGTCTCCCCCGATCATCAAACTTGTTTTCATCTCTACTCCAGCTTTCTCCATCGGCATTCTGTTTAATCGTGTGCCTCGAGATTAATTGCTGACTGTCATTATAAAAGGACTCTGATTCCTTTATATTCTTGTCATTAAATACGATAACACTTTTTATATTCCCTCGTTCGTCTTTGTCATACTCTACGCTATAGCCTTGATACAGTCTGTCCATACGAAACGCCACTTCATAATCAGGGAAAAGTCTGTCCATGCAACCGGCTATCCTATATTTTTCTGCTCCTTTCTCGGAAACTAAAACCTCCAAAAACGGATCACCTAATAAATTGTAAAAATAGTCGGAATGTGACATTCCAATATCAATACTTATTAGTCTACCAGATACGTCAAATGAGCATTCTTCCGTTTTGTTTATATTTCCATCCACTATGCTATATACTGTTCTATGTTTTTTTATGGGAATATCTTTTTGTTTTTTTTCATATTCACCTGATACGTGAAATACTTCCTGTGCAAAACTGGTTATTTCTCTAGCCTTTTCATAATCACCCTTATCAACCAAATGTTCAATCCAATTTTCAAACATACCATTGCAGGCATCGTCAATCTTACCTCCCTCACTGATGTTAAGAATTTCGCTTAAAACACCAACAGCATTTTCATAATCATCACCGGAAGCACAATCGTCCGCCCAGGCCAAATACACTTGCGTTTGCCTCTCAAGCAATTCTTGGTCCCCTATCTTCTCCGCGCCCTCAGACAATACAGCCAGAGCTTTCTCATAATCCCCTGCCTTCAATGACGTATCTGCCCACTCGCAGTACGTTATCTTCAAAACATTTCTGATTTCAGCATTGTCCGGATCAATCTTTAATGCTTTGTCAAACTCTGCAACAGCGCGATAATAATCAGATTCCTCAAGATACTTGTTTCCGAGATCAAGAGCGCGTTTTACCCTAACCTGCGGAAGATTAAAATATACTAATATTCCAACAACAAGGGCCAATATAATCGTACATATAATCATGTGCGGCTTTTTAGATTTCTTCATTAATTCTCATCCCTCTCGGCTTATTAGATGCTATACTATCAGTTTCAGTCAGCATCCGCCTGACCGTACCAACATAATCTAAGTCTTAATTGCTGTAAAGAACAAATTATGAGAGGACTCAACGTCAATCCCCTCATTTTATTGTTTTACCTCCTTAATATTTTAGGTGTCATCACATCATCGGTAATAATATCCTGTCTTTAATCCTCATATCCAAGGTCATAAGCAAGATTATAGTATTCATTGGCCTTGTCCATGTCCTTTTCTACTAATGTGCCAGCTTCATACAGCTTGCCAAGTTCAAAGGCAGCGCTATACAACTTCAAGTCAATGGCTTTGTTAAACCACTCAAAAGCTTTGTCAAAATCTTTTTCTGTATCATAGTAGCCATATGCGTATATTAACCCCAAATCACGCATTGCAGATGCGACACCAATATTTGCTCCTTCTTCAATCATTTCCTTGTATTTCTTAATGTCCTTTTTATATACTATTCCTTCTCGATAGCAAATTGCTAGTCTAGTTTTTGAATCAATAACGTGAGTGGCTTCTTCAAAATACTCTACGGCTTTTTCATACTCAGGTATATCATTTTCTTCAGTTTCATCCCTCAGTTCGCCCTTGTAATACAAGATACCCAAGTCACAAATTGCATCTGATATATAAAACTGCTCAGACCCCTCGTCGATAACTTTGGTGATATATTCCTTAGCTAAATCAATGTCCTTTTCAACCCCACATCCATCTCTATATAACTCACCAAGACCTATATATCCTTCAACTCTACCATTCAATATTGCCCTTCTAAAGTATTCTCTGGCAATCGAATAATCCCTGTCTATGTTCTTTGATCCATACTTATAAATATAGCCTAACTGAATTGATGCATAATAGTTTCCCCCAAGTTCGGCCTTTTCCAATTCTTCTTTGGCTACATCATAATCAAGTGGGAGTCCGCATCCACTTCTATGCATGAATCCTCTGCAATATAAGATATCTGGGTCTTCCGAGTTTTCATAGGGTTTAATTATTTCTGCTGCCTTAAAGAAATCTATCTCTTTCCCATTTAAGCCTTCCATATACTCAAGACATTCTCTGGCAGCTTTTTTCTCATCGCTCTGATCGTCTTTTTCTTGATAAATGCTCTTATCTAGGTTTAATTTGGCGTGCTCGTTAACGGTACTCACACTTTTTTTATCGCTGCATGCCACCATTCCCAAGGCGACAAGTGCTATTGTTATTGAAATTAATAATCTTTTCATACTATTGTCACCTCTTCTTTAATGGCATGGAGTTCCAAGTTTGAAGCCATAGCTATAATTGCTCCATACCGTTTGCCATTCTTTTTGATCAAATGCATATACCATAGCCACATCATGCGAATAATTGGAATACCAATAGTCCTTTGCAGGAAAAGCATCTGTCTTGTCTTCAGTCGGAATTCCATCAACAGCACTAAAAGAGCAGTCAAATGACAAACCATTTGTACATATGATATGCGTAATATGCCCATCCCAATGTCCATTCGTTAATGAACCTTCAGTTGTCGCTTCATAAACTCCTCCTGTGTTGTAGAATGATGCACGCGTTTTTTCCGTACCCGCTCCATTGGGTTTATTTCCACTCCAATTACCATTAAAGTATGTATATAGATAATCAGTATCGCCTCTGAACGTTGTTCCGTTACCCTCTCTGCTTCCGTTGGAAAAGTTTCCGTAGTAAAAGTAGTATCCCCTGTCGCTGTAATAGCACGCTGCACCCATGCCGTTCTTAGATGCATTGCCATCAGGAAAGTAGTAATAAACTTTCTTGTACATTCTCTGAAGAAAGGATTTGCAATCTTCAGAATTATACATAGAAAGCATGCTTTCATAGTCCTCTGTAGACATGGTTTCATAAACCGTCTTCATGAATTCGACATTCTTCTTGTCCTCTTCCTTAATACGGTTAATCTCTTTAATTTCGGCATTGATGAAGTTCTCATTAATGTCTGGCACCTCTCCCTTGTACTTATTACAAAGTTCCAGAACAAGGTCGAAGTTTTCTGCGTCAAAGGCATGGGCAATATAATCCTTAACTGCCCTGTTTCGACGATCAGAAATAACAGTATTATCAGGTGCAAGTTCCATTGCTTTTTCAAGCAGTTCGATACCCTTTGCGTAATCTCTTGCATCGACACTCTTGCCGCCTGCAATAAAGTAATCGTCAATTAAGACACTCTTGAATTCTTCGTTATCGGGATACATGGAGAATGCCAGCTCAGTTGCCTCAATCTCCTTATAGATATCATCTCCGTATACTTCTCTGACGTACCTTAAGATTTCCAGAGCAGTCTGTCTGTTTTCATCCGTATATCCTTCAAAGCCTTCTTTAATCTGATTGATTGCGGCATCAAAGGCTTCTTTCAACCCTGCCTTGTCATTAAGACCGGAACATGAAATAAGCAAACCAAGATAAGCCTCCAAATCGGTGCTGTCTATTTCGATAGCACTTGAAAAGCTTGCCTTAGCACTTTCGTAATCCAGTTCCTGAAGGGATTTGATACCGGAATTGACGGATCTGATAAATCTCTGTGCAGGAGTGTTGTTGTAAACCAATACCCCGGTGGTAACTGCCACAGCAGCAGCAACAGGCAGACCAATCTTAAGCCATTTTCTTATGCCACGCTTTGGCGGCTGCACATCCACGGTCGGTGTTTCAGGCTGTTGATTCTCAGCAGCCTGTGCCTCCATGTTTTGTGAATCCATGTGTTTGTCTCCTTGTGTATATTTATTGAACCTGGCTCAGAAGCTCTTCCAAGACATTTATCTCCATGTCGTTTGTAACAAGATTCTGTGTGCCATACAGACTCAAAGCTTTTTCGCCATACTCCTTGAAGGCGGAGTAATCTCTTGTAGTTCCAAGATTCTTGTTCTGCTTTTCCACTTCAAGGAAAGCAAGCCTTTTGTATGTGTTGTAGTTGTCACCATACTTATCAAGCATTGACTGGAGCTCATTTTCCGCAGCATCCAAGTCGTCCATCTGCTCGTATATGATGGCCATATTGTTATGCGTGGTGTAGGTGTCCCAACGGTTGTCTACGATTCGGTCGAAGATTTCCAGTGCATCAGCATATGAACTGTCATCTCCCGACACAGATACCAGATCAATATATCCCTGTGCCAAGCGCTCCATGATTCCTGCCTTTAAATCGGAATCAATGGCAGAAGCCTTCTCCAGCAGACCAATTGCTTCCCTTAACTGGCTCTCATCATCTCTTTTGTATAAATCTGCGCACTGCATGTAGGCTCTTGCCTTGGTAGTGTTATCGTCCGACTGCTCTGCGCATGAAAGATACAATTCTATTGCCTTGTCATTATTGCCGGCCATACTCTCAACTTCAGCGTTGGCAAGCAGTAAATCTGCACTTCCAAGGCCCTCTGCTTTGGCCTCGTCAAGGATATCCAAAGCTTCATCAGTTCTGTTTAACCTTGCAAGGGCAATAGCTTCATCTCTGTAAATAGTGGCATCTCCGCCAACGTAACTTACGGAAGCGTAGTAATCATCCAGCGCATACTCATACTGTTCCAATTCAAACCAGTCGTTGCCACGTAAATGATAGGCTGTTGAAACAAGGTTTGGATCCGCAGCAAAATGATACTTATTGATAAGCTCGGTGTTGATAAGGTCTATACTGCCTTCGTAATCCATGTCCTGGTACAGTTTGGTAGCCTTGTCTATTACCTCTTTGTAGTTTTTGTTGCCGGTGTTTTTTAAATATATAAGGGAAACAGCAACAGCAGTACCAAGTACAACTGCTGCCACACCGCCTATGATAATTCGTCTTACAACCTTTGCCTTGTACTTGAGGTCATATTTCTTGATGTTGTCGAGAATCTTTTTGATCTCATTAAAGCTCTGGAATCTGTCTTCCGGTCTTAAGCACATGGACTTGGTGATAATCTCAGCAAGTCCTCTGTTCATAAGAGGATATATGTCAAGAACAGGCACAGTTCCCGTTCCGTCTGATGAGGGCTTTTTACCTGTAAGCATGTGATACAGGGTTGCACCGAAGCTGTAGATATCTGAACGCTTATCGAAAGCAAATATTACATTTACATTGTCCTGCTCATTGCTGTTTCCGGAAGAGGAATCTCCCCCTACAAGTATCTCGGTTTTTTCATAAATCAGTTCTGTTTTATCATTGGCCTGAATCTGTGATTCAGCTATTCTTTTCAGTCTGTCTTTTTCTATCTCAAAAGATTTTCTCTGCTCGGGAGCAGCGTAGCCCAAAGTGTAGCCGAAAGCATAGCTGTTGACAGCTCCAAGGGCACTGGAAATATTAAAGTCTATAAGGCAGACGTCTCCATCCGGAGTAATCATAATGTTGTCCGGTTTAATATCACCATGGATAACTGGAGGAGTTGCGCTATGCAGGTATACAAGTGCTTCGCAAAGCTGCTTCGCGTATTTAATAACCTCGTCCTCAGTAAGTTTGCCTTTCTCATCAAGCAACGCTTTGACCGACTTACCGGGAATGTAATCCATTACAGTGTATATAGCATCATCTGTAACTAAAAAATCCAGTACCTGCGGGAGATTGGAGTGACGAAGGTTTTTGAGAGTATCGGTTTCTGTACGCTCGTTAACCAAACCCCTTATGGAGTCATGCTGTCGCTTCAAAACCACCTTCTTCTGAAGTCTTTTATGATAAGCTTCAAAGATGGTGCCACCACCGCCTTTACCAATTTCTCCTACTATGTCATATGTGTCAAGTATTTCCTTGCTAAAAAACATCAAATGACTCCTTGCCTATGTCTGTTTCAAGTCTGATGCAAACTTCAAACTCTTATTAACGATTTCATCTGACCAAAACAACCACACCTGTATTATTATCTGGTGCTCCTCCGGAATAAACACGTCTCTTTATTTCTCTAAGGTTGGATTCTAAATCTCTTTCATCCCTTGCTTTAAACATTCTTCTTGAAATAACAGCCATGGCCTCATCGCCCAAAACTTTATATAAGCCATCACTGCACAAAAAGAATCCATCCTTATGCTTCAGTTCTCCTGAAACACGATTGAATATAATATCTTTGTTAACGCCTACCGCTTTCAAAAGCTTACCGATTTTTAATGAATAATTCGGATCGTTCTCATCTCCCTGCCAGATGTCATCACAAGACAGCTGACTCAGCCCATGCCGATTTAACCTGTATATGCGGCTGTCACCGGCAGAAATAACACAAAATTCATTTTTGCAGACAAGCAACGCCACTAACGTAGATCCACAGGTTCTTTCGGCATTATATTTGAGAAATATGGTACTGTTAATCTTCTCGACCAGTTTCTCAAAATCATTGAATATTTCTGTTGAGCTCTCATTTTGATGGTCGATTCTACCATCTGCCCATTCTTTTATTCCTTTTGTAATCTCGCCTGACGCAAGTTCACCATCTGCGTGACCACCCATGCCGTCTGCAACACAAAAGACCGAAAAACCACTTTTAATTATTGCGCACACCGCATCCTGGTTTACTCCTGTTCGGTTTCCTATATCAGAATATGCGGAATATACTATTTCTGGATGATAATCTTTACTGTGTAATCGAAATAACATAGGTATGTCTCCCTATTGTTACCTTTGAATTATTGACTATCAGCTGCGGAATCTCCGGTTTGAGAGCAATTCCGTTCACAGCAGAATGATTCTTAACATCCTTCAAGTCTGTGAAATAAAAAGTATCATTTTTTACTGAAACCGAAGCATGATGCCCATGAACAGCTGTATCATCACTTAACACGATATTGTTGTCCGGCTGTCTGCCTATTCTGATTTCACTAATCAACTCGCATCTAAATGAACGAGCAGAATCCGCAGCATCAGTAAGAGCAAATCTGTATCTTCTGATTTCCTGCCCATCCTGATCTGGAGTCATAAGAATAGTTGCATTGTCCGATCTTCTGACCTCTTCAGACATCATAACGGTCTTTTCATAGTCCATAACGGGCTGTGGCTGAACTGATACCGACTGTTTCTTCTTTTTTGATTTTCCAGTCATAACAATGGCGAGAATAATTATTATAATTAGAAGTACTCCACCTGCTGCTGCAGGGATGGCCCACTTGGGGAGTTTATCGATTATGGCCCATATCCCGTTTTGGGGGGTGTATACAGGCTTCTCAACCTTCTTTTCTTCAGACTCAGCCGTAGGTTCAACCGCCATCTCCGACTCAGGTTCCACTTCTTCTTTAGTCTCTTTTATGGAAAACGGCATATTAACACTGAAAACCACTTCGCTTCCATTAGAAAAAGTCAGTTTACTGCTTTGCTTTCCGCCGATTTTTGCCTCTTCCGGAATATCAACTTCAAAAACTTTTATCTCATTATCCAAGGCAGTGATTCCAGCGATTTCTCCTTCTGACGCCTCTTCTAGTATTGCGTACTCGCATCCAGTCAGTCTGGAGAGTGCAAACATATTCTCAAGTTCTGAATCATTTTTCCCGTTCTTGGATCCAAAAGTATACACAGGATAGGGCGATTCATCAAGTTTTTTGTTCAATTCCTCCCTGGTTACACCAATCGGTTTGTTATCGACGCCATCGGAAAATATAACTATTCTGGTGTATCCTTCATATTTCTCAGCATTAAATTCATTAATCACATCATAGAGCACATCAGTAAGGTATGTTTCCTGATCCTTGTGCTCTATAGAGTCCGCAACATTTTTCAACGCTGTGTAGTCACTTGAGTATTCATCGGATAAATAGGTTATATCTTCAGAGAAAGTTGCAAATCTGAATGTTTCATTGGGTGCGTGTACGTCAATTATTTGCTTGATGGCTTCTTTTATCAGTGTCCTCGAATTCTCCGGAACGGAAAAAGAATTGTCAACCATAATTAAAGTACGAACCGGTACTTCATCATCGGATATTGGATATTCTCTAGGTTCATCCGTAGCAATATTCCCAATCTGATACGAAACGCCTCCTGTGCTTGAAGCAGTTCTGATATATGCTTTAACCGTTTCATCATCAGTAATAGCTTGCTTGAACATGCAGTCTTCGGCCGCACTCAGTTTCGGCGCTATACCGACAGCCAAAAATGCCGCCAATACAATGCTAATAAATACATTAGTATTTCTCTTTTTCATTCCACAAAACTCCAATCCAATAAGCGGGTCAAAGACAGTGCCATCAGACACTGTCTTTTAGCCTTTCTGTATGTGCTGATATAACCCTTAATTACTGAACAAGCTGAACAGATGCCTTGAGGGAGTTTGCTGTAGAAATGTTCTGGGTCTCTGCAGATTCATAGTTCTTAGCAATCTCCAATAAATCTGTACTGTATTCATGACACATGTCATAAATAATCTTCATTTCATCCCTAAGTCCTTCAAACTGGGTAGCATATCTAGTTCTGGCATCGCCTTCCCAAATAGAGTTTGTGGACTCAACAAGTTCAAGCATCTTATCTGTAACCTTCTGTACTTCTGTAGCATGTGCATCAAAATTATTAGCCTCTGCTCTGAGATCTGCCACATCACTTACTCTTAACTGTGTTAAAATTGCCATGTCATGCCTCCTTATAATTGCATTAATTCGAAATTTATCATTTTGCTGTTTTTTATTCAGCAGCAATAGACTTGTTTAATTCTTCAGCCCTCTCATACTCCTGGAGAATCTGAGTAAGACCAGCAACATATTCATCGATTGCCATTGCGAATGTTTCAAAGTTACCATATTCCTGTTTGAAATGCTTTTCAAACTCTGTGCTGGCGTCACCTTCCCACTTTGTAATCAGCTGGCCGTGCTCGGCGTTAATGTCATCAGCCTTTTTTCTGAATTCAACGTTGAATTGCTTGAGCTGATCGATTACTCCCTGAATGTCTGAACTACTCTTTACTCTGATAACTGACATCTTAAATTCCTCCTTATAATGGATTAATAATATTATTCTAATCTTCAGCAATTCTTATTGCTGCAAGTTCTGCTTCTCTGGTCCTTATGGCTATTTCCTCTATAGCCTGGGCGACCTGCCTTATCCCGTTTGCTGTAACACTGAGTTTATTCTGTACCTTTTTTCCTTTGGCCAAATAAGCCTCTGAATTCTCCCCATCCCAGCTTCTGTCTATAGAATTCATTGTTGACCCGAGCTGTCCGGCGTTTGAATCCATTCCTGATGCTATGCTCCTAAGTCTTCGCGCAGCGTCCATTGCTCTGTCGAAATCCATTTGGATTTGCCATACTGTTTTCATTTTATAAACCTTCCTAAATCATCTGAATAGAAGTGGTAAGCTGTGAAGCTTTTGCTACGTTGTTTTCTTCGGTTGTTTCGTATATTCCCGCCATCTGCAATATTCTAGCAGGGTAAGTATCCAACCTGTTCATCATTTCAGTAACTTTCTGCATGCTATCCTGGAATATCTTTCTTTCCTTTGTGGCAGCACTTCCAAACCAATAGCTCTCGGTTGCAGCAAGTTCGCTTTTAATTCCTTCAATATCATTTCTTATATTGTTTATGTCCTGATCTATAATTCCTTTTTGGGCCTTTAACTGTTCCGGAGTTACCCGCAAGTTAATAATCTCCATTTTTACCTCCCATTTTATACCGGCATCTGGTTAATCATGTTTGCAACATCGCGTTCACAGTTCGAATACTCTCTATGGGCAAATCTCAGTTCTTCCATTACCTTGCCGAAGTCTTCAATCATGTTCTTCGTTTTATCCTTGTCTGTTTCAAATGTTCTTAAGAATTCGTCATGGGCTTCACCCTCCCACATGGAATTAAGGGCGTTCATGTGATTAACCAGATCATCAAAATGATTAATCAGTTTTTTGTAGTGACTGTTATAATCTCTGATGTCACCATCAAATGCTTCCAAATTATTTGCTATTGTCTCAGCCATTTGTGTTTTCCCTTCCTCCTAAATCAATAAAATAGCTCCGTGAGCTCTTTCAACGTCTTTAAGTTAATGTTCGAATTTGATAATCGATTTACATCATTGTAATTGAATCCGGCCATGCTGTACTTCTGAACGACGATTCTGAACTTGCCATTTTCAATCCGAAATTCTATGTTTTCATCCGCGTTTTCATACGTACCTGTGATTCGCCGTACTACTTCGAATAGGAGTCCTTCCTGAGCTGCTTCGGATTTCACATCGTTCTGAAGATTTCCCAATGTCGCAATAACATTGCCCATGCTGCTCATTCCTGCAATCATGGGTTTGATACGTTCAATCTCCCGTACATACCTATTTAATTCTTCTCTGCCATCCGCGAGCCAATAGCTTGCGGATTTAACAGCATCCGTGTTTATTCTGAACATCTTGCTTTCCTCTGTCTGATTGCAATATACCCCATGCCGCCTTGTCATCATCATATTTCTGACAAATGACATGTTTAATCGGATGAGTGACATCGGATGTTTAGACCATCAAAAACTTAGTACCGCTTGTAACATAGCATTCTTCTAAAGTATTGGTCTTTGGCAAGACCACATTATCCCTCTCATTATACAAGTTAAGAGCCGTCCTATTTCCGACCAAAGTGGTTCTCTCCTTCTGCTCTATCATTTCTGTGATCTCCAGGATTACATTTTCTACAGCTACCCCTTCATTGAGGTTGAAATTATAGGTTTTATCCACTGCAGGGACAAAAATATCAACTAGTACCATCTTAATCCTCCATGACAGAATCACTAAACAGCTCAGGGCTATATAACATCATCTCTGTCTTACCATTTTTAGCTACATAAATCCAATCTAAAGCTGGCTCCCTGGTAATGCATATACATTTTTCTCTTTCTAATGTTCCTTTACGGAAACGTTCAATTAAAAGGCATACCTTGTCATTCTTTAATACTTCTTCTGGCTCAGCATTTAAATCAACCACAGCCTCTTGTTTGGAGAAAATATACAAATTCATTCCTCCTTTCGGCATGAAATCATACTCTGTTAGGTCATCTATGAAATCTTTCAGATGCACAGCTCTTATCTTTATCCATCCTTTGTGTCTTGAATCCTGCTCTATAACAACTGCCTCAGAGTTAATACTGTACACATACATTCCTGCCAGTTCTTCCCGATTACTCTGAACCACATAAGTATTCACAGAATTGACAAGTGTATCCATTACCCGTCTGATTTCGGGTGCGAGCTTATACATGTCATTTTCACCCGGAACCAGATAGCCATCCTGGATTAGTTCCGCCATGGCTGTCTTGAGCTCTTCGTCATTGGCCGAGACAGATGTCAGGCTTTCCGGGAAAATCAGGCCGGATAATTCGTACTTGTACAGCAAAATCAGCAATTCTCTTTGTGACAGCAGTAAGTTTTTATCAGTATTTCCCATCACTTGAGCGCCTCCCTGATAGTTCTTTTATAACTTCTGGAAACAGGCAGTTCAGACCCGTCGTCCAGATAAATCAAGTTGTCTGCTCCGACAAATTTGCTGATTCTGTGAAGGTTGACTATATAGCCTCTGTGGCATCTTGCAAAGAATTCCGGAAGTTTTTCCTCAAGGCTGTCCAACGTATCGTAGTAACCGTATTCCTCTTTACGGGTCCTGACATATACCTTTTTGGCGCACGCTTCTATATACAGTATCCTGTCAAAGGGAATTCTGGTCACACCTTCCCTGGTTTCGACACGCATACCGTCAGCATCATCCTGTCCATCACCCGTTAATACTGCATCCATGAACTCTTTGAGGGACTGGCGGATCTGATTGTCATTCGTAGGCTTGATTATTATGCCTGAAGGCATAATATCTGGTTTAACGTACTCACGTGGAGAAACTGAACCATCCACCATCAGCAGAAGGGGGCAATCCGGGAAAGACTCTCTTAATACCAATGTGGCATCTCTTCCGGTTCTTTCCAGAAACTCCATACAGCAAAAATCATTTAAATCCAATGCTTGCAGGGTATCTTTAAACCCTGTAAAGGAATCGCATTCATGTATCCTGCTGTCCTCATCAACCTTTAGCGCCAAACAGTCTCTCACCTTAGATGAAATATGTTTCAATTCTGATTGATCATTGTCAAATATAACGCCTGTAATCATCTTTATCTGCCTTTATAAACAGGTATAATAACTTCTCTAGCGTTTGTTTCATTGTTGGCGGGAAGCATTGCTCTTCCTGCAGACTTCATTCCATCAAGAGCTCTTCTCTCGTGATTCTCAAAGTTCATGCCGGCAACAGATGTGGAATGAACCATTCCACCAAGATGAATGCCCTTATGGTCTGTCACGAAAAGCTTGTAAAGGTTTATGGCAGTCGATGTACCGATGTTCTCCTTGTCAACAGTTGCAAACCAGAACAGGTTGTGAAGAGCGCCTCTCTCCATAATCATTTCCATATTCAACATGAGATTCTCCGGTATGTTGTCTTCTGTAGGTCGCTGCATTCTTTCAACAAATCCGGGAAGATTCTCGATAAATACAAAAATCTTTTTGTATTTCTGCATGTAATCAAAGATTTCTTTATCTTCGGCGTTCCTCTTGATTAATGTAGCCTTGTCTGCATTTCTCTCCGCAATATCCTTTGTTAGCAGACTTTCCAGACACTCGGCCCATTGAGCCTCGGTCTGTATATACTGTGCTCCAATGGATTCTGCAAATCCACCCAGGTGCTTGTCGAAGTCAACAATAACAACGGTTCCGCCTTTTTCTGTTGCAGCTGCAGCCAGAACCTTTAACGCATTTGTCTTGCCTTTCTTCTTGGCTCCGGCAATCAGGAATGAGTAAATCTTTGAAAGATCTATTCCATAGCTCTCCGCAAATTTCACTTCATATCCGAGAGGAAGCAGGTTGTCGGACTCCGTCATTCTCCTGGTCTCAGGCAGCTCCTTGAACTCTGACCAAACAGGCTCAGCCGGAATCTCGGGAATCATTCTGGCTTTCTCTTTTCCAAGACGCTCCCAGGTTTCCTTCATAGATAAAGCTATCTTTGCAGCCTTTTCATTCATCTCATTTTCATTTGAGGCCTGAAGCATAACAGATGTCTGGAACTCCAGAACACGTTCTCCGACTCTTGCCACGCCTCGGCCCTTAACTCCCGCTTCGGGGCTGATTTTAACCCTTGAAGCTCTGAGGTAGTTGGCATAGTCATAAGTATTGTTAAGCTCCAAACATACAGGCGTACGGAAGTTCTGAGCTATGCTGTTGGGAATCTCTCCATTACCTGTTCCAGCACAGGAAGCAATCATAAAGATACCGCAACTCATACCTTCCTTAACAAGTTTCTGAATTACCTCCTGATATCTGTCCCCGCACCTTGCCAAAAGTGAAGCGAAGTTATCAATAATGACAAACACAGCAGGGTATTTACCGGTTCCGTTGGCTTCAACATACTGTTCAAAGCCAACATCTCCCAGGACATCCTTTCTCTCCTTCATCATCTTGAGAAGCAGTGTAAACAGTTTCTCAATTCTTTCGTTATCGTCTCCGTCTTTTATAATGCCACCGATATGAGGAGCATCTTCAAGCGCAGAAAACTTTCTGGCACTGAACTCCATGATATAGAAGTTTACTTCTGCAGGAGAGAACTTCATCATCATGCTGAACACGAGGGTTTGAAGGAATGTACTCTTTCCGGTTGAAGGTGCACCAAACAGAATAAGGTTGCCATCTTTTTTGAAGTTGATACTGAAGGCATCCTGTCTCTGGTTCTCCGGATCATCGTATAAGCCAACACAAACATCAATATCTGAGCTGTTGCCATGTTCTCTCCAACCTGAGGCATCGAATATCTGTCCGGCTGTATAACCTGAATTCCGAGGCAATTCCACCAAGGCAAGCATAGTAGGAAGCAAAGGCAGGAATAAGCTGTAATCTCTGTCGTAATGGTTCTTTTTGGCAACATTTACCAGATGGGAAACTATGGCTTCAAGCTGTGTTCTCTCAGGCTGCTGAGGAAGTTTCTTCTTGGCATTTGTAAAGGAACTCTCAGCTTCAACAATGCTTGATGCATTAAACCCATGGCTCTGTATCTGATCGAACAAGGTTATCATGTTCTCCCTGTTGTTATCCGTATCAGGATAATCAACTCCCAGTCCCGCCAGCCTTTCTATTACCATGCCTGCCAGATTGTCTTTCTCATTTCTGGATGCATCCGTAGCAAGCTTCCATTCGTCTCCTGTTACATCCTTTACTGCTTTTAACAGCAATTCTACCCATGCAAGTTTCTTTTCCTTCTGCTTCTGACTTCTGGCATGGTTTCCTTCTAGGGAGGATGTGCCGTCAATGTTCAGCATTTGAGCGACATCTGTGCTCACATCCGCCTCATCATCATAGTAAACTGCTCCGCTGTATCCGGACTGGAATAATTCGTACAGTTCATCGTTTCCGACCTGTAAATAACATCTTCCGGACTGGGTAAGATAAGCAGCATCCGGTCTGTGCAGCATATCTGTGCTGTCCTGCCTGCTCTGTACTCTCAAACACAGTTTAAACCTGGAGTTTGACCATATATCGTCACTGACACTTCCCGCAGGTTTCTGAGTCGCCATTATAAGATGTATACCAAGACTTCGTCCTACTCTGGAAACGCTGACGATTTCCTGGATAAACTCTGGTTCCTCTTTCTTCATCTCAGCAAACTCATCAATAACCATGATAAGGTGAGGGAGGGGAACTGCAGCTTCGTGGTTCTTATATAATTTCGTATAATCTCTGATGTCCTTGACACCATAACTTGCAAAGAGTGCTTCTCGTCTGTCCTTTTCGCTCTGGATGGAAAGAAGTGCTCTTTGTATCTGGTTTCCGGACAAGTTTGAAATCTGTCCAATCATATGCGGCAAATCCATAAACAGGTTCGCCATACCGCCACCCTTATAGTCGATGATAAAGAAGCTGACATCATCGGGACTGAAATTTATGGCCAAGGACAGAATATAAGTCTGAAGGGTTTCAGATTTACCGGAACCTGTAGTACCGGCTACAAGGCCGTGAGGGCCATGGTATTTTTCGTGTATATCAAGATAGCAAGGGGCTCCTCCGGCTTTCTGGCCAATAAGTGCACGCATGGACTCGTAAGTCCTGTTCTTCTTCCAGCGGTTCTCAACATCCAGATCTTCAAGTTTCTTGACTCCATACATCTCAAAGAATCTAATGGAGTTTGGAACATCTCCGCCTGTTTCAATCTCCTGGACTTCAACATTGGCAATCCTGTCAGCAAAAGCAGCGACTTCGGACACTTCTGCCTCATCGAATACTACTGCCTGACGGTCTTCATAATCATCTGATGTATGATATATACCACTGTAGTTCTCATCATTCTCAACAATGAATTCGCACTGGTTGGGAAGTTCCTCATATCTCTGAACCATATATACAGTTGATAAACCATAAACAGACTCAGGGTTAAGAACATATCTGGATATCAGTTCGCCCTCAAGAAATTCCGGTGCTGCAACAACCAATATGTAATAAGGTTTGGGAATCTTATTATTATTGTTGTAAGAACCTGCAGAGGCATTATCAACCCTCTGTCTTATGGTCTTATTAAGTTCATATAAAACATTGCTTGCTGATTCTTTGTCACAGGCAACATATCTGAATGTTTTGGTTTCATTCCAGACATGGGGAAGCCACTTGACGAAATCCCATTCCTTGGCCAGGCCGTTCTTCTTCTCATCGTAGATAAATACAAGCTTAACATCGGTATATGAGTTATTGGCGGCAATTTGAATAATCAAATCACGAACAACGTCTATTCCCCCCTGCATTCTGCGGCCGCCGATGACGCCTACCAGCTTCTCCTCAAGCAGGTTGGCGCAAACCGGCACATCCTTTAATATTGAATATGTTTTTCTGATGTTGTCCGGGATTTCTATAAGGTTGTCATCAGTCATGCTGAACTTCTGATCCGGCACCTGTATATCAACCTGAAAAGGAATATTGCCTATTCCGAGTCTGTGAGTCAAAAAGTCGCTTTGTGTAGCGTTTCTGCACCACAGAACAGATCTGGAATC
Organism: Butyrivibrio sp.; assembly: GCA_024692165.1. GTDB lineage: Bacteria > Bacillota > Clostridia > Lachnospirales > Lachnospiraceae > Butyrivibrio. Next base: position 4,692 of record JAILMY010000040.1, on the reverse strand, counting down.
ATCATACTCACAGCACTCTTTTGCGGAAACATACCTGTCTCTTAATGCATAGGTATTCTTGTCATATTTCTCTTTAATAAGAGTTTCCTGTTCTTTTAAGTACTGTCCGTACTTTTCATTGCGCTTCTTCTCATAAGCCTTATACTCGTTTACAGCTCTGCGCATGCCCGTAACGCCACGAACAGCACCAATTATTGCTGAAGTTACGGCTGTAACCATTCCGACATACATAAAAACACCCCTGCTCATGCCGGAAACCTGAGATGCATAAATCATAAAGGAACAGCCCAAGAGCATGGGTAAAGCCATGCTAAGTGCTGATCCTATAACAGACAGTATGCCTCTGTTTCTGATTTCCTCTTTGGGTGCAGGGGGATCATCTATTTTAATCGTATCGCATTCAATTTTGTTAAGTCTTCTGGGAGATCTGTGGAAAACCGTTGTCAGTTTCCTGTGGCTGACCTTCTCAAGAGATTTGGTGTCCGTCTCAATTCTGTTTAAGGCGGACTCATTGATTCTGGCCCCACTTTCAAAGACATTGACAGCTATGGATTTGCCAAGAAAAACAATTCTGAGTCCAAATATGTCTATGCAGTCACCAAATTTAAGCTTTTCAGATCCAACCACTCTCCTGTTGTTTAAAAAGCTGCCGTTGGCGCTGTTATTGTCAAGAAAAGCAAACCCATCCCCAATATTAACAATCTGGGCATGCTTTGACCCTACAAACTGTTTCCCTTCAAAACCAAAGCATATTTCATTGTCCGAATCTCGTCCAATGTTTATGGGGGCTGACAGGTTTTCCAAACTGAAGTGCTCATATGTAGAGAAATACTCATTGCTGCTTCTGACAGCAAGAGAAAGCACATGTCTGCCGTTAGCCATCAGTTTAAATTCATTTTTCCCTTCGTTAGCAAGCACATTAAGGGGGTGCACATAGCATTCCCCCTCCTCTGTGAGATAATCAATCTCGTATTCTTCTGATTGCTTAAAATACCATTGGTTGTCTCTGACTTCAAGTTTTAACTCGTAATCTTTTGAAGTATTAAAAAGACTTTCTGCCAGCAGAATTGAGTAATCCGCATCATTTATTGCCGGCAACAGGAATCTTTTAAACGCATCATGACTGTATACGGTGATTATTATGCTCATTTACTTACTCTCTTTCCGAAATTATGGTGTGAAGTTTATCCTGAAATACCTTCTCCTCATCATTCTGAAGGCCCAAAGCATATATTCTCTCAATCTGTTCATGGTCAAATGCCGCAACCTGTTCAGGGTTCAAGTATCCATCAGGATACACGCATCCACAATAGTCATATATTCTGTCAGGTTCCTTAACAAGGGCACGCTGGTAACCCAGAATCATAAGTCTCTTGGTGGCTCCCTTTAACAGCACAACGGTTCCTATCGGTAAAACTTTATCGTAGTTATACATTCTCCTGACCCCCTGCAACCTTTTCCTTAATCTCGTCCATTGCTTCTTCGATCTTATCAAGCAAATCTATGCATTCATAGTCTTTGAAGCCATATTGAATAACCGCATCAATCTGCTCATGATCAAAGCAGTATACCTCTTTGTCATTAACGTAACCTATGGGGAATCGAAAGCCTGAATAATCCCACACATATGTCCCATCAGAGTCCGTTACCGGAAGGTATCCGCTTATCATCACTCTTCCCTCAGATTCCTTTAATACAACAACTGTGCCAATCGGTAATAAATCCTTCTTCATATTTGCCTCGCAGAACGGTTTCTGCGCCTCCTTCTCAATTGTATCAGATATTAACGTCTTAGAGTACTTTTAATATCAGCCTCCGGTTATCCACTTCCAGGCCGCCCTGGCTCCATCACAGACCGCATTTACAGGTTTTGATACATCTATCTCCAATTTAACACTCGCTCCTACTCCAAGGGTAGCACCAACATCCAACGAAAGCTTACCTTCTTCATATCCGATATTGGCATGGGCGCCAACGCCCACCTGAACGCTTCCTGTAACACCCACATCGGCTCCCAGAACTTTACCTCCGATTGTTCCGGATGCCTTGGCTCCAATCACCTCTGCGGAAGCTTCCACCTTGGCACTTGGGTTAAAGTTGCCGTTCTTATCAAGCAATCCAACTTTTGCTTCTGCCGTCGCAGATGCTTCTCCGACTGTAACATCTCCTTTGGCATACAATGCGAGGTCGTCATTTCCCAACTGCGCCTCACCATCCAAAGAAAGAGCCGTAACAGTTGCTCCAACGCTGGCTCCTGCCGACAATAGCCCAACGTATGCGCTGGCGTTGACATCGTAACTTAAAACATTTATTTCTCCCGAAGCACTACCATATTCACCCTCTACTTCCTTGGAAATCTTACCTGCTTCCCCAAGAAAGCTGCCCTTTGCAAAGGTTTTTTCCACTTCTTTGAGTTTTACCTCAACTTCAGGCTCAAACTTTTCTTCTTTCTTGACAGGTAAGTCTTCTTCGTCAAGCCATTTCCCTGTTTTCTTATCGTAATACTTCTTGATCTTGGGATCCCAGCGAAAGCCTGCCTTCTCCAGTTCATCATCCCATTCTTTCTTTTTGACAGTGATTTTGACCTTTGCGTCTGTATGGTCATCGCCATACAGTGCTTCAAGTGCAATCAGCAAAGCGCTTGTCGGAACAAATGCCATCGGAAACTGCGCCATCATAACAGTAGTCCATTTGCCAATTTTCTCAAAAATGCTCCGATATAAGTTGGGGTTGGTTACAACAAAATTTCCAAACTTGTCATACTCAATATTGCCGTCTATTGAATTTTCAGCAGTCTCGTATTTACCGGCAAGCGTAACTCCATATGAGCCATATGTTTTGATGTTTCTGCTGCACACACGCGAGTTGGTATAGCAATTGTCCAGGGCGCTCATTACCCCTCCGTAGTGTCCCATATAGCCGCCAAGGCTATTCCTAACGTCCAGAATTCTGTTACCAAGATTCCAGACATTATTACCTATGCCTTCGCATTGTCCTGCTGCGCTTTTCAGCGCATCTGTGTCAACTGTAAACCTGCTCATTTCTCAACCTCATTATATTAAGAATTGTAAACATGTTATCTACTGACATAATATTACTTTTTTTTGCATCTCGTGAATTATCTGATAAACGACACCCTTAATGGAACGAACTGCATTATTAAGTGAGAATGCCACAAAATTTCCATATAAAAGATGAACATTAGGTCTTCTTCAAGTTATTATATAAATTCTTACAAGGTGCTTTCATTAACCCCTCTGCGTGAAATCCAATAAAGATATATGGCCGAAGAAATTATAATCAACATGCTTATCCACTGTGATGTGGACAAACCGACGATTATTCCTCTGTATTCATCGCCTCTAAAAAACTCAAGAATAAATCTGCATATTGAGTATAGAAACAAATAAATAATTGTCCGCTTTTTTCTCCATTCTTTTCTTTGTGATAATAAAAGCAATAAAGCAACTATTCCAAAATTTAAAATTGCCTCGACCAACTGAGTTGGAAAAAGCGGCGTATTGTTTGGCGCGTAATGGGAAGCTACATATGTAATATGCATTGGGCCCTCATAGTTCATTCCGTAACAACATCCGACGATTGAACAACCAATTCTACCAAACCCATGAATCATAGGAAGTGTTGGTATACACAGATTTAATTCTTTTCTAATACTAAATCCAAAAAAATTACATGCAAGAACAGCTCCTAATAAGGCGCCCAAAAGTCCTCCATAAAAAACAAAACCTCCCGCAGTGTATTTAGAGAGCAAATAAAGGAAACTGTATTTGTGGGATGTAATATCCTCAATAATGCTATCTAACTCAACAGTCAAATATAGAATCTTAGCTCCTAACATAGCAAAAATACCTGCCCATAAGAACACAAAAATAGCATCATCAAAAGATTCTTGCTCTGCTTTACATATGAGAAAAAGAAGACAAATTCCAAATAATACTCCTACCACTCCAAGAAGACCATAAACTGGGATTTCTCTTCCAAAAATAACAACATATTCCATTTATCAATTCAAAAAAAGGCGCTAAAGCGCCTTTCTCTGATTCTCCTATGATAATGATAAGCCAGCCGCTCCAAGTGCTCCAGCACATGCAACACAAGCGACTAAAACAATTCCGCCGCCAATCAATCCAATAATTGAAAGTACGACACCAGCTGTTCTAACTCCACCATTAAATCCTGCTTTTTTTGAACTTGATGCAAGAACAAGACCAACTATACCGCAAATAACAGATACAATTGCGCCCAATCCAAAGAACCAAAAAACCACAGAGACGATTCCAAGAACCATACTTGCTATGGCAGCGCCCTTTCCAGGAACATTTTGTTCGCCCATTAATAAATCCTCCTTGGTTAAATTGTATTCACCTACAATGCAATTATATCTATCTATGTTTATATATACAAGTTTGTTTAGCGATATTTCGCAAATTTCGGTATTTTGTTGGATATTTTTATTATTTTTTTAGCATTATGCCTAAAAGTATGTCAACATAATAAAAGCTAGAAGGCTTGTCGCCATCTAGCTTTGCTTTTTATTTATCAAGAATCTTTAAAAGTACTCTGACACAGGCTTTGGAAGCTTCGTGAACCATCTTCGCAAACTCCTGCTCGCCGCCTTCTACACTGTCGCTTACTGCCTTTATGCAAAGAGCGGGGACTTTATTTCTTATG
>JAILMY010000234.1 GCA_024692165.1 Butyrivibrio sp. | reverse complement strand
CTCCTTAAGCCGGTGAGAGACTGGGCGGTTGGAATCTTGCGGATTGACAGAGAGTCTTTTGCCCACAGAGCGGTAAAGTGCATTGTCACGTTCCTCTTGGTGAACCTGGCATGGGTGTTCTTCAGAGCTGACAGCATGGCTAAGGCTCTGGACATCATCGGATCAAGCTGCAGGTTTACGCCCTGGGTATTCACTGACGGCTCTCTTTTTAGGTATGGTCTGGATCAGGCGGGCATGATGGTTCTTCTGCTGGGAAGTCTGCTGCTTTTTGCTGTGGATATTGTTTCCTATCGGGGCACAAACGTCAGGGAAAAGATACTGGAAATGAATCTGTTTCTTCGCTGGGCTATCGTTATTCCGGCAATCCTGATCATTCTGCTCTGCGGCATCTGGGGCGCGGGCTACGATGCTTCAAGCTTTATATATCAACAGTTTTAGGACGAATTTATGAAAAAGAAAGTATTGGACTTATTTAAAATACTTGCCTTTCTGGCGGTCCTTTGCGTCTGCATACTGGGGGCTATAGTGCTTGTTCGGCGAAACGACTCAAGCTACAAGTACAAGCCATTCTTCGAACAGGCAAAAAAAGGCAATATAGACATACTTTTTATGGGCTCATCACATGTGATCAATGGTCTTGATCCGGTGATGCTTTATCGGGACTACGGCTACACCTCCTACAACATGGGCGGACACGGCTCTGTGATGCAGGCCACGTACTGGGAGCTCATCGAGGCCCTGGACTACTGCACTCCCAAGTGGGTGGTGGTGGATGCCTACATGCTGGAGAAGAACTACCGGTACCTGGACGTGATGGAGGAGAACGCCACAGACAGCGACAAGAACGTTGCCATCGAGCAGCTCCACCTGAACATGGACGCCTGGCCTCTCAATAAGCTTAAGATTGCTGCGGTAAAAGACCTGATACAGGACAAGGAGATTCAGAAGCAGTTTCTTTTTGATTTCATGGTGTACCACAGCCGCTGGAACGAGCTGACTGAGGACGACTACAAAGCTGTTTTTGGAAAAGAAAATGTGACAAGCCGCTTTGGATCGGAGATGAGAAAAGAAGTTGAGCTAACGCCAGCTCTTTTCCCTGATCCGCAGCCCGGGCAGGAGCTGTCTGAGCACACTGTTGGCGCGGAATATCTTATGAAGATCATCGATGAGTGCCAAAGAAGGGGCATAGGGGTGCTTGTGACCTATCTGCCTTTCTGTGCCACCACAGAGGATAAGATAGCTGCCAATACAGCCGGAACAATTGCCGGAATGTATGGCGCGCCATATCTTAATATGCTCAATATGGGTATAATAGATATATACACGGATTTAAATGATCCCGGACATCTGAACATCACCGGTGCCGCCAAGGTCACGGACTTTATCGGAAGATGGCTCTCAGAAAACGGAGACCTGGTGGACCACAGGGACGGGGGAATGGACCATGGGGACGGAGTTAGTGGTTCATATGACGAAGCAGTGGAAGCAGCAAGGCTTGAGGACGTGGAGTTTATTTTGAATCCCACAGATCTTTATGCTGAGCTGGAAATGTTATCCCTTGACGATGTGAGCTCTGTCGTTTATCTTAATCAGGGCTCAGGCTCTTTTGCCGACGATGAGGTAAAGAGGCTTGTGAGCAGCATTTCCGGGACGGACAAGATCTATCAGGTGGCAGGGCCTTACATCTGCATCAAGGATGTGGGGAGCGGCGCGGTGTATGAAGCCGGAGACGGTGAGATGATTGACGGCGCGCCCACGGGGCTTGGAACCCTGGTGTATCAGCCGGTGGAGCAGCTTTTCAGATTTCTTTATGCAAAAGAGGATGAGAGCTTCAATTACATGTACGACGACGAGCACATCTACGACGACGTGCGGATCATCGTCTATGACAAGGACAGCGGAGAAGTGCTGGCACGGAAGTACTACATAACCTATGGCGGCCGGTATAAGGAAGATTGAGATTAGTAATGTTTAAGAAAGAAGGAAATTCGAATGAGTGAAAAGATTTGTATCGTAGGAATCGCAGGAGGAACTGCTTCAGGAAAGACAACGATTGTGAGGCGTATCAAGGAGAAATTCGGTGATGACATCGTGGTTATCAACCATGACTCTTACTACAAGGCCCACGACGACCTGTCTTACGAGGACAGAAGCAGGCTCAACTATGACCATCCGGAGTCTTTTGATACCGATCTGATGATACAGGATGTAAAAAAGCTAAAGAACAACGAGCCCATCGATATGCCCGTTTACGATTACACCATCCACAACAGGGCTGATGCCATCGTACACGTAGTACCCAAGAAGGTTATCATCATCGAGGGTATTCTGATCCTGGAAAATAAAGAGCTTAGAGACCTGATGGATATCAAGGTCTTTGTAGATACTGACGCGGACGAGAGGCTGATGCGCCGAATCCGCCGTGACATGGTAGAGAGAGCAAGGAGTATCGAGTCAATCCTTACCCAGTACTCCGAGACAGTTAAGCCCATGCATGAGCAGTTCGTTGAGCCCAGCAAGAAATATGCTGACATCATTATTCCTCGCGGCGGCGAGAACCTGACCGGTATCAGTATTTTGCAGGAGCACCTGAACCTGGTGCTTAATCAGAGGCAGTGAGTGGTGGATTATGCTTGATATTATTGCTGGAATTTTGAAGTTAATATTGTGGCTTTTGGTGGTGCCCATGAGCATCGGGATTTTGTTTAACGGAATCCTGCCGCTGGTGAGAAGGACCATCGGAATTTCTTTCATCCTGGGATATCTGATCTACTTTGCGGTGTTTGAGGTGATCGCAATCCCCTGTATGCTGCACTACGTGTACAATGCCTTCAGCTATTGCTGCAGGTACAGCATGTGGATTCTGACCATTCTGGCTGCTCTGGGAATTTTGAAGAGTGTGCAGATGTTAAAACACGAGGGGCTCAGCTATCTTTCTCTTTTCCCGGGGGAGACCCATGCGACGGCTCACGAGCTCTTAAGTCCCAGGTCTGACCCAAGGATGCTGAAACTAAGCTATTCACTTGAAAGCAAGATCTACTGGGGGATTTTCTTTGCACTGTTACTGTTTCAGATGGTGATGGCTGTTGTGATGTCTAGCTTTGACGGGGACGATGCCTACTATGTGGTGGAATCTCTTCTGGCTCAGCAGGCGGACGTTATGAACACGATCCTGCCCTACACCGGCATGACGACCACTCTGGATATCAGACATGCCCTGGCGGTGATCACCATGTGGATTGCGTTTATCGCGAGGATGAGCGGTTTTCATGCAACCATCGTGTCCCACTCAGTGATTCCGCTGATCGTGATTCCGCTTGTTTACCTGGTTTATGTGGAGATCGGGCGGATTCTCTTCAGGCGCAGACAGGAGATCATTCCTGTGTTTATGATCATCGTTTCGATGCTGATGATCTTTGGAAATGTTTCGATCTATACCCCGGCGACCTTCTTCCTGACAAGAACCTGGCAGGGAAAAGCGCTGGTTTCAAATCTTGTTATCCCACTTATTATGTGGGTTTTCCTGTGGATGCTGGAGGATGCCAAGAGGACTAACATCTTTGGAAAAGCAGCAGAGGCGGGCACCGAGTCCTACGCGGAGTACAAGGAGGCCAACAGGCTCCACCGCTGCTCCCCATGGATTGTTCTGGGCCTCATCAATATGACGGCCGGAATGTGCAGCTCGTTGGGAATCATCTTTGGAGGGGGCCTGATAGCTCTTTTCACACTGGTGCTGTTGATATTTGCAAGGAATTTCAGGGTGATCCTGGGCGCGGTGCTATGCGTGGTGCCAAGCGTGATTTATCTTGCAATTTATCTGGGAATATATACCCTGTTCTGATAGTTTTGCAAAAAGACATTTAGGAGAGTTTGATTCATGTACGGAATTTTCATGCAGTGCTGGGTTTCGATGAAGCTCTATGGCGGAAATGGCGCGATCTTGCTGCTGTTTCTGGCATCGGCCATCTACCTGATCATAACTGAACAGAGCGTGAAAAAGAAAATAATGCTGGGAATTCTGCCGCTTTTGATCTTTTTGGGATTCCTGCTTCCCATTACGAAGATTGTGTATGTGGCGGCCATTGACGACGGGAGCGATACCTATTACAGGCTGCTCTGGCTGGTGCCAATGTATGTGGTGATCGGATATGCGGCTTGTCGATTGCTCTTTTCCCTGAAAAAAAGTATGTATCAGAGGATTGGGCTGGCGATGATCGCAGCAGTTATCGCGGTTACAGGTTCTTTGGTGTACGCAAGCCAACATATGTCTGTGGCGGAGAATCTTTATCATATTCCCCAGAGCGTTGTAGATATCTGCGATGTTGTGGCGCCAAAAGAGGGCGAGCCCCGCGTGCGCGTGGCTTTTCCCGGGGAGCTGGTGCATTTCGTGAGACAGTACGACACGGACATTCTGATGCCATACGGCCGTGAGATGGTGGTGACCCAGTGGGATTACTACAATCCGGTGTACGAGGTCATGGAGAAGCCCGAGATTATTGATGCCAAGGAGCTTTTGGTGGCTACAAGGGATACGAAGTGCAGCTACATCGTGCTTCACGAGAATCGCCAGATCGATCAGAAGCTGGAGGAGCTGGGCCTTGATCTTGTGGCAGAGCTTCATGGATACAAAATCTACGGCGATCCGGAGATTCTGGCGCTGAGAGAGTGA
>JAILMY010000217.1 GCA_024692165.1 Butyrivibrio sp. | reverse complement strand
TATATGTTTTATCATCAAATAAAAATTATTTTTCTGTTAATTTGGAGGAAAAATGTCAGTACATGAAGAGATAAGAGAACAGCAAAAGAAGCTTAAGGGCCAAGGTTTCAAGGCCCACTGGGAATATTTCTGGGAATATTATAAGATTCACACCATAGTTGCGATCTGTGTGATCATCTTTCTGGTGACACTGATCCGTGACATCAGCAGCAGTAAGCCCTACGGTTTTTATGCTGTAGCCATCAACTCCGCTTCTTCAGCAGCACAGGATATTCTTGAAAAAGAGTTTGTGGAGTACTCGGCTTTTGACACCACCGACTATGACTGCATGATCGACACTTCCCAGTCCTACAACCTTCACCTTATTGATGAGGTCACCATTGCCACCAGTCAGAAGATCATGGCCAATATGGCAGCTTCAGAACTGGATGTCATGATTGCAGACTCAGAGATTTTTACTCATTACGCCAATCAGGAAACTTTTATGGATCTTCGAACAGTTCTTTCAGCGTCAGAGCTGGAGAGCCTTAAGGACAGACTTTTCTATGTAGACCAGGGCTATCTTGATTTCCTTAACACTGATGAATATCAGAATTATGTCAGCACAGGAGAGTTCGATCCCAGCAACGAATACGCTGTCATGGCTGATGCTTACAACAAGGATTTTATATTACCCAACACAGATCCAGAGAAGATGCAATCTCCCGTTCCTGTTGGCATCAAGGTTGAAGATTCAGCAGCCCTCGAGCGCGCCGGAGCCTACATCGGTTCCACACCAATCGCCGGTCTGGCCATCAATACAACCCGTCCGGAAATGAGCGTACAGTTTTTACACTACTTACTCGGAGAATAACTTACATAAATAATGGACCAGGCATCATAGCCTGGTCCTGTTTTTTAGGATTTATTTACATCTGTGTAGTTACGAAAATGTCATAGATTGCACGGATTGCCTTCTCAAAATCACGGGTCTCAACACCAATGATGATGTTAAGCTCGGAGGATCCCTGATCGATCATCCTTACGTTGACACTTGCATGGGCAAGAGCAGAGAAGATTCTTCCTGCAGTACCACGGGTTGACTTCATACCGCGGCCCACAACTGCAATAAGTGCCAGATCTGACTCAATCTCAAGCATATCAGGACGGGCAAGTCTGTGAATCTCTGAAACAACAGCCTGCTCCTTCTCAATAAATTCATCCTGCTGCACGAATACAGTCATGGTATCGATTCCTGAAGGAACATGCTCGATGGAAATATTCTGATCCTCGAAAGCCTGAAGAACTCTTCTTACAAAACCAATCTCTGAGTTCATCTGATCCTTCAGTACGTTTACACAGCAGAAGCCTTTCTTGCCGGCGATTCCGGTGATGACGAACTTGGACTTCTTGGCTGTTGACTCAACGATCCATGTTCCCGGATCAGAAGGCTTATTGGTGTTGCGGATATTGATCGGAATGCCCTCTTTTCTTACAGGGAAAATAGCATCCTCATGAAGTACACCAGCGCCCATATATGCAAGCTCTCGGAGCTCTGTATATGTGATAGTCTCGATGTGCGGTGGCTTGTCGATGATCCTTGGATCTGCTACCAGGAATCCTGAAACGTCAGTCCAGTTCTCATAAACATCAGCCTTTATTGCTCTTGAAACGATAGATCCTGTGATATCGGAACCGCCTCTTGAGAAGGTCTTGATCTTTCCATCAGGATATGCGCCGTAGAATCCGGGGATTACAGCCTTAGGAGTCTTCTCAAGTTTTTTTGCCATAAGCTTGTTGGTCTTCTCAGCATCAAATTCACCGTTCTTGTCAAAAGCCACAACAGTAGCAGAATCAATGAACTCAAAACCAAGATAAGCAGCCATTATGATTCCGTTGAGGTACTCACCGCGGCTGGCAGCGTAATCTGATCCTGCCTTTGCCTTGAAGTTCTTCTCAATTGTCTTGAACTCATCATCCAGAGAGAGCCTTAGCTTAAGCCCCTTGATGATCTCATCGTAGCGGGCCTTGATGTCTCCAAGCTGCTTTGAAAAGTCCTTACCGGCTTCTGCAAGAGCATAGGTCTTATAAAGCATGTCTGTAACCTTTGTGTCCTTGGAATTTCTTTTACCGGGAGCTGAAGGCACCACATAACTTCTGTCAGGATCGGACTTGATGATCTCGCCGACCTTCATAAACTGCTCTGCACTGGCAAGTGAGCTGCCACCGAATTTCACTACCTTTTTCATGATATTTCCCTTCTTACTTATATTATTAAATATATTTATTATTCTAATCTTATTCTTCTACCATACAAGATTTGCTCCGGCATCAGAACAGTCTGATATATCCCTTTACGCTGTCCAGCTTCCAGAGACGCTCTTCAAAGTCCTTCTCAGAGATCATATCTGTTACGAATGCAAACTCGTGATTTGCTTCGCCTCCGTCAATAACCTCTATCTTGCTGCCAAAGATCTCTTTAGCCTGATCCTCCTGTTCAAGAGGAACTCTTACAAAGAAGCTCCTTACTGCATTATCCTTAGATGAGATCACAGCTTTTTCAGCCTTCATATTAACATTGATGTGCTTGCCCCTATGCTTGACTATATCGATCACGTCTGCAACAACCGCACTGGCTGTGGCATTCTTGCCGGCACCCTTGCCATAGAACATTACATCACCAAGCATATTGCCGTGGATATTTATGGCATTGAACACTCCGTTAACACTTGCAAGCGGATTCTCCAGTGGAATAAGGAAAGGAGAAACCATTGTAAAGAAGCCGTTCTCATTTCTCTTGCACATTGCAAGAAGCTTTATGGCCATTCCCATTGTTCTTGCATAGGCAAAATCCTCTATAGTAACCTTGGTAATTCCCTCGGTATAGATATCTTCATAATTTACGTGCTTGCCGCTCATGAGACTTGCCAGAATAGCAATCTTACGGCAGGCATCATAACCTTCCACGTCAGCCTCCGGATTTCGCTCAGCATAGCCCTTTTCCTGGGCCACTTTAAGAACTTTGGAGAATTCAGCACCCTCCTTGTCCATCTTGGTCAGAATGTAGTTTGTAGTGCCATTTAAGATACCTGTAATGGAATCAACCTTCTCATGCTTAAGAGAATCATTGAGGGATCTGAGCACCGGAATACCACCGCCTACACTGGCCTCAAACAGATAGCTCACGCCGTTCTTCTTGGCAAGCTCAACCAGTTCAGGGCCATGGGCTGCCACCAACTCCTTATTAGAGGTACAAACGCTCTTGCCCTTCTCAAGGGCACTCTTTTCAAAGGAAAAAGCAGGCTCAATTCCACCCATTGTCTCGCAGATAACCTCAACCTCCGGGTCATCCAGGATCACATTGATATCATGTACAACCTGTGCCTCATGCTTATCTCCCGGAAAATCGCGAAGATCAAGAATGTATTTAAGTTCCAAAGCTTCACCGGCACTCTTTTCTACCTCAGCTGCGTTTGTATCAAGCACGCTCACAACGCCGCTTCCAACTGTGCCATATCCCAATACTGCTACCTTTGCCATTTTAGCCTCCAAATGTTAATTATTCTCTGAACTGCGTATCTCTATATATTAAGTAAGTGTCGCACTGCGTCCGGTAATATGAACCTTGTGCACACCCTCTGCCTTCTCCATCTTGGATATCATTTCCATAATATCCCTTGTGGTGGGCAGAACCTGAATGGTAATGGATAAGGATGCCACTCCGTTAAGTGGAATGGACTGATGAATGGTAAGAATATTTGCTCCGAAGTCTGCTATCAGATTGAGCACGTAGGACAATAGCCCCACCTCATCATTCATCTGGAAGGTCAACGTAAGTGTCGTTCCCTGCAAACTGTCATGGAATTCGTAAATATCTTCCTTATACTTATAAAAAGAACTGCGGCTGATCCCCAGGATTTCTGTTGCCTCGTTGACAGTCTTAACTTTGCCGGATTCAAGAAGCTTCTTGGCCTCTACAACCTTAAGAAGCACCTCCGGCACTGCCTGTCTGCGTAGTACATAATAGCCTGTATCCTGTTGCATGTTTTCTCTCCAAGTCCTCTTAGCGCGGACATTTGTCCTTATATGACGCAAAACACTGTATTCATCGCATCTGATATGTCCGTACCACGCGGACATTTGTGCTCACAGGAAAGATTTTAACACATTAAAGTTCTGAAGGCAACACTAAAATATAGCTAAATATATCCCAATTAATGCGCAATATTCGTCAAAACGCCGAAATGTAACTCATGCTGCACTAAACTCGATAGTACCTCGTTAAGTGCACATGAGTGGTTCGCACTAGCTTCGAAAACACCTCAGCAAGTGCTCTACACAACAAAGCGAGGCCGCGACATCGGGGAATGTCGCGGCCTCAAAAACGCTTATAAAAGGAAAGAGTAACCTTTATCCTGGAGGTATGGCCAGAATAAAGAAAGGAGGATATCTACATTATTTTTATATACTTCCTGATACTTCTGATCCGATTATAATACGATATTAACTTTTGGTTAGCCAAGTAACGGATTACTTAGAAGCCTTCCAGTCGTCGTACTGCTTCTGGAACTCAGCAAGAACGTCCTGGTATCCAGCGCCGTCAAGAGCCTGCTGGTAAGCTTCGATTGTAGACTCAACGTCTGCAGAAGCAACACCACCGTTCTCAAGAGCGAATCCAAACTCACCTGCTACGTTAGCGCATGCTGTGTACTGAGCCTCAACAGGAGACTTGTCAAATCTGAAGCCTGCAGCTGAAGATGTCTTAGCGCCGCCGTTGAATGCGTCGTAAAGCTCTGCCTTGTTA
>JAILMY010000193.1 GCA_024692165.1 Butyrivibrio sp. | reverse complement strand
GATGGCTCTGATGATTAATCATTGTTACAATCTTGCGAATTCAAAAATTATCTATTTTAGAATAAGGCACTTTGTAGTCTGATTAATTCCTTTAATTACTAAGAATTAAAGCTTGTTTACGTTTACGGCCTGAGGTCCCTTTTCGCCCTGGATTACATCGTACTCTACAGAAGCGCCCTCTTCGAGAGACTTGAAACCTTCCATGTTGAGTCCTGAATAATGTACAAATACATCATTTCCAGCCTCGTCAGAAATGAAGCCGTAACCCTTCTGGTTGTTGAACCACTTAACAGTACCTTTGTTCATCGTAATACCTCCACATAAAAATAAAAAAATAAAATGTTACGTTGCGAGAAATATAATCCACCACAACATATTAATCTTACAACATATAAATTCAAAAGTAAAGCCGATAATATAATAAATCTCAAGTGCTTTACTTTATCAGTTCAGAGTGATAAAATATTTAAGCATAAAAGTATTTATTCACGGAATAAAAAGATATTATGTCGAAAATATAATATGAAGGAGATAATTGATGAACAAGAAAATAAGGACAGATGCAGTTGACCACCTGTTTGATGCAATTCTTTGCCTCCAGAACAAGGAAGAATGCTACAGTTTCTTTGAGGATCTGTGCACAGTCAATGAGCTGCTGTCTCTTTCACAGAGGTTCGAAGTTGCTTCAATGCTTCGTGATCATAAGACATATCTTGAGATTGCAGAGAAGACAGGCGCTTCAACCGCTACTATCAGTAGGGTTAACAGATCGCTGAATTATGGCGACGACGGATATGAGTTGGTTTTCAATCGTCTTGTAGAGTGATTCGGAAATCGGAATCATAATTTAAATAATGGATTTAATTAAAGAAAAGAGGCTTGGTACAGATGATGTACCAAGCCTCTTCTGATAAAAATTATCTCTTTTTCTTGTGATTGTGATTGTTATAGTTATTATTGTTATTACTGTTGTTATTATTGTCTTTGTTTTCTTCCTTGGATTCCTCGGACTTGTTCTCGTCCTTGGTGGATTCGCCATTCTCAGACTTGTTCTCATCCTTGGCGGATTCGTCATTCTCAGATTTGTTCTCATCCTTGGCAGGCTCAGTGCTTTCTTCCTTCTTCTCTTCGGCTTTCTCCTGATCTGCAGCCTTGTCGGCAACAGCGCGCTCCTTGGCAATTGCTGCAGAACCCTTATCCAGGTTGGTCATAGTGCACTGACCGTGGAATACTGCATTCTCATCGATGATGATGCCCTTACAGGAAATATCTCCAATAACTTTGCCTGAATCGCTGATCTCAACCTTGCCCTGAGGAGCGGATACATTTCCTGCAATCTCTCCGGCAATGTAGGCATTCATACACGAAACGGTTCCGTAGATCTTGGCCGACTGACCAACAATAAGTGCACCGCTTACTGTGACGTTACCCTTAACAGTACCGTCTATTCTGGTAGAATCCTTGGTTGTGAGAGGCCCCTCCAGAACTGCGCCCGGACCAATGATAGTGCCAACCTGTTCGAGGGCAGTATCAAATGATGCAGACTCACGTTTTTTGCTTCCAAACATTTTGTTTTCCTCCGTTTATCCGTTGATCTCTATTAAATCCTCTGGATCAATAAATTTCTCATCCTGCTGAATCTGATAACCTAAAGAAGTATTGTCCTTGGTGACTACGAAAATGATGTCACCCTTATCAATCTGACTTCCCTCTGCTACCAAAGGGTCTCCGGCATTTCTGTAAATGGAGATATAACCATTGCCATGGTCGATAGATACTGAATTTCCAAACTTGGCATCGGTGGTGACTGTAAGAACAGTACCGGTTCCTGATGCTATAATGCTGCTGCCTTCTGAGGTGGTGAATACCACTAAAGGATTGCCGGTGGCAGTGTCCTTGTTCTCATCTGTGAGCTCAGTGATGGTTGTAGCAGTTGTATCATCCAGGGCATTTGTCATTGATGCAGTTCCGGTAAGTGGGAAACCTGTTGGCATAGCCAGTGTTTCTGCCTCTTCCAGTGACTGCTGTTCTTCCTCAAGACGTTTGTTGATGGCAGCCTTAAGCTGTTCAACCTCTGTCTCCAGTTTCTCATTTGATGCTTGTAAAACGCTGTTATCATTTGTGAGAGTTTCAAGTGCAGCTCTCTGTTCGGTCTGAATTCCCTGAAGGGTGTTAATAGTCATTGCTGCATAGATTATATAACAGATAATAGCAAGCGCGATTGCAAAAAGCGTATAAGCAAGCAGCTGCGTTTTGAAATGATTAAGGTGAAGACGTTTTGTTGAGCCGTCTGAGTCACCGGATATGATCATAAAGGTATAATGCCGCTTATGCCTGTGCTTTTTTGGCTTAGTTACTTTGCTCATATTAACCTCCGACTAACCAGCCTATTTTATCATAACACACGTGATTTATCAATTGTCAGATTAGATGAGCTCCAGCTTTTTCATGGCGTTCCAAATGCCGTCATCTTCGAGGTAATCGGTTATGATATCCGCCAGAGCCCTGGTCTCGTCGGAGGATCTGCCCATGGCAACTGCTGTGCCGGCTGTTTCTAGCATTTCCTTATCGTTGATGCTGTCTCCGAAGGCCACAGTGTCCTTGGGGTCATAGTCCAGGATCTTGCATATCTCCAGAATTCCGGTACCTTTATTAAAGCCCTTTGGAACCATCTCGGCTATTGTATCCGTATGGAACATGAAGTCATAAAGGTCATCCAGCTCACTAAGGCATCTATCCCGGGTCTCAAGGTCGCATACACAGGAGAGCTTGTTCATCTCCCAGTTGCCCCAGTTATCGTCTATGCTAAGGAGTCTTGAGCCCATTTCTCTCATGACCTTTTCTCCGTACATATCCCCCTCAAAATCAGGGCGGTTCATGTAGAGATAATGAGGACCTTCAAGAATCGGCTTAAAACGGCACTCTTTCATGAGGCTAAGAGTCCGTAGGGAGTCCTCTTTATTAATAAGGTTATTAAACACAGTTTCGCCGTTATATTCGATCATGCATCCGCAGGAAGATACGATGCCGTCGAAGCCCATGCCAAGGAGCTCGTCACTATAGACAAAAGCCCTTGACCTGCCGGTATTGATAAAACATTTATGTCCATTTTCCTGAGCCAGTTTAATGGCTTTCTTGGTGCTTTCAGGAATATAGTTTTTGTAATCCCAAAGCGTTCCGTCGATATCAAAGAATAAAATCATCTATCGTTTCCTCCAAAACACCACAATTTTACGTTACATACGGTGAATTGGCAAGTAATTGTTGATAATCATCAGGTTGATTTATTGAGATGATATGTTATCATAGTTCCATAATTTAATGAGGCGGAAGGTGTCTGCAGGCAGCGGCCTCTCTGAACTGTTTTGAATGGATGGTATCAGATACGGCGTTATAGCTGCTGTGCAGGTGAAAAGGGAAGCAGGTGCAAGTCCTGCGCGATCTCGTCACCGTGATTCGAGAGCCTGTCCTATATGCCACTGGAGTTTTTCTCCGGGAAGGCTGGATAGGCGCCGCAGTTTAAAGGCTGCTGAATCGATAAGTCGGGAGACCTGCCTGTTGTCGTACGTGGAAAAGAGCGCTGCGAGGTTATCGCGCAGTATCTTACCGGGTCACGAGGAATTGACTGTACAAAGTTTTCAGCAAAAGATGGACGTCTTTTGCTATTAATAATGTGCGCCTATTTCAAAGCCTCGCTAGCCCGCGAGGCTTCTTTATTTGTCCGATATGGGCATGTTGATTGGCTATAACACATAACGTGTATAGTATAGAAAAAAGAGAGGAAGAAAGATTATGAAAAACAACAAGAAACCTATTATTATCGGAGCAGTTATCCTGGTAGCACTTATCGCTGTTTTTGCAGTTGTGTATTCTTTGAATAAGCCTGCAACAAGTGCCGGATCAAAGCAGATCACTATTGAGGTTACCGGAAGTGACGGACTTACAGAGGATTACACTCTTTCAACAGATGCTGAGTACCTTCGTCAGGCAATGGATGAGCTTGCTGCCGGAACAGAGTTTTCCTATGAGGGAACAGACAGTGAGTATGGACTTATGGTTGAGACCGTTAACAATGAAAAAGCCGATTATGTTACAGACGGTGCATACTGGGCACTTTATGTAAACGGCGAATATGGCCAGTATGGCGCTGATTCACAGCCTGTAGCAAATGGAGATACATATACCTGGACATATGAAAAGGCTCAGTAAAGACTATTCCACAACAAAAAAGCGTTTTTCAATCCTGGATATAGCCCAGATTGGTATCATGGTGGCTGTAATAGAGGTGTCCAAATTTGCTCTTAGCGGTCTTCCCAATGTTGAACTTACCAGCTTTTGGCTCATAATGTTCACCTTGTATTTTGGATGGAGGATTGTGGCTGTAGTGCCGGTATTTATTCTGATTGAAGGAGCATTTTACGGAATGCATCTGTGGTGGATCATGTACCTTTACTCATGGCCGCTTCTGGTGCTGATTGCATGGCTTTTCAGGAAAAATACATCTGCGATTCTTTGGGCAGTTATATCCGGGTTTTTTGGGCTGTGTTTCGGAGCCCTGTGTTCAATACCTTATTTCGTGATTGGATTTAGTACCGGAGGCTTTGCTGCAGGGATAAGAGCAGCGGTGACCTGGTGGATCACGGGAATTCCCTGGGACTTTGTGCACTGCGCCGGGAATTTTGTAATAATGCTGGTCCTTTATAAGCCCATAAGTCAGGCAATGAAATGGGCCATAAGATCAAATTTAAATTCAAATTAAACTTAGAAAATCAAAAGAGCTACGACACTTTGCGTGCCGTAGCTCTTTTTCCCCTCATATAAACCGCAGTAGCGGTGAAATTTCACACACGGATCATCAGCCCATCTCAGCTACAACAGTGTATTCTTTAACCCCGTTTTCATAAGGAATTACATTGCCGGCAACTTCCTTGCCGTTAACTGTGAGCTTCTTGATACCCTTCTGAGCACCGTTCTGCTTAACGCTGATGTTGTAAACAGCATCGCGATACTTTCTTGTGATCTCGAAATCGCCGAAATCAGCAGGTACACAAGGATCAATTGAAAGTCCGTTGTGTGTAGGATATACACCCAGGATGTACTGGGAGATATTAACAAATGTCCATGCAGCTGTACCAGTGAGCCAGCTGTTCTTGCCCTGGCCGAAGAACTTAGCGTCGCGGCCTGCAACCATCTGTGAGTATACATAAGGCTCTGTGCAGTGAATTTCACTGATGTCCTCAATGTAAGCAGGGCATGTCTTCTTGTAGATCTCAAAGGCTCTGTCGCCGTGTCCTAGAACTGTCTCAGCGATTGAAACCCGAGGATTGTTGTGGCAGAAGATACCTGCGTTCTCCTTGTATCCCGGTGGATATGATGAAACTTCACCAAGTTCAAGGTGATACTTGGTGTAAGCAGGCTGAAGAATCATTACACCATACTTGGTATCAAGTCTTTCTTCAACGCTCTTTAATGCCTTCTCTGCAAGTCCTTCCTTTACGCCGATGCCTGCAAGAACACAGAAGCCCTGAGGCTCGATGTAAATCTGGCCTTCCTCGCATTCTTTTGAACCAACTTTATTAGAATGTGCATCATATGCACGAACGAACCATTCACCATCCCAACCAGCAGTAATAGCAGCTTCGTATACTTTTGCGATTTCTTCACGAGCTCTGTCTGCTTCAGCCTGATCACCAAGAAGTTCGCAGAGCTGAGCATATTCTTCGCCGTATTTAACAAACATGCCTGCGATGAATACTGACTCGGCAATAGGTCCTTCTGAAGGTCCGAAGGTCTGGAAAGATTCGCCGGGGTGCTCTGAGAAGCAGTTGAGGTTAAGGCAGTCGTTCCAGTCAGCGCGTCCGATAAGAGGAAGCCCGTGAGGACCCTTATGTGTTGCAGTGAAATCAAAAGAGCACTTGAGGTGACCCATAAGTGTCTTGGCAACACTCATATCGTTATCGAAAGGAACCATTTCTTTTAATATAGAAAGATCACCTGTCTCTCTTACGTATGCACTTGTTCCTGCAATGAGCCAAAGCGGATCATCATTGAAGCCTGAACCGATATCGGAGTTACCCTTCTTGGTAAGAGGCTGATACTGATGATATGCGCTGCCGTCCGGGAACTGTGTGGAAGCAATGTCGATGATCCGTTCTCTGGCGCGGGCCGGAATCAGGTGAACGAAACCGAGAAGATCCTGGCAGGAATCGCGGAAGCCCATACCGCGGCCGATACCGGATTCGTAGTAGGAAGCAGATCGTGACATATTGAAGGTGACCATGCACTGATACTGATTCCAGATATTAACCATGCGGTCAACCTTTTCATTTTCGAAGAGCTTCGTGCATACTGGAACGAGCTTCTGGGAATCTATCACGTGTCTTCCGAAAATGAAAAGGTTGACCGCATGGTTAATATC
>JAILMY010000155.1 GCA_024692165.1 Butyrivibrio sp. | reverse complement strand
GTCAAAAGAACCGTCCCCGTGACTTACCCGTGACTTACCCGTGACTTGCCCAATGACTTGCCCACGTACCTCTCAATCAAATTCCATAACGAAAGGATTGTCTACCGTACATTTCTCCCATGCCTGCTGCCCCTGGAAGTTCGGATCTCCGGTTTTCATAAAGTTTGTCCAGTACTTTACTATTTTCTCTGAAAGCTCGTAGTCCTGTGCCTTGAAATACTCTTTTCTCCAGGAATAATCAAGAGAGCCAAAGACATACCAAAGCTCCGCAGAATGAAATGCTCCTGCCCCATCACCGGGAAGCTCGTGCTTAAAGTAGTACACATAGCTGTCAGCACAGACCCCGTTTGCCAGGGCAGCATAGTCAACATTTGCCTTCTCCATGGGATTTGCCAAAGCACTGAAATCCTTAGCATTTTCCATGGTTATGTCATTCTTATTTGCTCCAAGTATATATGGCGTCTTCCTGAATTTTCCCTCTGCCATAAGTTCGTTTCCGTCTTTTTCAAGAAGCACGTCGTCAATAACAGGTACAAAGGCAAAGCCCTTGCCCTCTCTAAAAGATCTGCCGACCACCTCAAGAGACATTTCCAGTATTTCTTTACTGTCACCGTTTAAAAGATATTCAGCTATTGCCTTTTCATCGTCCCTTGGAAGTCCCTTCTTCTCACAGATAATATCAAAGAGCCACTCGCCATACTCTTTTCCCTCAGCTCCGGTCTTAAATGAAGACAAAGGATTTCTGTATCCGCCGCCGCTCTGAAGGATCATCTTATGATAAAGCCCTTCCGCCTCATCTGACAGTGCATGTATCTGAAGACTCATTGCCCCTGCTGACTGTCCAAATAAGGTTATGTTTTCCGAATCTCCACCAAAGCTTTCTATGTTCTCTTTTACCCACTTAAAAGCGGCAAGCTGATCCCAAAGTCCGTAATTTCCACAGCTGCACTGCCCTGAAATGTCCATGAGCAGGGGATGTGCCAAAAATCCAAAGACTCCGAGCCTGTAGTTTATGGTCACAATTAGAACATCTTCTTCCACCAGCTTTGTGGGCACAAATGGCAGATTACTGCCGGCTCCGCCCATGAACGCTCCTCCATGTACGTAAATTCCCACCGGAAGTTTCATTCCCTTTTCAATTTTCTGTTCAATATCTTTTGGAAGATAGATGTTCAGATTTAAACAATCATCGCCGGAATCAGCGGAAAACTCCTGGTTGTCATAAAACTCTTTCTGGTAAAAAGAACCTTTTTCCTGCTCTCTTTGAATGCATTTGTTTCCCCACTTTGTGGCGTCAAAAATGCCCTCCCATTTATCAACCGGCTCCGGCCTGTTAAACCGCCTTTCCCCGACAGGAGCCTTTGCATAGGGAATTCCCTTGAATACTACGCAGGAGTACTCGTTCTTTCCTTGTATCTTTCCATATTTCGTATTAACTATCATTCTGTATTTCCTTTCCCGGATTTTGCATTTTGTCTGAATTCCTGAGGAGTCATATTCACTTTTTCCTTAAAAAGCTTGGTGAAATATGAGGCGTAGGAAAGCCCTATTCTCTCAGCAATCGTAGTTATCGGAAGGTTTGTTTTTGTAAGAAGCTGCTTGGCTATGGCGATTCTCTTCTGGATGATATAGTCAGATAAGGGCATGCCCGTCTCTTTTTTAAAAATCCTGCTAAGATACCCGGGACTTAGATGTACCATATTTGCGAGCTCTTCCCTCTGAAGATTTCCAAGAGAGATATTTTCTGCAATAAGCTGCTTTACCTGATCCACAACCTCAACCTGAGACTCTTCAGTCAGATCATCCACAAACTCCTTAAAATCCACTTCCTTTTCTCTTGTATATATCTTCTTTTCTATCTCGGATATGATCTTTTCAAGAGCCGGATACTCAATAGGTTTAAGCAGGTAGTCCACCGCTCCAAGGCGAAGTGCTTCCTGCACATAAGCAAACTCTGCATGTCCGGTGTAAAAAATTGCTTCAACTTCCGGCTTGTTTTCTTTTACCCAATGAATCAGTTCCAGGCCTGTACCCCCCGGCATCTCAATATCAGTAATTATAATGTCTATGGCATAGGTCTTAAGCATACGGATGGCAGTATCCCTGCTGTGGCTTTTATAGATTTTCTGGACATCTACATTCCCCCAGTCAACGCCTTCTTCAAGCCCAACAAGTGCAAGCTCTTCATCGTCAACCAAAAGAACACTGAACTCTCTCATTTTAGAATTCCCTTCTACAAATAAAATAGACGGCAAATATTTTTGACCCTGTCATTAGATTCCCAGATCGATCAAAGGAAGCGTAATGCTGGTCAGCGCGCCTTCATCATTTTCAAACTCAAGGCTTGCCTTGTCATCGTATATGATCTGAAGCCTGGTATTCACATTGGCAAGGCCGATATGCCCGTTTTCCTTAAGAAGTGCAAAGTCGTTAGCAATTACCTGCTCAGGGTATCCCATGCCGTTATCATGGATAGTGATTTTGATAGTCTCGTCGTTTATCTGCTTTGCCTGTACTTTGATAAGACAGTTCTTCTTTGTTGAAAAAGCGTACTTTACGCTGTTCTCAACAAAGGTCTGGATTATAAACGGTGGAACCAGCGTATTGAAAAGCCCTGCCTCCACATCTTTTTCCAGCTGAATCTGCTTGCGGTATCTGATCTCCTGAATCTCCATATAGCAGTCAAGAAACTCCAACTCTCTCTTAAGTTCAACAAGCTCTGTGGCATCTCTGAACATATACCTGGAGTAATTCACAATCGCCTTGGAGATTCTCTGGATAGTATCAAAGTCCCTGGACTGGGCCAGTGAGTATATGATGTTCAAAAGATTCGCATAAAAGTGCGGTTTTATCTGAAGCTGCAGATACTGCATTGTGGCCTTCTGAGTCCGCAGTTCAGACTCATAATTCTCAATCTTCAGCAGTTTTATTCTTTCAATCATATGGTTAAAAGAATTTGCCAGCGAATTGAATTCAATGATTGGAGTGTGATGCTCCATTGCAGTGTCAAAGTCACCATCTTCAATCTCATGCATTGTTTGAATTCCTTTTGTTATGGGCCTTTCAATGTATCTTATGACATAGAGCCTCGACAACATCAAAAGAAGAGTCGTTATCACAAGTGCAATAGCAATAATGATCCTTGTTCCTGCAAGCTCTTTTTGTATGGAGGCTTTGTCTGTAAGTGTGCCAAAATAGTATCCTGTTTTATCGGACTGATATCCGGTCTGAAGATACTTTTTTCCCATAACCTCAATGTATCTTCCATCATTTTCCGCTACAATGGCTTCCCCGATAGGAGCTGACGAAAAGATGATATTTCCATCATCTTCAGCTGCAAAACATATGCTGTCTTTACTGTACTTTGCATTATTTAGCAAATCTATCATGGCCTTGTTTGAAAGCCCCACAGCAAAATAGCATCTGTCAAACTTCATCACTCTGAGGATCTGGCGCTGACCCGAGTAATCGTAGACCATATACCTTTTAAGTATGGTATTGTCGGATCCTGACGCATGAGACCTTATTATCTCTTTTACAGCTTTTCTTATGGGAAAGCTTGCACTGTCTCCGGCATCAAGCCAGGTGTCTTTTTTCCCTGAAGGATCTGTTATGTACAACATGTCAAAAGACAGATTATCTGTCCAGGACTGAATGCTGGATACGATCCTTGAAAGATCCTGCAGCGCTGCACTGCTCTCTACTGCATCTTCGCTGTTAAGATATGTAAAGCATAGATTGGAAATGGAATTAGGCGAATCAATATAGTAATTCTCGTATAGATACATATCGATCATTTCAAGAGAGTTCTCCACGGCATTTTCGCCGGAGGTGATACTCAGTTTGATGCTCTTTTCAATAGTGCCGGTAGTCTGGCGCATGGTAACCGCACTGGAGATAACATACAGAGCAATGATTATCATGTATATTATCATCCAGAACAGTCCAAAAATTCTTTTAATTGTGAGTCCTGATCTAGTATCTCTTTTCATGAATTCACCAGAATTGTGATCAACCCTTAACTGCTCCTACAGTAAGACCCTTCATGTAATACTTCTGGAAGAAAGGATAAAGCACTATCATCGGCAGCATACCGACAACTGCGATTGACATCCTGAGGGTCAATGAAGGAACACTTGCAGAATCTGTGGCAACCATTGACGCATCCATAGATTGTGCCAGATACTGCGCATTTGTAAGCATATTATTGAGAAGAGCCTGAATGCTGACAAGCTTTTTATCTGTAATATAGTATAAACTGTTTGTCCAATCGTTCCAATACATCAGAACTCTCATGAAACCGATAGTAGCTATGATAGGCGTACTTAAGGGCAATACAATTTTAAAGAAAATTCCAAACTCTGACATACCGTCAATTCTGGCGCTTTCCAGGATCTCCCCGGGAATATTATTCTGGAAATAGGACCTGGTTATCATAATATGAAAGGCACTGCACATAAGTGACGGAACAATAAGGGCATATATGGTGTTTTTGATGTGAAAAATGTTGCTCCACATCATATAGCTTGGTACCAGACCGCCGGAAAAGAGCATGGTAAAAAGTACATAAAAGCTAAGTATCTTTTTACCCGGAAGCCCCGGAACAGTCAGTGTGTATGAAATCATTGTGGTCATAATGACACTGAGTACAGTTCCGACCAAAGTAACAAAAATAGTGATAAAGTAGGAATGGAAAATGCTTCCTTCCTTGAAGATATACTGATATGCAGTAAGATCAAACTGCCTTGGAATCAGTGAATATCCGTATTTCATTACATCAGATTCAGATGACATGGAGGACATGATAAGTACCAAGATTGGGAAAAGAACCAATATGCTCAGTATAGACATGATCACATTATCCATTATCTGGAAACCTGTATCTTTTTTAACCATGAGTAATCTCCTTTAAAACATCGCATTCTCTTTACTGATCTTGCGGACAAGAGTATTTGTAAGCATAACCAGACAGAACCCTACAATTGACTGATAGAAGCACGCGGCAGCACTCATTCCCATATTTGCCGTATTCATCAGTCCCCTGTATACATAAGTGTCAATTGTCTGAGTAACATCCATGATCGCACCACTATTCATAGGAACCTGATAAAAAAGTCCAAAATCCGAATTGAAGATTTTACCAACCGCTAAAATAGTCAGGGTAATGATTGTTGGGATCAGGCATGGAATAGTGATTTTGAAAAAGCACTGCCATCTACCGGCTCCATCGAGGCTGGCAGCCTCATAAAGTCCGGGATCTATCGCTGACATATTCGCAAGATACAAAATACAGCTGGTTCCCATCATCTGCCACAGATGAACAAATATCAGAATGAACGGCCACCACTTTTTCTCACTGTAAAAAGAAATGCTCTCAAGTCCCAGGGGCTGAAGTATCTGTGTATTGATAAATCCTGTATCACCTGCAAGGAGTGAATTTGCCAGATATGACACGATTATTATAGACAGAAGACTCGGAAACAGAATAATTGTCTGATATATCTTTCTGGACATATTTCTTCTCAGTTCATGTAAAAAATATGCTACTAAAATCGCAAGGCAGGTTCCCAGGACGATAAAAGCAAGATTATAAAGGATTGTATTCCTTGTCATTATAAAAGCATCAGAACTCTGGAAAAGAAACTTAAAGTTTGAAAGTCCAACCTTCTGACTTCCCCAAATTCCTCCACTTACTGTGTAGTGCTCAAAGGCCAGAATAAGTCCGCCCATAGGTATATAGTTGTTTATGAAAAAATAGATTATCGCAGGCAACGCCATAATATAAAAGGGAATGTATCGTTTAAACTTTTTAAAACCTTTTGCATTCATCTTTGCATCCTCTAAAAGATTGGCGCACACTTTATTGTGTGCGCCATTATACTCCATCAATTTATTTTCCTAAGAACTCATTGAGCTGACGCTGTTTTTCAGCGATGACTGTTTCAATTCCGGCACTTTTAAGTTCTTCGTTGAACTCAGCAAGTGCTGTCTCAGGATCCAGTGCTCCGCACTCAAGACCGATCTGATACTTACTGCATACGTTATCCAGCTGTGTAATCTCATTTTCAACAGAGGATGTATCAAAGGCAAAACCAAGGGCTGCAGACTTCTGTGCGCTGTTATTGCTGTCTATAAGAAGCTTTGAATAATCAGGATCCTCTGT
Organism: Butyrivibrio sp.; assembly: GCA_024692165.1. Lineage (GTDB taxonomy): Bacteria > Bacillota > Clostridia > Lachnospirales > Lachnospiraceae > Butyrivibrio. The sequence goes on along the minus strand of JAILMY010000155.1, from coordinate 19,930 downwards.
ATTCCAACGAATTCTGTTGGTATTTGAAATACCTGATCCAAGATGATATGTGCAGGAAGCTGAATCCTGTCCATCAACATAATCTCCCATGCCGTTTGCATCAAGCTTGTAGTGTGTTCCCTCGATACCATAAGCAATAAGTGTTCCAACCTCTTCATTGGAGAACCAGAAGTTAAGGAACTTCATAGCTGCCTCTGCATGCTTTGAATTAGACATGATTGTGTATGTAACATTGTTATAGGTTCTTGCTGCAGGTGTAGAGATCATTACAGTTCCGATATCTTTTCCACAGGTTGTGGACTGATAGAAGCTTGTATTGAAGTCTGCCTGTCCAAGTGTTGAAAATGCAGCATCATTTCTTGTAAGTGTAGGGAAGCCATCAGTCTGAGTCTGGATATCTTTGCTGGTATATCCTGCAAGGTACCAGTCATGCATTACTGAGCAGAGCTTTGCATACTCATCAGTTTCAAAAAGATTTACTACATCAGATGTCTTTCCGCCATCCATCAATACACCGTAGTTATTTCCAAGGTCATCCCATGTTCCGTACTGGAAATTGGTTGCAGTACTTCCATTGTTTCTGACATATGGTGTCATCTCAGGTTTCTTTTCCTTAACAACCGCAAGAACCTCACCCCAGTCCTCAAGTGTCTTAACATTGTCTACGAGATCCTGAATTCCAAGTTCGTCCACGACGTCCTGTCTGTAGAGGATTCCCATTGTCCAGGCATATGAAGCATAGATAGGAATAGCGTACTGTGTACCGTTTACTTCGCCGCTCTTAAGGAAATCACCTTCCATTGCGATGATATCCTGTCCATACTGCTGGATCAGATCTGTAAGATCATAAGCAGCTCCCTGAGAAACAGCGTTAAGATATCCGCCATAGTTTGCAAGAATATCCACGTCCTCTGTTCCGCTAAGGAAAAGAGAATACTGCTGGAACCACTGACCAAACTCATAAGGATGGAACTCAACTTCCACTCCAATCTCTTTTGTAGTAATCTCATTTACAGCTGCCATTACATTGTCAAGATCATCGAATTTACCGGATGTAGGAAGATATACCTTTATCTTCTCTACCTCCTGGCTGTCAGCTTTGTCAGATGTCTTTGTTTCAGTAACTGTGGCAGTACTGTTTGTGCCGGTTGTACCTTCTGTAGATGATCCGCATCCGGCGAGAAGCCCCATTGCCATAGCACCGGAAAGCAGAACGCTGATAAGTTTTTTCTTCATTTCTCAAACCTCCCATAAATCTTGTTTTGATAAGGAAATGATAATCGAATCTTCGTCACAAAAATATTTGTATTGAAACCTCAATTTATACTTTTGTTACATATTGGATCATGGTCCACCTTAGTACTGTTCTTTTATCGTATTGAGCTTTTCATTGATCTTTTTAATCTGCTCTTCCGCATCAGGCGCACCCACAAGCTGCCTCTTTAGTATACTCAGAAACTCAAGGCCAAGAGGAATAACATCCTGCTCTGTCATCACCTTATAAAGGTCAGGGAACAGCTCTTTTACCAGCTCTGCCCCATCCCTGCTACCGATAATCTCGTCGGCTCTGCTGTTAACTGAAAGGAAACCTTCCTTCACAAAACTGTCCTCGTCCAGGAACCAGTTCTTTACCATGCCGCCATTAGGGTCAGCAGGGAGAGCGTATTCTTCAGGCTCTGCATCAACCTTCATGAAAATGCAGCTATCTTCATAATCTCCGCTCACAACTTTTATCTCATTTGATCCGTCGCAAAGAGTAGTGTTCTCCCAGACAAAAGAACTGTTGCCACTATTTATGGATTTTCCACAGCTTACATTATTCACAAAAAGCTCTGCCTCTTGAAGATTTGAATATACCTTAATTGTTATCCGGTCGCCTGCTCTCTTTTCAAATCTCTTGGAACAGATATGAAGTACCTTTTCCTCTGACCACTTTGCCTTGTAGTAATAGAAGGCATCTTTTCTGATCTTTCTGTCTGAAGATACAAGTCCTTTCTGGTTTATACCCTTGACTCCGCCCTCATTTCTTATGGCGCTGCTAAAGTCAAACATATTCCAGACAAAGCTTCCCCAGAGGTATTTCTTTTCCTCAAGTATCGGATATACGCTCTCATGGAAAAGAGCCTGATACTCCTCTGAGTAGTCTTTTACATGAGGGTTTTCCGAATGAAGGCCTATATTCGTATCTACACCATATTCACTGATTCCATACGGAACATTTGGCTTAGTCTCATGTAGTCTGTCCAGATACTGTCTGTAGTCCTCCATCTGACCGTAGTACCAGCCAAAGTACAGATTGTATCCCACTATGTCTGATACTTCATTCATCTTGCTTGCAGGTTTCACTGAGTAAAGGTTTGCACCGGAGCTGCATCTGCCGGGGTCCAGTTCATGAACCATATCTGAAAGTTTCCTGCATCTGTCATGCATTATTTCATCATCCCTGAACATTGCTATCTCATTCTGTATGCCCCAACAGTAAATTGAAGGGTGATGGATGTTCTGCAGGATCAGTTCCCTTAACTGCTCACAGGTGGACTCGAATAGCTTTTCACCAGCCGTCATTTTGAGCATTGGAATCTCTGCCCACACAAGAAGTCCCTTCTCATCGCAAATGTTGTAAGCCAGCTGTGGATGCTGATAATGAGACAATCTTACTGCGTTTGCACCGATTTCTGAAATGAGTTCAAAGTCCTCTTTTATCTGCTCATCGCTTACTGCGTTGTAGCTTGAACCAAAGTCCTGGTGTTTGGCTACGCCGCACAGTTTGTATGTTCTTCCGTTTAAGAAAAGCCCCTTATCCGGAGTTATCTCTATATTCCTGAAACCAAATGATACCTCGGAGGAATCATGGATTACCAGGTCACCATTATCACCTTCCTCTGCCAGTGAAGCTTTGATGGTGTAGAGTCTGCTCTTTCCTTTGCCATCCCAGAGGCTTGCATCGTCGATTGTAAAAGAAGCGGCTTCTTTCAGATCACCGATATGATTTTCAATAACGGTTCTTAGATCAGGATCCTGAATATCATATCTGATATAGAGCTTTTTGTTTCCTTCTTTGCCGGATTCCTCAGCGTTTTCATTGATACATGCGCTTGTCACATGGGGTTCAACAGACAGAATACCTTTTTTATCCTCCATTCCGGCTCTCACAATTATTCCGTTCGTTCCATAATAAAGATAATCAAAGCTTTTTTGGGATACATAGATAAGACTTACGTTTCTATAGATTCCGCCGAATATAGTAAAGTCTCCAAACATCGGAGCCAGGTCATCGCTCTTTTCATTATTGACAACCACTACTATTTCAATGCTCTTGCAAGTATTATCATCTAGAATTTCGTCAGGCACTTTAACCCTGAAAGTGGCATAGGACCCCTGATGTTCTCCGGCTTTTATACCATTAACATAAACAATACAGCGCTGCTCCACTCCTTCAAATTCAATATACACAGATTCCCTTTCAGGCTGAAGCTCCGAGGTTTTTCTATATATTGCTGTCCCTGCGTAAGGGTTTTCAGGATCGAACCAGGTATGCGGAAGATCAATTTTCTCATAATCTCCGTTAACACAGATATCTGATCCGATCACGTCTTCCATGGCATATTCCGGACATTTAATGAATTCCCAACCATCGTTTATGTTTATTTTCTTCATAATAAAAACCTCTCTTTTGCATACCTTGATTATTCAGGGAAAGATGATCAGATCAGTCTTTCCCTGATATTAGTATACAAAAAAGAGGTTTTAAATCATTAATTAATGATCGAATGTTTTTATACTATTGTGACCTTAAGGGTCACGGGCAAGTCACGGGTAAGTCACGGGTAAGTCACGGGGACGGTTCTTTTGACTGGTTGAAAACCAGTCAAAAGAACCGTCCCCGTGACTTGCCCATGACTTGCCCTTTACTTAATCACTTCCTCCACTTCTTCAACAGAAGGCATTACAGCCAGTGCTCCTTTTCTTGTAGTAATAAGGGACGCTGCTGCATTTGCAAACTCAAGTGTCTCTTCCAGCTTGTCTTTAGTAAGTCCATTTATTCCATACTTATGGACAAAATGAAGCATACATCCGCAAAAGGTATCGCCGGCTCCTGTGGTTTCTATAGTATCAGGATTCTTGAATCCATGATGTTCTGCTACAATATCTCCAAAATACGCCTTACTTCCTTCGCTTCCAAGTGTTGCGAAGATCAGAGCAGTTCCAAACTCTTTTTGTATTGCAGCAACTCCTTTATCAATGTCTTTTTCTCCGGTAACAAGTTCTATCTCATTATCCGAAATTTTAAGTACGTCACACTGGCCTAGTCCGAATCTGATTTTTTCAAGGGCTGCCTGCTTTGACTCCCATAAAGGTTCTCTGTAATTTGGGTCAAAAGAAATAAGACAACCATTTTTCTTTGCTACTTCTATAGCTCTTTTTGTGGCGGCAAAAACGCCTTCATCAGTCATGGACAGCGTTCCAAAATGAAAAACATCAGCATTCTCAATGATATATGCTCGCTTCTCAACTTCCGATGCTGTCAGCATCATATCTGCTCCCGGATTTCTAAAAAAGGCAAAGTCCCTGTCTCCGTTCGGAAGCTTCTGTACAAAGGCCAGGGTAGTTCCGGTGTTTTTATCTCTGATGATTCCCTGCATGTCTATGCCCTGGAGTGATGCTTTGGACACAAGCATATTTCCCAGGAAATCATCTCCTACTTTTCCTATGAATGCAGTTTTATCACCGAGTTTTTGAAGCATGGAAAGCACATTGCAGGGTGCTCCGCCGGGGTTTGCTTCAAATGTAGGATTTCCCTGGCTACTCATTCCGTTATCTGTAAAGTCTACCAACAGCTCTCCCAGAGCCACCACATCATACCTGTTAATCAATTTCTTTTCCCTTCATATATATAATACTGATACGCATTTATTTTGAGGCCTTGATATCATACTTAACCAGGTCTACTACTGCTTCTCCGTCACAGTAAAAAGATATTTCATCAGCAGTAATATCCGTATAAACTCCCATACTCATAACCTTTGCGCCGTCATTTACAAAGACCTCTGCACTGAATCTGTCGAGAATGATTCTAAGGCGGATTTCTCCGTTTTTACTTTCCTCTACGAGGCACCTTCTTTGATGAACGATTGCGCGTCTGCTTCCGGAGTACTTTCTGTCAACCTTAAGGGTCGCCTCATGTGGTCTGAAGCTTACAGATGAATAGCGTTTCTCATCCTCCGCGAAATTTACAGCAAATTTATGGTAGATGTTCTCAGGATTTTTAGGTCTTACCACAACTTCCATATCAACGCATCTTCCGGAAACTCCGGGGATAGTCATCTCTCCGGATAATTCCAGGTTATCTGCTGTCACTTTATCTTTTCTATAGTTTTCCAGTTCTTTTACCGGTTTCTGGTACAGTCTTCCATTCTGAAGCCAGATTTCCCTTGGCACACTCATCTGTCCTGCCCAGAGTTCGCCCTGATCTCTTACTGCACATCCGTCCCAGTTCTGAAGCCAGCCAATCATTATTCTCCTGCCGTCCGGCGCAAGAACAGTCTGGGGCGCATAGAAATCAATTCCGTAATCTATAGCCTGATTTCTCTCTTCTTTGAAATCTCCTGTATTTTCGTCAAAGCTTCCCATAACGCAGACCGTACCATTACCATTATGGTACTCAAGGCCGTCAGCCAGCATATCCTGCGGGCTGGTCAAAAGGAGCCACTTTCCATCCAGTTCAAAGAAGTCAGGACACTCCCACATTTTTCCATATCTGTTCTTGTTTTCGATAAGTTTTTTCCAGTACTTCCAATGGATCGCATCAGCACTTTTATACATAAGTATCTGGCCACTGCCATCTTCAGGCCTGCTTCCAACAATGCAGACATACTCTCCGCTTTTTAGTCTAATGACTTTTGGATCGCGGAAATCGATGTCGTCAGCTCCTTCTGGAAGCATGCTCTTATCTATAACAGGGTTATTCTCGTACTTCTCATAATTAAGTCCATCACCTATAGCAATGTTCTGGACCTGGAAGTGAACTTTCCTTCCATCTTTTTCTCCTGCCTGAAGGCCTGTGTACATAAGGAGCTGTCTTCCATCTGAAATCTCCACTGCACTTCCGGAAAAACATCCTCCCTCATCAAATGGCATATCAGGTGCCATGGACGCAGGAAGATACTCCCATGTGAGCAGGTCGCTGCTTACAGCATGTCCCCAGTGCATGTCATTCCATCTTGATTCATAAGGATAGTACTGATAGAACATGTGATACTTTCCCTTATAATATGAAAAACCGTTGGGATCATTCATCCAGCCCACGTAAGGCGTAAGGTGAAACAGCGGCCTGTCAAGAGCTCCTATCTTCCCACCGTATTCCGCCTCATATTCTCTGGCCTTTTGTAACTTATCGCTCATAACTACTCCGATCTATTCAATAGCGTGTATTTTGATAGCTGAAAATTCTGCATTTCCATCTATGTAGATCTGCCAGTTACTATCAACTGCAGAATATATTCGATTGCTAAGTGCCCTCTCTCCATTTAAATAGAGCACAACTATTTCATCTTCAACGATAACTTGAATATCGTATGTTTTGCCTGCTTCAAACAAAAACTTCTGGGTGTTCTTGTATCCGTCATAGATTATTTCATTCTCTCCCGGGTCCAAAAGAACTTTGTAATCCCCAAGACCAAAACCTGCCTTTGCATCGGTATCATTAAATGTGACCTTTCCCTCAAACAAAAGCTTCCCTGGCAGCATCCCCAGGTCTAAAGCAGTCGTAACCTTTTCATACTCAGTTTCTTTTACATCTCTGTCATAGAAAAAATTCCTGAACTGATCAGGCATTGTGACTCCCAGCGTATGGTCTGAAAGAGTCTCAAGCTTATAGGGCATTACCGAGCCCGCCCAGGTGTATTCAAAAATGTCACTGTTTCTTTTTTTATGATCAAGAAATCCTACAAGATACCTGTTTCCTTCATATTCTACGGTCTTTGCTGCGTAGAAACCGTTTCCGTCAAATGTATCTGTCTCCGGCTTTATCCATTCGCCGTCAAGGCTTTGTGCCATCCGATAATATGTGACATTGTTCCAGCTAAAGAGAAGATAGTACCAGCCGTTTTCTTCAAAAAGATCCGGACACTCCATAAAGTAAAGATCGCTGCTATAAAGCTCTCCTTCAAATTCCCAGTCTCCCTTGGACAGATCTGAAGTCGCAAACTTTAAAATAGCGCTTTTTCCATCGCTTTCTCTTTTTGCTGCAACCAGCATCCAGTACTTACCGAATTCTTCCATCCACAGTACCTGCGGATCCCTGAAGTCGTATCCACTGTACCCGTCCGGCGCATAAACATTGTCCTTTGGCACTTTCTTAAAAGAGACATTGTCCTTACTTATGGCATGCATAAGACATTCTCTGTCCATGTCCTTGTCAAAGGTTTCTGTGTAATCATTATGTCCGGTATAAAAGCAATGATACCTTCCCTTTTTATCTTTGATAAAGCTCCCTGTTCCCACAGCTATATCCGGATCTTCAATGTTTTCTCCAAAGGGAATTATCTCTCCGGCATCCGTATAACTGCAGAAGTCCTTTGTATCAAACCTATAAATAGGATGATACCCTGTTCCGTTGTGATCGGTATCATACAGATAGTTTAAATGTATTCCGTTTTCATCAGCCTGGGCCATAACATCTCCAACCCAGGTTTCCTCTATATTTGGAAAAAAACTGTCTATAACCGAAATGTCTTTTCCCTTGGCGCTTGTATTTCCACAGCCCTGGCAAAGCATCATCGCTGCTATACAGGCCATCCCAATTAACCTTCTATAGTTCATTTTTTTAAAAATGACTCAGCCTAAGCTGCCGGCTGAGTCAGTATTTGCAAAGTCAGTAGTTACCGGTTCTTAGTTTGCATAAAACGCGTCAAGATATTTCTGATAGATTGAAAGGTACTCATCAAGACCGTATGCATTAACCTTGTTAAGATATTCGTTCCAGGCCTCATCAGTAACACCGTTCATAATGAAGTCTGACTTTGTAGAGTTTACATATGAAATAAGGTCTGTCTGGATTCCTGTGAGCTTCTCTGTATCATCAGCAGACATGAACACGTTAGGATATACATACTGGCAGTGCATATCATCTGTGTAGTACTCCTTGATCCAGTCAAGACGATACTGTGCATCATCAGGGCATGTAACATAAACACCGTAGTACTCATCAAGAATAGCAAGTGGTCCACCAACTGCCTCTGCTTCTCTTACCTCAACAGGAGATGCATCTCCAAGAGCTGCGTGCTTAAGCATCTTTTCGCCATTTGCATTTGTTGAGAGCTCAAAGATATCAAAGTCATCATCTTCGCCATAAGTTCCCCAGTTATTCTGTGGTGACTGGAATGGGTCATACATAAGGTCGAGCCATGAGCATACGAATGCCGGGTTCGCACACTTTGCAGTTACAACGCATCTGCCACGGTCAAATCCTGAAGTAAATGAACCGTTCATAGGAGTTACATTCTTGGTATCAGCTTCAAGTGCTGAAAGAGGAACAAAGTCTTCAATGTTGTCGATATTTGCTACATCCCAGGTAAAGCATACGCCGTATCTGTGAGATTTGCCCTTTGCAACATAGGTTGACCAGTCGTGGGTAAAGCACTCAGGATCCATAAGTCCCTCTTCATATAACTTATGAAGCCACTCAACTCCGGATTTAAAGCCTTCCTGTGTAGCTGTGAAGATAACCTTCTTGTCATCTGTTACAGCGATGTGCTGTCCGATATCATTGTCGCCATATCCCTCGCCAAAGCCGTTGATGAGAAGGCTTGGGTCGTTGTCGTTGATGATGCAGGACATTGGGATAATATCTCCGTCAATACCAAACTCTGCCTGAAGCTCTGATGCATGCTCCTTGAACGCAAGAAGAACCTCTTCAAATTCATCAACTGTTGTAGGTGTCTCAAGACCTAAGAAATCAAGCCACTTCTGGTTGATGTAAGTCATGTTGTTACCAACAGTCTGAATAGCAGTCTTATTTGAGCCAAGCTGCTCGATCCATGGAAGTGCCCAGATATGACCATCCTCATCCTCGCACATAGCACGGTACTCAGGATACTTATCAAAAACAGCCTTGAGATTAGGCATGTTTGCATCGATGTATTCTTCAACAGGGATGATTACACCCTGATCTGCATAGCGGATAAGGTCACTGTTTGAAAAACCTGCGTTAAATACAAAATCTGTAAGGGCATCCTTGTTTGCCATGTTAAGACTTATCTTGTCTCCCCACTGGTCATTTGAGATTGCAGTCCAGTCAACATGTACGTTGGTCTCTTCCTCAAGTCTTTTGAAGATTGTTCTGTTGTTGGGCTCTTCCTCTGTTCCTGAAGGATAACTGATCATTCCGGTGATAGTTACCTTGTCAGCCAGAGGGAAACTCATGTCATCAATAGTTACCTTGGCTGCCTCACTCTTTCCGGCGCCAGCCCCGGCACTGCTGCCACATCCTGCCAATGCACCCACTGACATAGCAGTAGCCATGGCTACAGCAAAAAACTTCTTCATTTCTCTTTTCATCTTTCCTCTCCTTTTTTATATGTTGTCCCTTAATGGGTTGTTAACAATGAACTTATGCTCTAGCCCTTTACTGAGCCCACCATGATTCCTGAATCAAAGTACTTCTGGAAGAATGGGTACATTACTATCAGTGGAAGGCTGGAAATAATAATAGTTGCATATTTTAACAGTTCTGCAAGCTGTGCTCTCTGAGCGGTGCTCTGCATATCGGCGATCATTCCGGGATCAGGCTCATTCTGAATAAGGATTGATCTAAGTACCAGCTGAAGTGGCTGCTTAGATGATGAATTCAGATAGATCATTGCATCAAAGTAGCTGTTCCACATTCCTACAAACTGCCAGAGGATCAGCACTGCAATAAGTGGTGTGCAAACCGGTAAAAGTATTCTGAAAAAGAACACCAGCTCATTGGCTCCGTCCACATCTGCCGCTTCACGAAGCTCACTGGGAATTCCCTTGTAATAGGTCCTTGCAATTATCATGTTCCAGACATTAAATGCGCCGGGTAAGATAACTGCCCACATGCTGTCAAGAAGACCGATATTACTAATAAGAAGATATGTAGGTATAAGTCCGCCACCAAAAAACATGGTTATGATAAAGATGGTGTTAAACAGCTTTTTTCCCACAAAGTCATCCCTGGACATGGGATATGCACATAAAAGTGTGATAAAAACTGATACTACACTAAATACCACTGAGTAGATGACAGCGTTTTTAAAACCAACCCAGATCTGGGAATTTGTCATTACTCTTTCGTAAGCCGTTAAAGTCCACTTACTGAAATCAAAAACGATTCCTTTATTCTGAAGAGTTATGGGGTCCATGAAGGATGCCACCACTATGTAGATCATCGGAAGGATAATTGCCAGGACAAATGCTGTAAGTAGTGTATATCCAAATATGAGAAAGCACTTATCTCCGAGACCGTATTTTGAAAAACTGCTTTTTTTCTTAACTAATACTCTTTCCATTTCAATATCTCCTTATAATCCCTGTCCATCGTTCATCTTCTCTACTACCTTATTTACAAGGACAAGAAGGATTACATTGATCACTGTGTTAAAAAGGCCTACCGCAGTTGAGTAGCTGTAGTCACCGTTCAAAAGACCTTTTTTGTAGACATAGGTCGCGATGATCTCTGAAGAAGAAAGGTTCATATCCGACTGAAGAGCGTATGCCTTCTCAAATCCGATACTCATAATGTTTCCCGCCTGAAGGATAAACTGAATAACTACCATATCCTTGATTGCCGGCCACTCAACAGCCTTAATCTGCTGAAAGATATTTGCACCGTCTATCTGTGCCGCCTCTTTAAGTTCCTGGCTGGCGTTTGAAAGTGCCGCGGTATACATGATGGATGCCCATCCTGCTCCCTGCCATATTCCGCTGATAATGTATATAGGTCTGAAGGCTGCAGGTATTGTCAAATAGTTGATGCTGCTTCCCATCATCATATTCAGCGGTCCTGTTACAGATAAAAGAATTCTTACCATACCACAAAGGACTATTACTGAAATGAAGTTTGGCATGTATAGCACCAGCTGTATCTTTTGCTTTAACTTGCTGCTTCCCACCCTGTTAAGTAGAAATGCCAGAATGATTGGCACCGGGAACCCCCACAAAAGACCAAATATACTAAGCTTTAATGTATTTGCCAGATATTGAAGAAAGTCCGGTGAAGATAAGAACTGCTTAAAGTACTTAAATCCAACCCACTGGCTTCCAAGTATTCCCTTAAATGGGTTGTATTTTTGGAATGCTATCAGCACTCCGCCCATGGGTACATATCTAAACAGGATCGTCAGAAACAGTGCAGGCCCTAAAAAGAATATGTACAGCTGCCAATGCTGTTTTATGTACGTGATATTTTGGGCCAGTTTTGATTTGCCCCGGCTCTTTGTAAGCGCCATCTCTTTTCCCATAATCAGTTCCTCACCTTCTAAAACTGTAAAACGTTATTTCACGTGTTTTAAAGACTTATGTTCTTTTATTGTGAATCGTTTCGTGAATCGTTTCACGTATTCTGTTTTATCACTCACAAATATTCACTGTCAAGTACAAGAATAACATTCTGTTATTTTGTACATTTTCGGTTTTGAAATTTTGTGAACAATTCACGAAACGTTTCACAGTTATATTTACAGACCGCTCACAAGGATGTATATTTGTATTATCTTTGATGAAGAATCCCTAAATACAATTTAATTGGAGAACAAATGGGAAAAGAAAATTCGAAACCAACAATTGTAGATGTAGCCAATCTTGCCGGAGTATCTGTCGGAACGGTTTCCAAGGTCATTAATGGTAAATCCGTAGGTGAGAGCTATCAAAAGAAAGTAAAAAATGCCATAAGAGCTCTGAATTATAAGGTTAACAGCTATGCACAGGGACTCAAGGCAAGCAAGACCTATACCGTGGTAGTGATCATTCCTAATACCTACCACTCCTTTTTTGGGGACGTGGCACACCATCTGAATGTAGCCCTGACCAAGAGGAATTATAAGATGATCATGTTCTGTACCGAGCAAAATCCGGACCTTGAACAGGACTCCATTGATCTCGCTTTGCAAAATAAGGTGGACGGAATCATAGGTCTTACCTACAATCCAAACCTTGTTATCAGTGAGAATGTTCCTTTCGTATCCATAGACAGAGCCATATCTCCATCTATTCCCTGCGTTGCCTGCGACAACTTTGCCGGCGGACAACTTGCAGCAGAGAAATTTGCAGAGCTTGGATGTAAACGAGTTCTTTATCTTAGAAAGGGATCTGATCTGAACAATGAGCCCAACAAAAGAAAAGCCGGTTTTGAAAACGGCTGTGCATTGAAGGGTCTCGACTATGAAGTTAAGATGCTGAGTGATGAAATGGGTGATTCGGTCTATGATTTTGTCCCATTTATAAAGAGTCACATAAAGAAAGGAAAGCCTGATTTTGACGGAATCTTCTGTTCCACCGACTCCCTTCTTCACATCATTAAAGGCGAAATAGAAAAGATGGGCCTGAGAGTTCCTGAAGATATACAGATGATCGGTTTTGATGGCGTAAGAGAGCACGGTTTTCTTGAATATACCTGCTCTACCATCGTTCAGCCTGTGGAAGCAATAGCAGAAATGTGTGTAGACCTTCTTTTATCAGATAATATGAAAACGAAACCACCGCTGGTGTGCCTTCCTGTAACCTTTGCCGAGGGCGGCACCACAAGGTGAGGGGACGGTCCGCGAGCCACGCATGGGCAAGTCAAGGGTAAGTCACGGGGACGGTTCTTTTCAGTCATGGGCAGTCACGGGGACGGTTCTTTTGACTGGTTTTGGCAAGCCAAAACCAGTCAAAAGAACCGTCCCCGTGACTGCCTTGACTTGCCTTACCCGTGACTTTCCGTGACTTACCCGCCTCATTTATCTTACTTATCCTTTTTCCCCGAGAGCGTATCCAGGCTCTTAGCGTCCAAAGTCAGAACATTCCCTGAAAAGATAGTCTTAACCACCCATATCAGGAATACAAAAACAAGCGCCGGCACAATGCAGCTGGTAACGATCATAACCGCCAGTGACTCCAAGAGACTTCCAACAAAGGAAGTAATATTATCGATAGTATCGTTGGTTATGGTGGTAAAGTCGCTTAGTGCTCCGCTGTCGGAATCCCCCTCTATATCAAGATTGTTGTACTCAGTCACCGCCTCGTTGACCTTGTCTGACTGGGTAGCGTAAATCTTATCAGAGATGATCACACTTGCGGGAACAATAAGGAAAATGATCAGCCCGATGAGGGCCAGTTTCCCTGCGATAGTTCTGGCATTAGTATTGCCAAAGGCCACATACCAGGCAAAAAATATACATGCCAACGGAATCAGGATTCCAAAGGTAATGAATCCGGAAAGAGTTATCAGGAACTTTTCCAGGTGCAATGCGCTGAGCACCACAAGGAAGTACTTTGCAAGCTCCGCCAGCTGCTCAGATATGGGTGTACAGATATCCCCCGGAAGCAGTGACAATGTGGCTGATGTAGCTGCCGCCCCTGCTGACAGAGTCATTACCGTCGCTATCTTATCTTCTGTCTGCTCTATAGAATGGGGATGAGTCGACGCACTGGCCGCCCAGGGTGCGATCCTGGTAAAAGAAATTACGGCAAGCAAAAGAATTATGCTTATGATTGCTGCTTTTTTCAGATTCATGACTTATTCTCCCTCGTAAAATATGTATTGGCTGGAATACTGCCCTACTGATTGATCTTGATAAACTTTACTTCAATGCCATAGTCTGAGACATTGGGGAAGTTTTGGATAAAGTTTACGATCAGAGTCTTTGCCTGTTCATCGGATTTATCAAGAATTCCGTTATCCAGAGCTTTCTTTTTGGCTGCCTCTTCAAACTCTCCAAGAGACAGATTGTAGTCCTCAAGCTTTATCTTGTTCCACAAAGACTCTTTTTCCGAATATACCTTGAAGGTACTTGTATCGATGTTGACAGTCTGAATAGATGAATGTGGAAGCTCCACAATGATCATCTTGGCATTCTCGTCCTTTTTTATCTCAACCTTCTCAAAGTCGATTCCCGCTGTAACAGAGCCGTCATAGCTATAGGTAAATCCTGCGGTGGAGTTGATGAAGTTAAGGATCTTCTTATCCTTCGTATAGGTTGCGATCTGGGAAAAATAGTATTCCTGAGTGATCAGTGTACCCATGTTATTAAGACCATCTTTTATGGTCTCCACATTGACGGTAATCTTCACATTTTCTTTTTTCTCAAGCTCAACTTTTTCTGTGGCAGTCTCAGGAACCGTCTGCTCTTTTCTCGTACTCTTAAAGTTAAGTCCAAGAATGATCATTACCAGCACTGAAACGAAAATAACTGCAATATAGATGTAATTTAGAACAGTCTTTTTATCTTTCAGAAAATCTTTCATTACAGGCTCCTTCACATTTTTTCCATCAGCTCCCAGGCGTAGGCGTCCTTCTTCTGCTCTTCATAGGGCAACTCTTCAAAAGGCACTATAAGATTGTGCTCCCTTAATGCATCATTTCTCTTTTCTGCAAAATGCCAGTTATTTACAATATGGAATCTCATCCATCTGTCGTGTTCCAGGTGCCAGAGCTTTATCTTCTCATCTTCCGGAAGCTCCCAGTACTTGCAATAAGCATCCCCTGCGGATACGGCATTTAAAAGCCCAATCTTAATATCCATATGATCCGCCACAGCCAGATTGGACTGTCTCTTAAATTCCGATAACTGATTCCACTCGCAGGCACCTTTATTCTCAATCTGATAAACGGAGTGCATGTCCATGGCTATCCTGCTGAGTTTTCTCTTAAGTACGTACTCTTCGGAATAGATATCCTTAGTTGTTCCAAAGGTCTTTACTCCCGTATCTGTTATCTTCTGGGAAAAGAGAACGTGAATCTGCGCATCGGTATTTCTAAGGACAAAATACTTCCTGATATTGCTCAGTACGAAGAGATTACTCTTTTCATCGTCGTCGCAGATAATGATGCGACTGGCGCTTTCAAATATTTCTTTTTGCTGCATCCAGGAAACATCATGGAAAAACAGCGAATCTCTGTTGTTATCTTTTTTATCTATCGAGAAGTATTCATTCAAGCGGTAATGCTCATTCTTAAACTCCTCAAAATCTCCGAACATGTGATATTCCACGCTCTGAACAGGTTTCATGACATTTCTTTCCAAAGCATGTTCCAGGATATAGCTGCTGAACTTGCCGCTTCCGATAAGCACTATCTTCTCATCGCCTGGTGTTTTGGTGCTAAGTGGATAGGTATTCCAATAAAGCCTTGATATATTCTCATATTTATTGAAGCATATGAGATTGACAGGAATCTCCTCCGGCACGTATTCTGTCAGGCAATAGCAGTAAAATGGCAGCTGATTATCTGAAATATGCCTGCTGCAAGCATTGTAGAAATCCGAATAGTTTTCGTAATCATTGTTACAGTCTTTCATGAAAAAGAGATGGAGCCTGTACTTGTCGGGTTTCAAGTCGATGATTTTCTCAAAAGAATAGTCAAGATGAAGAATTCCGTTATCCTCGTCTGCCTTATTCTCTCCAAGACAGATAAACAGGCCTTTGTGGGAGTTCTTGAGGTCACTTATCAGGACGCTTGTCTTTTCATTGTACTGCGAAAAAACAAACCACTCCTCTTTTCTATGCATTCTCAAATATAAAGTGGGAATAACTCCTGAATTAAAGATAGAGATCATGGATGCCAGGATAGCGCCCAACAATCCCATACTGGATAATATAAACAGCACTCCGATGAACTTTCCGAGAACCGTCACCGGATAAAGATCGCCGTAACCTACAGTAGTTAATGTTACGATCATATACCAGAGCGCATCACCGATGCTCTGGATTGAAGCTCCATCTGCCCTGCTCTCCGCCAAAAACAAAAGCCCTGAAAGTGACAGCATTACTAGGCAGATTATTATGATAAGATTACTTTTTTTCTTCATACACCCCTCTATCAAAAAAACAGATTTTATAACTGTTTTCATTATAGTCTAAACCATGGGAAATGCCAAAGGCGAAGACGAAAAATGGGCAAGTCAAGGGGACGGGCAAGTCACAGGCAAGTCACGGGAAGCAAGTCACGGGGACGGTTCTTTTGACTGGTTTTCAACCAGACAAAAGAACCGTCCCCGTGCCTTGCCCGTGACTTGCCCGTGACTTGAAAAAGGGGTAACAAACTATTGAAAAGTCTTATTTATTTACAACCAACATGGATTATTGAAAAAATAAGCCCCATCAAACTATAATGTCTGATGAGGCTTACAATCAATGTATAATGTGCGCAGCGCAGCACTTTATTCTATGATATCACTCTTTCTTGGTCTCAGGGAAGATGATTTTGTTTACAAAGAAGAATACTACCATGCTGACACCACCGTTGAGTACTGTGGTTCCGATGTTGTAAACAAATGCAGGTACAAACTTACCGGCTACTGCAACCCAGATGCAGTTGATGGAGTTAACGATGCATGTAATAACAATAAATGCCACTACATACCATGCAATCTGCTTGCCGGGCTTATCATGGTTGCGGAATACAAACAGCTTCTGGATTGGGAAGTTGATGCACTCACCGATCACCATTGCGATCATGTATGCTGTGAAATATGCCAGACCACCGTGGGCCTGATCGTAACCAAGGATGTTCCACTGGAAAGTCTCTCCCGCAATAGTAAGAGGGATTCCCGGCCATCCAAAGGATCTGTCACCCAAAAAGGCAAATGCTGCAGGTAAGAAAGTAAGAAGCAGATACTTAAACACTGTGATCAGATTACTTACGATTACAAATA
Source organism: Butyrivibrio sp. (assembly GCA_024692165.1). Classification (GTDB taxonomy): domain Bacteria; phylum Bacillota; class Clostridia; order Lachnospirales; family Lachnospiraceae; genus Butyrivibrio. The sequence goes on along the minus strand of JAILMY010000155.1, from coordinate 3,056 downwards.
ATCCGCCCTCACGTACCCACTTGGCCACTGCAGGGTGCTTCTCCACAAAATCTTTCCAAAACTTCATTTTAAATTTCCTCCGATCATTAAGGTCCGGATTCCGGAGCCATATTACTTAATTTTGCTCTCGTACTGCTTGTTGAGCTTACTGTTGCGGAAATAGCCGCTGATGATCTTGCCAAGGCCCTTAAAGAACCTTCCGTTAACAAGAGTAACAATTCCATCGACCATATCCATGCTTACAGCTCCGCCTGTCATCTTCGCCATGGCTCTGAAAGGCATGTTGTAGATGAACAGGATATTAAGATCCGGCTTGCCTGACTCATCAGCTTTTTTCTTAATTGCAGTAAGTCTTCTGTAGGCAAATCTTGCCAGGCCGCTCTTTGCGTAGTAAAGCTGGCAGATAGCATCGTTTGCTGAGAGCCGTCCGCTCCACTTTCCGTCAGGAATGCTTCTTCCAAGGAGCTTTTCAAACTGATCATCCGGAACAGTCTGAATCTTGCCTGTGTAATATGCAGGAAGCTCCTCTTTGCTATATGGCATAACCTCTGTGGTCTCAGCCTTCATAATACTTCCTGAAAGTCTTATATCAGCACTGGAAGCACCGATGCAGATGCTGTAATTACCATCTTCAATCTCCCACTTGTTTGTCTTGACATTCCAGTAACGGAAGGTCTTGTCATCAAAGGCAATCTCAACCTTCTTTGTCTCGCCCACCTTAAGGAACACCTTCGCAAAGCCCTTAAGCTCTTTTACCGGTCTGAACACCTTAGCGCCCGGAAGTCCTACATAGAGCTGGCATACCTCTGCTCCGTCCATAGAACCTACATTCTTAACATTGAAGGAAACTCCTGCATCAGTAATATTCAGGTCGCTGTACTCGAAGCTTGTGTATGAAAGTCCGAATCCAAATGGATAAAGCACAGGCACCTGAGCTGTATCATAATATCTGTAGCCCACGTAAAGGCTCTCTCTGTACTCAGCAGTTCTCTCCTGACTTGGGTAATATCTGTAAGCAGGAGTATCCTCATATCTTCTTGCAATAGTCTCTGAAAGCTTTCCTGATGGATTAACCTTTCCTGTAAGAATATCCATTACAGCCCCTGCTCCTGCCTGTCCATTGAGGTAGCAGTGAAGCATCGCCTTGAAGAAATGATGCCAAGGCATCTCGATTGCAGAACCCGCGCTGATGATACCAACCAGGTTAGGATTAACCTGTCCAAGTTCCTGAAGCAGTGTTATCTGATTCTGAGGAATTCTCATGTGAGTTCTGTCCATTCCCTCAGATTCGCTGTCCTCATTAAGTCCAAAGAAGAAAAGAACTATATCAGCCTTTTTGGCTATATCAACGGCTTCTTTCTTGGTAGCCGCATCTTCTTCTCCTGTTCTGGAGTAGCCTTTGCAGCTTCCGATCACCTGAATGTCGTAGCTTCCAACCATCTCAGCGATAGTCTCAACCTTTGTAGGATTTACAAGAGATGAGCCTGCGCCCTGATATCTCGGAACAAATGCAAAGTCACCGATAATAGCAACCTTTGCTCCTGGCTTAAGAGGAAGGATATTGTCCTCATTCTTAAGAAGAATAGTGCTCTCTGCTGCTGCCTTTCTTGCAACCTGATGATGAGCAGGGATATCAAACTCTTCCTTCCTGTTCTGAGCATTAACATAAAGAGTCATAACAGCGTCAAGGAGCTCGTCTACTCTTGCATCCACATCCTCAATGCTGATCTTGCCGCTCTCCACAGCTGCGATCAATTCTCTTGCGGAATCAAGACCAGGATTTGGCATCTCAAGGTTTGAACCTGCTGCCACACCAAGGGCATGATCATTACTTGCGCCCCAGTCTGTGATAACAATTCCGTCAAAGCCCCATTCTTCTCTCAGGATATCATTCAAAAGATGCTTATTCTCATTGGCATATGTTCCGTTGACCTCATTGTACGCAGACATGATGGTCTTTGCCTTACCTTCTTTTACAGCAATCTCAAAACCGGTCAGATAGATCTCTCTTAAGGTACGCTCATCAAGAACGGAATTCATAGCCATTCTGCGAAGCTCCTGTGAGTTAACCGCAAAATGCTTGGGGCATGCATACACGCCCTTGGACTGAATACCTCTTACATAGGATGCAGCCATTTTACCTGCAAGATATGGGTCTTCTGAAAAATACTCAAAGTTTCTTCCACAAAGAGGACTTCTCTTAATGTTAAGCCCCGGGCCCAGGAGCACATTAACTCCCTCAGCCATGGCCTCTTCTCCAAGAGTCTGTCCAAGTTCTTCACCAAGTTCTATATCCCAGCTGTTCGCAATTGTTGCTGCGGTAGGAAAGCATGTAGCGGGAAGTGACGCATTAAGCCCAAGGTGGTCTCCTGCTCCGGCCTGCTTTCTGATACCGTGAGGTCCGTCTGAACAAAAGATTGATGGTATTCCAAGTCTCTCAAAATCTCTGGTCTGCCACTCACCTTTTCCGCTCAAAAATGCTGCTTTTTCTTCGATTGTCATCTTCTCAATGATATCTTGATATTTCATTTTTCCCTCGCTTTTTTCAGTACTTTACGGCGCCGGCCCCAGGGACCGGCACCGCCATAGTACTTTTTTGTTTCTATCACAATTATCTAAAGAGATAATTTATGTTTGATTACTGCTGTGCGTTTGCAGCTGCTGCCTCTTTCTCTCTGTTCTTCTTGAAGTTCTTGCAGAAGATAGTCATAAGGCAGATCATAAGTGCTGCAAAGATTACGTCACAAACGATCATAAGGATCTTCCAGGAAGCCATTCCTGTCTTAAGATTCTCAGGAGCATAAGCACGGCTGTTTACTACAGTGTAAAGAATGTTCTTTGTAGCTGTACGCATAGCCTGCTGAGCACCGTTTGTATCTCTGAACTGTACGTTGTTTGTCTGTGTAGGATAGTTAACAAGCATACAGTCTGTACCGTTTCTGATAGCCTGGTCAGATGACATGTAGCCATATACTCCGAAGTAGTCAGTAAGTACGAAGCCGTTGAAGCCCCACTCATCTCTAAGTACTGTCTGAAGAAGCTCGCTGCATCCGCCT
>JAILMY010000158.1 GCA_024692165.1 Butyrivibrio sp. | reverse complement strand
ATCTTTTGTATGCTCAAGAGTTTCCTTGAGAGCTTTAATATCATCTTCTACAGTCTGCTTCTGTGAAGGATCAATCTTATCACCTACATCCTGAAGAGCTTTCTCTGTCTGGAATACAAATGAATCAGCATTATTACGAGCATCAATTGCTTCTTTACGCTTCTTGTCCTGAGCTTCGTACTCCTGAGCTTCCTTAACAGCCTTATCGATATCTTCATCAGACATGTTTGAACCAGCTGTGATTGTGATGTGCTGTTCCTTACCTGTACCAAGGTCCTTAGCAGAAACATTTACGATACCGTTTGCATCAATATCAAATGTAACTTCGATCTGTGGAACACCTCTCATTGCTGGTGGGATTCCATCAAGTCTGAACTGTCCAAGTGACTTATTATCTTTAGCAAACTGTCTCTCACCCTGAAGAACGTTGATATCAACGGCTGTCTGGTTGTCAGCTGCAGTTGAGAATACCTGGCTCTTCTTTGTAGGAATTGTTGTGTTACGCTCAATAAGTCTTGTAGCAACACCACCCATTGTCTCGATTGAAAGTGAAAGTGGAGTTACATCAAGAAGAAGGATATCACCTGCACCAGCATCTCCAGCAAGCTTACCACCCTGGATAGAAGCACCGATAGCTACGCACTCATCAGGGTTAAGGCTCTTTGAAGGCTCATGACCTGTGAGCTGTTTAACCTTCTCTACTACGCAAGGAACACGTGTTGATCCACCAACAAGGAGAACCTTTCCGATGTCAGAATTTGTAAGACCTGCATCCTTCATAGCGTTCTGAACAGGAATAGCTGTTCTCTCTACGAGGTCATGGATAAGTTCTTCGAACTTAGCTCTTGTAAGGTCAACATCGAAGTGCTTAGGGCCATCAGCGCCTGCTGAAATGAAAGGAAGGTTGATGTTTGTGGTTGTAGAAGAAGAGAGCTCCTTCTTTGCCTTCTCTGCAGCTTCCTTAAGTCTCTGCATAGCCATCTTATCGCCTGAAAGGTCTACGCCTTCCTTGTTCTTGAAATCCTGAACCATCCAGTTGATGATTGCCTGGTCGAAGTCATCACCACCGAGGTGTGTATCACCGTTTGTTGAAAGAACTTCGATAACGCCATCACCAATATCGATGATAGAAACATCGAATGTACCACCACCAAGGTCATATACCATGATCTTCTGCTCTTTTTCATTATCAAGACCGTAAGCAAGAGCTGCTGCTGTAGGCTCGTTGATGATTCTCTTTACTTCAAGGCCTGCAATCTTACCTGCATCCTTTGTTGCCTGACGCTGAGCGTCATTGAAGTAAGCAGGAACTGTGATAACTGCCTCTGTAACCTTCTCGCCGAGATACTGTTCTGCATCAGACTTAAGCTTCTGAAGGATCATAGCTGAAATCTGCTGAGGAGAGTACTTCTTGCCGTCGATTGTACGACCGTTATCTGTACCCATATCTCTCTTAATTGAAGAGATTGTGTTGTCAGCATTTGTTACTGCCTGACGCTTAGCTGGCTCACCAACGATTCTCTCGCCGTTCTTTGTGAAAGCCACGATTGAAGGTGTTGTTCTGGCTCCCTCTGCGTTTGCGATAACAGTTGGCTTACCACCTTCCATAACTGCTACGCAGCTATTTGTTGTACCAAGATCGATACCAATTATCTTACTCATTTTGTTTTCCTCCGTTTATCTGTCGTTACTATTATCTACTTAATTATTCGTATATGGATTGCTCTTATCTAACTCTTGCAATCTCACTGTGAAACAGCAACCATGCTATGTCTAAGCACGTTGTCGTGGAACATATATCCCTTTTGAAGTTCCTGTGCAACAAATCCTGATTCGTATTCCTCACTCTCAACCTGCATTACTGCGTTGTGAAGGTTTGGATCGAACTCTTTACCCACAGCTTCAATCGGGGTTACTCCAAGATCCTCTACTTCTTTCATGAGCTGCTTGTAGATCTTGTTCATACCGTCAGCAAAAGCTCCATCTTTCTCAGTTTCCGGAACTGCTGCCAGACCTCTCTCAAAATTGTCTATAACAGGAAGAAGTTTCAACAGAACATTACTCTGACCCTGCTCAAACATCTGAGCCTTTTCCTTTTCTGTTCTCTTCCTGAAGTTCTCGAACTCAGCCATCTGTCTCATAACCTTGTCGTTGAGCTCGTCTACTTTTTCCTTAAGCGGATCCTTCTTGTCTTTCTTGCCAAAGATTCCTTTTTTCTTGGGTGACTCCTCAGACTCACCTTCCTGTGATGCCTCAGATTCAGCTGCATCTGCATTTTTGCTCTCAGCCTCAGCAGATGCTTCATTACTTGCTTCTGCCTCTGCACTCTCAGCCTTCTCTTCAGCTTCCTTGGCCTTGTCAGCAGCTTCCTGCTCTAGTTCTTCCATTATGTTCTCGAGAACCTCTTTGTCCTTCTCGCTGACTTTTTTCTTGTCTTTCTCAGTATTGCTCAAATCTATTGCCTCCTAACTGCAAAACTCTTTCAAAATCTATATTTATACCGGCTAATTCTTCTTGTAAAGATCATCCAGTGCATGTCTCATATTCTTAAGGGTACTGATTACCTTGTCATAATCCATTCTCTTAGGTCCGATAATTCCAACTGTCCCCCTCATGCCATCTCCAAGTTCATAGGTTGCCGTAACAACACTACAATCCTTCATAGCCTGAACCGGTGTCTCATTACCTATATATACCTGAATGCCTGTCTCCTCGCCATCTGCTGAAAGCGTATCCTCAACGATGCTTGAAAGATCCTTGGTATCCTCAAAGGTACTGATAAGTTCACTGGCCTTGGCTGAATCTGTAAGCTCCGGGTACTTGAAAATATTCATGGTACCGCTTGTATATATCTGAAGATCATCATCTGCTGTGATGGATTCTGCTGCCGCATCAATGACATTGCCTATGATCTCACTGTGAATGCCTGCTTCCTGCTTGACTGCTGCTATAAGGCCAAGATTGATATCCTCAACCGCAAGGCCGTCAAGTCTGGTATTCATCAGGATATTCAGCTTGAGCATTGTGGCATCATCCAGAACTTCCTCAACAGGAATGATCTTGTTCTTGATGACATTTCCTTCAATTACTATAGTTGCCAGAAGATGTTCATCATCCACCTTGGAAATCTGGATAAACTTAAGCTTGTTCTTCCTAAGCTGCGGAGCCGAGATCATGGTTGCATAGTTGGTATCTATGGCCAGGGTCTTAGCTACCTGTTTAAGAAGTTTTTCAAGCTTCTCCTCCTTGTCCAGGAGCATCTCCTTCATATTCTCCAGCTTCTCTTCCTTGTCCCTGAGCATCTCATCCACATATACTCTGTAGCCCTGATCTGAAGGGATACGGCCTGCGGATGTGTGTGGCTGAATAATAAGCCCCATTTCCTCAAGGTCAGCCATCTCATTTCTGATGGTGGCAGAGCTAAGGTTAAGGTCTGTATACTTGGAAATCGTACGGCTGCCTACAGGCTCGCCTGTTTCCAGGTAGTTCTTAACTATAGCGTGAAGAATTTTTCTCTTTCTCTCATCTAATTCCATGTTGCCCTTCCTCTGTATTCACCGGTTAAATTCATTGGAACGGTATCTTTTTTGAAGTGTTAGCACTCACTCCAATTGAGTGCTAACATCTTCTGTAACATAAAATATCACTCATGACAAACCTTGTCAACCTTGCAATTATAAAATATCTGTGAATCCCTATAACATAAAACAGGAGCCCGCCACTTAGGGCGAGCTCCATGTTATAAAGCTTTGATTATCCGTTCGGATCAGTTGAACCATCCGAAGAACTTCCTGATTGTACCTGAAACAGCTTCAGACTGAGCTGAAACGTATCTCTGGTCTCCATCCTTCATATAAGAAGCTACTTTATAATAATAAGTAGTGTTGTTCTTTACATTTGCATCATAGAAGAAAGTTGTAACTGTCTCGCCAACTTCCTGATACTCACCATCCTTGGATTCGCTGCGGTATACAACATATCCGTCAGCATTTGCTGCTTCCTTCCAGCTGGTAACAAATGCAATAAGTGTCTGGCCAAGCTTAAGTCCTGACGGTTTCTTAGGTAATGGCTTTCCTACATTAAAGGTGTCTTCCAAAGTAACATCTGACAGGATAGTCTCTTCTTCATTATTAATGCTAAAGATAGTTGCTTTGATTGTTGTATCCTTGCCTTTAACTCCCGGCTTAGCTTTAAATGAAAGAGATAAAAGCTTGCCTGAAGCATTCTTTGGTGTATCATTTACGAATGCATAGGATATTCCTGCGCCATCTTCATTGTTATAATCTCTGTTTACATCGTTCTCGCTGAATTTGATCCACTCATTATCGGTTTGAAGTGTAAGCACTTCCGGATCATACTCTACAGCAACTCTACCATCAGTAACCTTTGTCTTATCAAGATAGATTCTGTAAGCTACCAGCTGATTATTTCCACCCGAAACCTTAACCTCGGTACGCACAGGTGCGTTTTCTGCAGCTACAACCTTTGGAGCTGGCATTCCGGCAAAAAGGACAAGTGCTGTTAATCCGAGAACGAATGCTCTTTTCATTTTCTTAATCATCATTCTCTCCTCCTGATACTTCTTCTGTAGGTGCATCAGAAGATGCCTCTGAGTCAGCTTCTGAATCCTCTGCACTGCTTTCATTTGCAGCTTCATCTTCTGATTCTGCCTCAGAGCTTGCCTCTGATGCAGCCTCGGAAGCTTCTGCTACAGCCTCATCCTGAGACTTCTTCTCTTCCTTGACTTCTTCCTTGTCTTCTTTTACTTCTTTATCTTCTTTTACTTCCTTAGCCTCTTTTTCCACTGAAGCATCCTTGGCAGCAACGTCCTCTGAAGGTTTCTTCTCCTCAACCTGCTCTGCCTTTACTTCAGTATCATCAGCCTTCTCTTCATCTACTGTTTCGTTGTCGTTTCTTGTAGTTCTGCCAACAACTGTTACCTTCACCTGAGCTGAAAGGTTGTTGCCCTTCTTATCAGTAGCAAGTGTTGTTACAGTTACAACAGCGCTACCCTCTTTTCTTCCAAGCAGAGTTCCTGACTGGGATACTGAAACAACGCTCTCGTCTGATGACTTCCACTCAACAGCGTTGTAGCCTTCTTCAAGCCACTTAGGAGCTACAGTAGCTGTTACTGAAGTAGTTCTGCCTACCTGAAGCTCGACCTCTTCTTTATCTACGGAGATGCTTGTTACATACTTGGTATCAGCATGTCCTGTGTTGTTGAAACGATATACTGAAGTATTTCCTGCATAGTCGAATACTTCTACATAGAAAACATCTTCAGGAGCATCAACGGATACTACTACATCCTGATCCTTAACTTCCTGATTTACAGCGTATCTTCCGATGACTGTGCTCTTGTCACTGTCGACTACCAGAACAGCAGCTGCATATCTGTTATCGTAAACAGTGATATCATACTTGCCTTCTTCACCTCTTACAGCATCAGCAATTACAGGCTTTGTATTGTCGATGACCATAGGTGTTGTAAGGTAAAGTCCCTTACCTGTAAGAGTCTTAGGATCTTCTACATCATCATAGTAGCTTGGAACTGCTTCAAGTGTTACCTCAACCTCAGTACCATCCTCAAGAGGATTGCCCTCAGCGTCTGTTCCTTCCCAGAATAAATCCTGCTTCTGGAAGTAATTCTTCCACTCGCCCTGATATATGAAGGAAGCATAGTTCTCAAGCTCAACATTCTCAAAGTATACATCACCTGTATTCTTATCTGTGATTGACATGATCACTCTGTTAGCGTTTCTGATAAGTGAATAGTATTGTGAACCAAGCACAGTGCCATTCATTGAACTGAAAGCATTTCTGTCTGGAATATACTTGTCATCATCAGCAAACAGGTTTGGTATATAATACATCTCTTTTACTGATCCCATAGGATAGAGTGAGAGGAAGTTAGTCTCTGTAAGACCTACATATGTCTGTCCGTTATAGTCAGGATCATGTATATACTGCATAAAGTCAAATGGCTCATACATTGAAGAATCCATCCAGCTTCCATAGAATGCAAGGAACGGAATTGAAAGGTCTACATTACCCTTTACATAGATGAAACCATCTACATACATACCATTTTCAAAGCCTGCCAGATAATCTCTGTCGCTCTCTGAAAGGTTGATATTTACATTGATCGTTGTTACATCTGCTACTCTTACGACCTCAAGGCCAAGATCAGCAACATCTGCTGCGCCTCTGAGCTGCTTACCAAAGAGGTAAACATCCTTTGTATCAACAACGCCATCGCTGTTGAAGTCAAAATAGTCCTCCTGCTCCTCAACGATAGGAAGCTCTACAGATTCATTAACTGCAGCAAGGAACTGAGTTCTGTCCTGTGTATCTACTGCGCCATCATTGTTAAGATCATATACAAGAGTTGTATCACTTGCAGAAAGAGATACGTAAGGATTCAGCTCATGTGAAGAACCGATAAAGAATCCCGTATCACCCTGTGTATATAACTGCTCTGTAAGTACAGAAGAATCAAGTACATAGAACTGATCCTTGTCTGTAATATTGTGGACGTCAAATGAGAAGCTGTAGTTACCTGATCTGCTTGGATCATCACCAAGAGTGATCTTAACCTTACCGTCATTGCCGTCTTTTCCACCAACAAGAATATATGCAGGTGTTGTTACAGCATTGTAAACATTTGCAAGACCTGCGCCCTGTGATCTTGGTGAATACTCAAGACCCTCAGGATCATTGTCCTCGTGAAGAGGAATAGCTGTACTCATCATAAGAGTCTGTGCAAGAGTTCTTACAGATAAGCCTTCCTTTTCTGCAAGACCATTCTCACGGATATACTGCTCAACAAGAGCACTCTGACCTGCGATAGAAGGAGCTGCCATGGATGTACCTGACTCAACGCCGTATGTACCGCCATCAAGAGTTGAGTAGATGTTTCCACCGGGAGCTGTGATCTCAGGCTTAAGGTCAAGAGTTCCTGGAACACCATATGATGAGAATGTGCTCATTGTATAGCCGTCAGCAACATCAGTTTTAAGACCTACCTTACCGGAAACTGTGATAGTTCCGGCATATGCGTTTTCAGCAATCTGTGTAGCGCCGGCTGCAATGCTCTGTGCATCTGCAAGAGTGATTGATGCGCAAGGAATGGTTGCTGTATCTTCGGAAAGAAGCATTCCGATTGTACCAGCCTGGTTATTATATACAACACAAGCGATAGCTCCGGCTGCCTCTGCATTCTCATGCTTTTCTACAAATGTAATTGATCCACGGGATACCATTACAATCTTGCCCTTTACATCAAGACCTTCATAGTCTTCAGCAAGTCCAAGGCCGTTGATGAAAACGAATGGATACTGTGTTCCACTGCTGTCTGCTGATGTATCAAGGGACTTGAATGGAGCTGCATTGCCCTCACTTCCGTCTGAGTAGAAGATCTTCTTGCCGTCCTCAGTTTCGAAGCAGTTACCTGCAATACCGCTATTTACAGCACTTGCTACTGTAAGAGCGTTGTAATATGATCCGGGAGACCCTACTGTATCCTGGTTTACATCTGTGCTAAGGTTTGCACCGTAAGTTGACTCATCAGACCAACGACCTGAGTTACCTGCTGAGATGGAAACTACTGTGCTTGTACCCTGAAGTTTTGAAAATACTCCATCTACATAGCTCTCAGAATCAGATGAATATCCGGCTGCTGATGAACCAAGGCTTAAGTTAACAACGTCGCACTTAAGAAGGATAGCATCCTCGATAGCTGCCATATAGTCATCTGAGTATGCACCTCCACCTTCACCGAAAACCTTCATGGTAATGAGCTGTGCGTCAGGAGCGATACCTACAACGCCTGTTTCCTGTCTTGCAAATCCGCTCTCAGCGCTGCTGTCAGGAACATAGTAGTTAGCTGTTGCAATACCTGATACGTGTGTACCATGGTCACCCTGATCATCATTCTCATGAGTGATCTTAAGATTCTTATCAACATAGTTGAATGCGAAAGGAATCTTCTCATTTACATAGAGCTGATCAGCTGTTACATCAGTAAGCTTCTGTGAAACGTTAAGGTTTGGAAGAACTGCTGCGATTTCTTCTGCTGAAAGAAGATCATAATCAGCAACAGACTTTCCTGCAGCCTGTGCTGTCTCATTGAGATGAGCATCAAAAGCTGCTGCATCAAATGAAGGATGGTCAGAATCAATACCTGTATCAATAACAGCAATTCTTGTACCTGCACCGGTATAACCGTTAGCCCAGGTTGAATAGCTTCCAACCATATCACCTGATGTGATAGTCATAGGCTCGGAAGTCTCCTGTGGAACATATTTCTGAGCAACGTAAACGGCTTCTACACCGTCAACCTTCACGATTTCTTTAATATCTTTATAAGCAACATCTGCAGATACAGCGTTTGTGATGATTGAAAGATTGTAGTTAACTTCAAGTTCCTCTCCGTCAAGAGCCTCAGATGAAATCTTCTCTACAGTCTCTTCCTGTTCAGCGATGATGTTCTCTGAGAGATTCATAGCAGCGCTGTTTTCCGCAAGATTTTCTGTGTCAAATCCCTTATCCAGGACACTGTCACCTTCCATAACGATGATGACACGAGTCTGCTCATCAGGATCCTTCTCCTCGACAGGAATATCTGTCTCATCTACTTCTACTGCATTAACAGGAGCCTCAAGTCCCTCTTCCTCAGGATCAACCTCCTCAAATAAAGGACGATCTTCCTCGGATTCCTTTTCAACGTCTGCTTCCTCAGAAGTAGAGTCAGTCTCTTCAGACTTCTGTTCTTCTTCCGCTTTCTCTACGGCTATACTGTCATCTTTCTTAGCTTCATCGGAAGAAGCCTCAGCTTCTTTTGAAGAATCCTCTGTGCTCTCAGAAGCAGAAGATTCTTCTTTAAGCTCAGTATCATCAGCTGCTTCAGAAGCTTCTGTCACTTTAGCTTCCTCTGCGCTTGCGGAAAGACTTGCAGCATTATCCCCAGAAGTAGCTGCTGCAGTAATTGATGGTGAAAGAGCCAGAGTGGCACTTAAAATCACTGCAAGAGCCTTAGCGGATCCCACATTTCTTTTCATACACTTTCCCTCCATAAAATATTTATGATAAAAGGTCTGATAAGCCCTTAAATCATCAGAATTAGTGAATACTTCCCCAAAAATTATCAGATAAAACTTATACTATTTAAAGCGTTGTCCCGTTAACACTTTTATGTATTAAAGCACTGTGCATAAAAAAAAGAACATAAAAAATGCCAAACGCTGTACTACTAGTTTACGTTTGGCATTAATTTAAGTCAAGAAAAAATTAACAAATTATAAACAAAAAATAAAGAAAGTATTAAAGGCCGTAGTTTCCAAGTTCCTTGTCATTAACTACGAAATATACTGTATTTTCCTCAGGTTTTACATAGAGGTCAAGTTTCTTGATATCAGCGAGTTTCTTGCCCATATCATACTGGCAAACGTTCTCTGCATTCTCTACAAGAGTATCAAATGTAACATTCTTATCTGCATACTGAAGAACGATATTTGTCTTGATCTCAGTTGTTGCTGCCTTTGTTGCAGGCTTCTTAGCTGTAGGATTCTTTGCAGCGGGTTTCTTGGCTGCAGGCTTCTTAGCTGCTACTTTCTTAGTTTCAGTTTTCTTAGCTGCAGGTGCTGCTGCCTTCTTTACAGCGGGTTTCTTGGCTGCCGGAGCTGCTGCCTTCTTAACTGCAGGCTTCTTAGCCTCAGTCTTAGGTGCTTCTTTTGCAGTAGCTACAGGAGTCTTAATTGATGCAACAGGCTTTGCTGCTTCTGTCTTCTTAGTCTCTGGCATTGTTATTCTCCTCCTCATATGACGCTTGAAATAATCAGCTCGTTAAAACAATAAAGACGTTTACGAAATAGAGTTTACTCCCATTAAAGCCCCTTGTCAACGCATTCCAAAGTAAATTAATACAACCAATCCAAGAATAATGCGGTATACACCGAATACCTTAAAGTCATGCTTACGTATATAGCCCATCAGGAAGCGTATCACCACGATAGATACAGCAAATGCTACCACTGTGCCAACAAGAAGTATCATAAACTCACTTCCAGTCATGCTTCCATCAAACTTAAGGACCTTAAGAAGGCTTGCTCCAGCCATTACTGGAATCGCAAGGTAGAAAGTATACTCAGCAGCTACAGTTCTGGCAACTCCGATCAAAAGAGCTCCGACTATTGTAGCTCCTGATCTTGAAGTACCGGGAAATATTGCAGCCAATACCTGAAAGAATCCAATATATAAAGCTGTCTTATATGTGATCTCAGATATGGAGTTGATCTTAAACTCTTTTCCCTTTTTAGCTGTCTCTATGGCAATAAATGCGATACCAAATACTATAAGTGCGATAGCTACGCATGGTCCGTTGTAAAAGAGCCTGTCAAACACATCATCAAACAAAACACCAATTACAGCTGCAGGAACGCAGGAAATAAGTATTTTTACCCAAAGAAGCCATACATCTTTTCTATTAACTCTGTGCTCAGCTCTTGCTTCTTTTGAGAAATCAAAAGGAAATATCTTATCCCAGAAAAGAATCACAACTGCAAGAATCGCTCCCAACTGAATAACTACAAGGAACAGATTCCAGAACTCCTCGCTGACATTCATCTTCACGAATTCATCGAGAAGGATCATGTGTCCCGTCGAACTTACAGGAAGCCACTCAGTTATGCCTTCCACAATACCAAACAAAATTGCCTTTAAAAAATCCAACATTTTAAAACCTCTTTTCAAAAAATATCTTAACTATTATAACCCCTGTATACTTCCTTTACAAACTGTTCAAGTCTGACCATGGCACGCTGAACCTTCTCAGTATCGATGCAATATGCCATTCTAAAGAAGCCCGGTGCTCCAAAGCCGTCCGTGGGCACAAAGATAAGATCGTAATCTTTAGCTTTTTTGCAGAACTCTATTGAACTCTCTTCCAATGCTTTAGGCATGATATAGAAGGTTCCACCGGGTTTTACCACGGTAAATCCAAGCTTCACAAGAGTGTCGTAGATAATGTTCATGTTTGTTTCATATACTGAAAGATCTGCAGTCAGGCCGCATACTTTGGCAACAGCCTGCTGAATAATTGACGGCGGGCAGTTATGTCCTGTGCCCCTTGAGATCTGACCGCACATGGGAACGATATACTCTGCATCCTCGCAGGCAGGATTAACCGCAACGTATCCGATTCTCTCTCCCGGAAGTGATAAGGACTTGGAAAAAGAATAGCAGCTAAGCGTATTATCGTAGAACTTGGAAACATATGGTGCATCCGCGCCCTTAAATACAATCTCTCTATAAGGCTCATCTGACAACAGGAAAATAGTGTGACCATACTCTTGAGACTTCTCTTTTAATATAGTAGAAAGTCTCTCTAAGGTCTGTGTATTATAAGCAACTCCTGAAGGATTATTAGGAGTGTTGATAAGCACTGCCATAACATTTGGATTGAGCATTTCCAGGAATTTATCAAAATTGATCTGGAAAGTTTCGGTGTCAGCAGGAACCACTGAAAGCTTAACTCCTGCACCGGTAACATAAGGGCCGTACTCAGGGAAATATGGCGCAAAAGTAATAAGCTCATCCCCCGGCTTTGTAACAGCCCTGAGGGCATGGGAAATAGCACCTGCTGCCCCGGTTGTAGGGAAAATATGCTCCGGTCCGTAGTTCATTCCAAAGCGCTTGTTCAAAGACCTTGCAATTTCATCCTTATATAAAGGATTACCAAGACTTGGTGTATATCCGTGAAGTGTCATGGTATCCTCTTCATTAAGGAGCCTTATCATCTCATCTGTAAACTCCTTGGGTACCTCAACACTTGGATTTCCAAGGCTGAAATCAAAAACGTTCTCATAACCTATCTCTTTGCCCCTGGCTGTGGCGTACTCAGACAGCTCTCTGATAACTGACTTGGCGCCAAGCATACTCTTATAGCTCTCGTTTATCATATCTATCCTCCGATAAAATAATTTCACTTACATGCTTTAAAGCATTAAACTAACGTTTCTCAAAATTATATCACGGTTAATACGCTTTACAAACATTATTTTTCAGGAAACTCAGTCATTGAATTTTCTGAGTTCAGTATATGCCATGGGTATTGCGATCAGAAGAGAAAGCACGTCTGCACAGGGCTGTGCCATCTCAACACCTTTGATTCCAAGGAAATAAGGCAGGATCAGTATCAGCGGTATAAAACAGAATCCGTTCCTTGCTGATGCAGTGAAGGAAGCCTTTAATCCCTTTCCGATGGACTGGAGCATCATGTTGCTAATAACTATGACTCCTGAAAGAGGAAGTGTCAGTGACTGATACTTAAGAGCTGCAACGCCAACTTCCACGGCTGCAGGGTCCTTCGAAAAGAAGGCAATGATCCTTGGGGCAAAGATATAGCAAAAGGTTCCGATGCCGATAAGGAAAATGGTGGAATACTTCACGCAGAAGTTAAAGCCCTCTTTTACCCTCTTTGTAAGACCGGCGCCGTAGTTAAAGGAGCAGACCGGCTGATAGCCCTGACCGAATCCGATAAGAGCCGATGCCATCATGATCATAACTCTTCCTGCCACGCTCATTCCGGCGATGGCTGCATCTGAGCCAATACTTCCTGCTGTGTAATTCAGGATCAGTGTAGAAATAGCTGCCAGCCCCTGGCGGAAAAGAGATGGTGCACCGCCGTTAACAATTTCTTTTATATAGTGCCAGTTGATATGGACATTGGCCAGGGAAAGCTTGATGTTCTCTCCCTTTTTGGTTCCGATAAGAAGAACGCAGAAGCTGGTAAACTGCCCCATTACTGTGGCAATGGCGGCTCCTCTTACTCCCATGCGAAAACCGAGAATAAGCAGGGGATCCAGAACCATGTTGATCACAGCTCCGCACATAAGTCCTATCATGGCAACATAGGCGCTTCCCTGAAATCTGAGCTGGTTGTTTACAACAAACTGGGCCATCATAAAGGGCGCGCCCATAAGGATTATCCTCATATACTGCCCTGTGAACTCCAAAGTCAGATCTGTTGCTCCGGCTCCAAGAAATCCGGAAATAGTTCCGGCAAAAATATTGCCAACTACCGCAAAGATTACTCCCAGGATTATCGCCATGGCAAAGCCTGTGGAAGCCATCTCATTCGCTTCCTTGTGATTGCCCGCTCCCAGCATTCTTGATAAATAGTTGCCCGAACCATGTCCGCAGAAAAAGCCGGTGGCCTGAATCAGAGCCATCACTGTGAAAACCAGACCTACCGCTGCAGTAGCCGATGTGTTCACCGTGGGATCACTTGAAACTCTGGCAACAAAAAATGTATCTGCCGTATTATAGATGGCTGTCACCATCATACTGATTATTGTAGGAACTGCCAGTGTCAAAATCAGCTTTGGAACCGGCGTCTTTGTCATGTATTCTCTTCTGTCTTTTGTTGCCATTACTAAATAACTACCTCACACTATTATTTCAGCCTTGCTGCCACCACTCTTGCCCTTGGTGACCACAATCTGTCTGTCTATCTTTTGCTTTAATTCAGACACATGGGAAATGATGCCCACCAGTCTGTTTCCCTCAGTAATACCTGCCAGAGCATTAAAGGCCAGTTCAAGGGAATCCTGATCAAGGGTTCCAAAGCCCTCATCTACAAACATCGTGTCGATCATTATTCCGCCGGCCACGGACTGTATCTCATCAGAAAGGCCCAACGCCAGGGAAAGAGCTGCCATAAAGGATTCACCTCCCGACAGCGTTTTCACGCTTCGCTCCGAACCATTGTAATGGTCGATTACACCAAGGTCAAGTCCGCTCTGTCCTCTGTTGTTTGCTGCCGTCTCCATTCGCTTAAGCTCATACTGGGCGTCGGACATCTTCATGAGACGAAGATTGGCCCTGGCTATTATCCTGTCAAAATAGGTGGTCTGGATATAGGTCTCCAGCATGATCTTCTCTTTTCCTGTGAGCTTTCCGCTGGCTGTATCCGCAAGGGCTGTGATCCACTGAAGGCTCTTCTCGGTCTCAGACAGTTCTCCCACCTTCCTGACTATATTGTCCCTTACAGATTCATTGGCCTTTATTCTGAATACTGTGGTCTGAAGCTTTGCACTGACCTGGGCTTTTTCCTCCTCAAGGCCGCTCTTTATATCCAGCTGCGTCTCATAGTCCACGTCCTCAGCCTTTGAAAGTGTTTCCTCTAAGGCCTTTATCCGGCCCTGGATCTGACTGAGCTTCTCCTTATGGGAATTAAGCCTTTCCCCTGCCGCATCAAAGGCTTCAGTAAGAGCTATGCTCTTTTTCTTAAGCTCATTTATATGAGAAACAGCCTGCTGCCCGCTTTCAAAGGCAAAGCTTTTTCTTAGATCCTCCGCCTGCAGCCTTAGCCCTTCAGCCTTTGCACTGTCCTGAATCTGCTGCTCCTTCATATCCAAAAGACTCTTTTGAAGCTCTTTAATCTCCTGCTCCAGAGTTGGGATCTGCTTCTCAAGATCAGCTTTCCTCTTAAGCTTTTTATCCTCAGCCTCTATGCCTGCCTTAAGTTCTGCAATCCTTCCGGCTCCGGCAGCCTTTTCTTTTTCTATGATTTTGGCGATGAGCTCCACCTTATCCTCGCCTTCTTCCTTTTCCTCAAGAGAAGCAAAGCCCAGTCTGGCGAAATCCTTTATAAGCTGCTCCTGCTTGGCATTAAGTGCAGCCTTTAATTCACCGCATCTATGGCTCTCATCTTCAGAGAGCTTTCTTGCGTTATCAGCGCTGTCCTTGGCCTTCTTTAGTTCCTGATCTGTTGGCACCTTATGGTCAAAGGCCGCAGGACTTGGGTGGGACAAAGAACCGCATACAGGGCATGGCTGGCCTTCTTCAAGGCTTCTTGCCAAAACTCCTGCCTGCCCGTCCCGGTAGTCCTTAAAAACATGCTCATACAAAGAGTTCTTTTCCCGGTAATCGGCGTCAGCCTTAATATACCTTGCCTGAGCCGCAGACAGATCATCTTTTCCATCGGAAATGTTCTGCAAAAGATCCTCAAGTCCAAGAAGGGTCTCACTCTTTTCCAAAAGCTTCTCCCTTTCGGAGATCATCTTTTCTCTGTCTGCTCCTGCACTCTGCAGGCCTGAAAGCTCTACACCGAATTTCGCAGCCTTATCTTCCTTATCCTTAATAGCACCGGTAGCCTTTTCTAATTCGACTGTTCTATTATCAATGGTCCTCTTTAGCTGTTTGCCCCGAATTATAAGATCGTCCAGTTCCTTATATTTGGGAAGCTGCGCCTCGAGGCCAATGATCTCCTTCTGAAGACCCTCCCGTTTTTCCAGTTCATTTTTAGCCAGGTCAAATGCAGCCTGGATATCCGGAAGTTCACTGTTCTTTAGCGCAAGCTCGTCCTTGCTCCTTAGGAGTGTCCCCCTGGTCCTTCTTATCTCTTCTGCTTTTCCAATCTTCCGGTTTACTTCCTCCAGCTTTTTATCAAGGCTCTGTAACTCGTCATCAAGTCCCGCCTTAAGCTCACTGTCACTTCGAAGGAGCTTTTCTATTAAATCAATGGTCTCCTCTGTCAGAAGCTGTCCTCCCCTGGCCTTATCAACCTCTATGGAAAGTACATCCTCCTCGCGGCAGGCAATACCCTGAATGTACTGCTTCACGCTCTTTCTGGCATCTTCGGTGCGGCCGTATACCTTCTTGCGCTCATCCTCCAGCCTGTACTGCAGGGTCTGATAGTATTCCGTCTTAAAGAGTTTGCGGAATATCTCCTGGCGCTCCTTGGTATCCGCTAAAAGGAGCTTTAAGAAATCCCCCTGGGCCAGCATGGCAATCTGTGAAAACTGCTCCCTGTCTATGCCCAGCATGTCCACAACTTCAGCGTTTACATCCCTTACCTTGGTAACCACCGTGCCGTCTGGCTTTTTAAACTCCGCATTTGGAATTTCCTTCTTCAGTCCTTCGCCTCTCTTGGCAGGCCTGTAGTATTCAGGATTCCTTTTTATGTAATACTCTTTTCCGCCGTGGGTAAAAGACATTTCCACGTAAGTTGGGGTCTCGGGATCCGCATACTTGGATCTGAGCATGGCTGCTTCTCTGCTGTTTCCGCTGGCCTCTCCGAAAAGTGCAAAGCATATGGCATCAAAAATAGTGGTCTTTCCTGCGCCGGTATCACCGGTTATAAGGTAAAGTCCCTGTTTCCCAAATTCTTCCATATTAAGCTGAGTGACCCCTGCGTAGGGGCCAAAGGCTGACATGGTTATGTTAATTGGTCTCATACGGTTATCTCCAAATATTCTCCACCAGCTCTTTTACCAGATTCTTCTGCTCTTCGTTCATGGGCTGGTTATTCTGAAGCTCATAGAACTCCTCAAAAAGCTCTATCGGACTCTTTTCCTCAACTGCTGCCGCCTGATCGATGATGCGATTCTCTCTGGTTCTCTTGTTGTCGTAGCTAAGCTTCATCAGGTTCGGGTAAATAACCCTCAGCTTCCCAATGGCATCCGGAATATCATTTTCGTCGGTGAGGACCACATGGACGTAGTCCTCAGTATTTGTATTCTCGTAATTTGCCTTCGCAGTAACCTCTTCATAGGTACCCTTAACCTGTCTGAGGTCCCTTAATGGCTTAAGTTCTACCTTCCTTATATCAAGGTCTCCCTTCTCCTTAAGCTCTGCCACTATAACTGCCTTGTGGTGATCTTTCTCGGAAAAAGAGTATTTCAGCGGAGTTCCACAGTAGCGAATGCTCTCCTTCGATACATACTGCGGTCCATGAATATGTCCAAGTGCCACATAGTCAAAGTCCTCAAACACAGATGCATCCACGTTATCAAGGCCGCCAATGGTAATCTCCTCGGACTCGCATCTGCTGGCTCCCGTAACAAACTGGTGGGCTACCAGGATGTTTCTCTTTGACCTGTCAATCTCAGGTCCGGCCTCTTTTAAAGGATCCTCAGAGAGTGATGGCCCGGACACAGCATGAGAGAGTGCCACCCTCACGGCATCAGTGTAACTTTCTATGGTCTCATCAGGGAAAAGAGCTCTCACGTTAGCCGGCTTGATGAAGGGCAAAAGATATATATTTATCTCTCCAAACTCATCCGTTAGCTCAAAGCGGCTGAGTCTGCCATCATAGACAGGTGACAGATGTATCCCCGCTGCCCCTACAATCCTGTGCATCTCCGATACCCTGACCGCCGAGTCATGGTTTCCGCTTATAACAAAGACCTTAAGCTTCCTCTCCGCCAGCATATTCAGGAAGTCATCCCAAAGACTCACCGCCTCCTCACTGGGCACAGACTTATCAAAAACATCCCCGGCGATGATAACTGCGTCAGGCTTTTCTTCATCTATAATATTCACTATCTGTAAAAGGATATATTTTTGATCCTCGATCATGGAAAACTCGTTGACTCTTTTCCCCAGATGAAGGTCAGAAAGATGGACAAATCTCATAGACTGAGCTCCTTTAGTTAAATCTTCTCAACATAAGTATTTTACACTTTTCGAACTCTTGTTCCAAGTCTTATTTAGTATAGCGCTGGAAACTCCCACTTTATTTGAATTTGTGCATACAATGGAATATATTAGATAGCAGGGGATTAAAAGGAAAGGTATATTTCAATATGCAGAAAACACGTGACAAACAAAAGTTAATACAGGAAGCCATAGACAGGGCTGTAGATAATAAGGAAGTTGCAGGAGTCAACCTCCTTGTATTTCAGGAACAAAAGGAAATCTACTACGCCCAGGGCGGTTACTCAGATCTTGAAACAAAAAGACCTATGGACAGAGATACCATCTGCCATCTTTACTCTCAGACCAAGCCCATCACTGCAGCTGCGGCAATGCTGCTCATGCAGGACGGACTCATCGATCTAAACCAGTCGGTCGGGGATTTTATAGACAGCTTTAAGTCTCAGAAATGCCTTATAAACGGCAAAGTTAAAAAAGTGCCTTCAGATAAGCATGTAAGGATCATCGATCTTCTCAATATGACATCGGGTCTGGTTTATCCGGGACTTGAAAGCGCTGCAGAAAGGGAGACTACAATTCTTTTCACAGAGGCCATAAGGCGCCTTGATACAAAGAATCAGATGTCTACTCTGGAATTTGCAGAGAGGATTGGAGAATTCACGCTGAAGTTTGTGCCCGGAAGCTACTTCCAATATGGCACCAGTGCTGATGTGCTGGGGGCTGTCATCGAAAAAGTCACCGGTATGAAATACGGAGAGTTCCTAAAGGAAAGACTCTTTGATCCTCTGGAGATGCAGGATACAGCCTTCATCGTTCCTAAAGAGAAAAAAGATCGAATGGCAGGAATTTACAAAATCCACAGAGGACAGCTAAGGCGCTTAAAGGACAACCATCTGCTTATCAGAAATGATGGTGGACCAAATGCCTTTGAGTCCGGCGGTGCAGGACTTATGTCCACTCTGGACGACTACATGCATTTCGGTCAGATGCTCCTTAATGGTGGAACCTATAAGGGAAAAGAAATCCTTACTCCCGCCACGGTTCATTTCCTTACCCATGGCTGTCTTACTCCTATGCAGCAGAGAGCTTTCGACAACTGGCAGGGCCTTGAAGGACACACCTACGGAAACCTGATGCGAGTCATGAAAAATCCAGATCAGGCTGTTATCATCGGACACAAGGGCGAATACGGATGGGATGGATGGCTTGGAGCATACTTTATGAATGATCCTTCCACTCAGACCACCATGGTTATGCTCACTCAGATGGCTGATTACGCTACAGGTGCTCTTACAAGAAAACTCAGAAACATCATATTATCATAAATATAAATACGAAGGAGAAATGAAATGAATAACAAGGGAATTGGTACAAGATGTGTACAGGCAGGCTATAGGCCCGGTAATGGGGAACCACGTCAGATTCCTATAATCCAGTCCACAACATTCAAATATGACACCAGTGAAGATATGGGCAAGCTTTTTGACCTTGAGGCTTCAGGCTACTTCTACACAAGACTTCAGAATCCCACAAACGATTATGTAGCAGCCAAGATTGCTGCTCTGGAGGGCGGAAGTGCCGCAATGCTCACATCCTCAGGACAGGCAGCAAACTTTTTTGCCCTATTTAATATATGCGAATGCGGAAGCCACATTGTAGCTTCATCTTCAATCTACGGCGGAACCTTCAACCTTATCGCTGTAACCATGGCAAAAATGGGAATTGAAGTTACCTTCGTATCTCCCGATGCTGATGAGGAGGAATTAAACGCAGCATTTAAGGATAACACAAGAGCCATGTTCGGCGAGACAATCGCAAACCCGGCTCTCACAGTTCTTGATATAGAAAAGTTTGCAAAGGTAGCTCACGAGCACGGCGTTCCGCTTATCGTTGACAACACCTTCCCTACTCCTGTCAACTGCAGACCTATTGAATGGGGCGCAGATATCGTTACTCATTCCACTACCAAGTACATGGATGGTCACGGTGCAGGTGTTGGCGGATGTATCGTAGATTCAGGTAAGTTTGACTGGATGGCACATGCTGACAAATTCCCCGGACTTTGCAAGCCCGATGATTCATATCATGGAATTACTTATGCTGAGAAATTCGGAAAAGAGGGAGCGTTCATCACCAAGTGTACCGCTCAGCTCATGAGAGATTTCGGAAGCATTCAGTCACCTCAGAATGCTTTCATTCTCAACCTTGGCCTTGAGTCACTGCACGTGCGTATGCCAAAGCATGTTGAGAACGGTCTCGCAGTAGCCAGATTCCTCGAAGCTCAGCCTGAGGTTGCAAAGGTTAACTACCCTGGTCTTGAGTCAGATAAGTACTATGAAATCGCCAGGAAATATCTGCCCAATGGTGGATGCGGCGTTGTTTCATTCGAGCTCAAGGGCGGAAGATCCGCTGCAGAGAGCTTCATGAAAAAGCTTAAGATCGCAGCCATCGAGACACATGTGGCTGATGCAAGAACCTGCTGCCTGAATCCTGCCACATCAACCCATAGACAGCTCACAGATGAGCAGCTCGAAGCTGCAGGAATCCCTGCCGGTCTTATCAGAATCAGCTGTGGCCTTGAAGACAAAGAGGACCTCATCGCTGATATCGCACAGGCACTAAAATAAGAGACGCGAGCACTGAAACAAAATTGCAGAAACTGCGAATTATGATCACCAAAGGCGCAATGCCCGATATTTATTGGGATTACGGAATGTCATACACTTATTTCAACAACAATAGTGTTGTTTTTGTAAGGCAGAAAGCCTTAAGAAAGAGAGGAACGTATGACACTAAAAACCATCACCATTTTCGCATTGATCGCTGTACTGATCATGATTATTGTTGCGGGATATGTAAAAGCTCCTCCAGACAGGGCTTACATCATTTCAGGTATCAGAAGAAAACCCAGAATTCTCATCGGTCGTGCAGGGGTTAAGCTCCCATTCTTCGAGAGAGTCGATAAGCTCTATCTTGGACAGATGACCGTTGATATAAAGACAGAACAGTCAGTACCTACCAACGACTTCATCAATGTAAATGTTGACGCTGTAGCAAAGGTAAGGATCGGAACTGATACAGAATCAATTCAACTGGCAGCCAAGAACTTCCTCAACAAAGATCCTGATCAGATCACACTTGATCTCCAGGATTCATTACAGGGTAACATGCGTGAGATCATTGGCACCCTTGCTCTTAAGACCATCAACACTGACAGAGACAGCTTCTCCGATCAGGTTATGGAAAAAGCTTCAAAGGATATGAACAAGCTTGGTATTGAGATTCTTTCCTGCAACATCCAGAATGTTACAGATGAGAATGGTCTTATAAACGATCTTGGTATGGACAACACCGCTAAGATCAAAAAGGACGCTGCTATCGCAAAGGCTCAGGCCGACAGGGACGTAGCTATTGCAAAGGCTGAAGCTGATAAAGCTGCCAACGATGCAAGAGTTCTTGCACAGACTGAGATTGCTGAAAAGAATAACGCCCTTGCCATTAAGCAGGCAGAACTCAAAAAGGAAGCAGATACAGCAGGCGCTATCGCTGATGCTGCTTATCAGATCCAGGAACAGGAACAGCAGAAATCTATTCAGACAGCTACTGTAAATGCTCAGATTGCAAAGGCTGAGCGCGAAGCAGAGCTTCGTCAGAAGGAAGTTCTTGTAAAACAGCAGGAACTTGCTGCAGAAATCGAGAAAAAGGCTGATGCTGAAAAGTATCAGGCTGAGAAGAAGGCTGAGGCTGAACTGGTACAGCGCCAGAAGAAAGCTGAAGCTGCAAAGTATGAGCAGGAGCGTGAAGCAGATGCTCAGAAAGCAAGAGCAGAAGATCAGAAGTTCGTTGCAGAGCAGGAAGCTGCAGGTATCAAGGCAAAGTATGATGCAGAGGAAGCAGGTATTGAAGCTAAAGGTAAGGCAGAAGCTGAAGCCATTAAGGCAAAGGGGCTTGCAGAAGCTGAAGCGATGGAAAAGAAAGCAGAAGCTTATAAGAAGTACAACGGCGCTGCTATGGCTGAAATGATGATCAAGATCATGCCTCAGATGGCTGCTGAGATTGCAAAACCTCTTTCACAGATTGATAAGATCAATATATACGGAACCGGTGACGGAGCTAATGGTGCCAGCGAGATTTCAGGTGATCTCCCGGTGGTTATGAAACAGGTATTTGATACCATGTCAGAAGCTACAGGCGTAGATTTCACAGAGATCATGAAGGCCGGAACCTATGATGCAAAGGTAAATAAAAACATCAATCTTAAAAGTGAAGGCATAAACGTATCTGTAGATAATGGCGCTGAGAATAAGTAAATATTACTGAGATTCCTCGTGCTTTTCTCGCATATCGTAATTGACGTCTTCATCTATCATTTTTAACATAAAGTCCGCGTATACGGGATCGAATTGGGTACCTTTTCCCTTTTCAATTTCGGCGCGGACTTTTTCTTGCGGAAGACCACGACGATAACTTCTGTTGCTGGACATGGCGTCGTAGGAGTCAGCAACAGCAATGATGCGAGCTTCTTCGGGAATGGCATCTCCTTTTAGCCCCTCAGGGTAGCCCTTACCGTCATATCTTTCGTGATGCCATCTGGCACCTATGGTAAGCTCCGGCATTTCTCGTATATTTCTTAGTATTTTTGAACCCTTTTCGGGATGCATTTTGATTATTTCATACTCGTTGTCATCAAGTTTGCCTGCCTTGTTGATGATGGCATCCGGAACACCGATTTTTCCAACATCATGTAAAAGACCTGTGATATAGATCCTCTGCTGCATTTCAGGGTCAAAGCCGGCGCGCCGGGCTATTTCCTTAGCGTATTCAGCTACTCTT
>JAILMY010000151.1 GCA_024692165.1 Butyrivibrio sp. | reverse complement strand
GTGAAGTGGCCATGTCTTCTCAACGCCAACACCGTAAGACTCTTTTCTTACTGTGAAAGTTGTACGGTTGCTACCGCCCTGGATCTTCTTAACAGTTCCCTCGAAAACCTGAACTCTCTCACGGTTTCCTTCCTTGATCTTAGCGTGAACTCTTACTGTGTCACCAGTGTGAAACTCAGGTGCATTAGCGTTCAGCTGCTCTTTCTCGAGCTCTGCGATAATTGTACTCATATCTTTTCTCCTATTCTATGGACGTTCTTAATACATAGTTTCTGTAACAGAGGACCGTCTGATTGTCACAACGTACTATACTATACCATAGGGCAATAAGAGAAGTCAAGAGTTTTTGGCAGTTATCAATTAATCTAATAAATCCTTAGGTCCAAATCTGTCAGGAAGTACCTCGGTAAGTGGTTTTACCCAGTATTCATCCTCAGATTTTGCGCATATTACAAGGAATGAATCTGTACAAAACTCACTCATTACCTGCCTGCACACTCCGCAGGGTGGACAGATCCCTTCAGGATCAGATCCTTTTGGACCACCTACTATTGCAATTGCCTCGAATTCCTTGACTCCCTCACTTACAGCCTTAAAAAACGCTGTTCTCTCGGCACAGTTTGTGGGAGTGTAAGATGCATTCTCGATATTACAGCCCGTATAAATCCTGCCATTCTTTGCAAGAAGCGCTGCACCCACATTGAAATGCGAATAGGGAGTATAGCTCATCTTCCTCATATCAAGCGCATATCTTATAAGTTCTTTTATCTTGTTTTCTTCCATTCTGACTCACTTCTTTTCATGTAAGTTTTTGCAAAAAGCATCCACTCTTTACCTTGAGCCCTTGTCATAAGGAATACCCTCTGCCTTAGGAGCTCTGGAGCTGGAGGATGTGAATGCCAACACAATCAGAGAGATTATGTAAGGCATCATGTTGTAAACTGATCCCGGAATATTTAAAGCTGCCAGGAAATCAAAGCCTGAATATACATTGGAAAGGGCTCTGAAAAATCCGAACAACAAAGCTGCAAGTCCAATGTTGAGAGGCTTCCACTGACCAAAAATCATAACCGCCAAGGCCAGGAAACCAAAGCCTGCCACACCAACCTCAAATTTCCATTCAGATACACCGGCTGTGATATATACAATACCACCGATTCCAGCAAGCATGCCGGAAATAAGTACTCCGGCCCAGCGCATTTTATAAACGTTGATACCAACACTATCTGCAGCCTGAGGATGTTCACCGCATGCCATAAGACGAAGGCCGAATCTGGTCTTATAGAGTACCACATATGCAGCTATTAATACAATAAGTGCCACAAGCATGAACCAGTTAAACTGGAAAGAACCCATGCTGACAACAAGAGCCTTCTTGGTCTGAACATACTGGACATTTGAAGATACATTATCAGGATTCTCTGCTATATTGATTGACTTAACAATAACTGTAGCAGCTGCTGCAGCAAGCATGTTAAGAGCAGTTCCAACCAATGTCTGGTCAGCCTTAAGGTTAATGCAGGCAACAGCCAGAAGAACAGAATAAATCATTCCGCTGAGGATTGCTGCCACAAGAACCGCCAGGACAATCAAAAGAGCCGGAAGATCGGGAGAAATATACTTAAGTGTAAGTGCTCCTCCCAGGGCTCCCATAACCATTATGCCCTCAAGGCCCAGGTTGATGACTCCGGAGTGCTCTGAAAAGCATCCACCCAGAGCTACAAGAATAAGTACTGATGCAAATAAAAGTGTGTATTGAAGAAGCAGTATCATTACTTGTTACCTCCTTCCTCTTTATTTGCCGAAGCAGTTGTTTTCTCTTTCGCCTTCTCCTCTTTTACCCCGAGGTAATTATTTAGATAAAGCTTAAAGATCAGTACAAATCCGCAAAGGTAAATTATGATAGCGGAAATAAAATCCGAAATCTGTGAAGGATAAATATTCTTATCAAGATATGATCCGCCACTGGTAATATGCTGGATAAAGTATGATGCAAAAATAGTTCCTATTGGATCGAGACCGCCCAGGAATGTAGCAGCAATACCGTTAAATCCCATGCTTGGAACTGAAGACTGTGTTACTGACCACTGCTCATAGCCTGAAAGGAACAAAAATGCCGCACCAAGTCCCGCAAGAGCACCGCCTATGAAAAGAGTTGTGATAACGTTTCTCTTCTCTTTCATTCCGCTGTACTTTGCAGCATCCTTGGCAATACCGGTTGCCTTTATCTCATAGCCAAATACTGTCTTGCTAAGGACAATCTTTAAGAGGATTGCAATAAGAACAGCTAAAGGAATGGCGATGGTTACATATTTATTGTTGGAAAAGAGCTTATCAAGACCAAATGACGGAAGAAGTGCTCCGGGATTTTCCGTAGCAACATTTACTGTATATGGGCTTGCTACCTCTTTTACCCCTGAAAGAAGCATGTTAACTGTATAAAGGCCTATCCAGTTAAGCATGATTCCTGAAATAACCTCGTTTACATTGAGGTATGATTTCAAAAGTCCTACGATGATTCCAAAAATTCCACCGGCGATAAGTGCTGCCAAAAGACATACTATCCAAGGCATATGAAGGGCCAGGGCACAGAAAAGAGCTGCTCCTGCTCCGGCAACGTACTGTCCGGCAGCTCCGATATTGAAAAGACCTGCCTGATAACAGAACTGGATAGAAAGTGCGCACATAAGAAGTGGTGCGGCCTTAACAAGAGTATTGCCAAGGTACTTCATAGCAGCCGCTTTGGACGGGTAGGTAAAATAGTTCTTCAAAATTGTGATGATAGCCTGTGTTGCTCCGGCAGGACTGATTATAAGAAGCGCTATATATCCGATAAGGAGTCCTACAACGATGCACAAAAGCGCAGCCAATGTTGCCTGAACAGCAGGCCTTGAAAGGAATTTCTGAGACTGTATATTTCCGTTTGATCTGCTCATTATGCTGTGATCTCCTTTCTCTTAGCGCCTGCCATATAAAGGCCAAGCTCTTCAGGTGTTGTTTCTTTAGGATTAAACTCTCCGACCAGTTCGCCCTCGTACATTACAAGAATTCTGTCAGAGATACTCATTACTTCTTCCAGTTCCAGTGATACAAGAAGTACTGCATGGCCTGAATCTCTCTGGGCTATGAGCTGTTTATGGATGTACTCGATAGCTCCTACATCAAGACCTCTTGTGGGCTGAACAGCTATAAGAAGTTCAGGATTCTTGTCGATCTCTCTTGCAATTATGGCCTTCTGCTGATTACCACCGGACATACTGCGGGCGATTGTAGGTGCACCCTGACCGGATCTGATATCATACTGCTCAATCAGTCTCTCAGCGTACTTATTGATCTCGCCCTTTTTAAGGAAGCCAAACTTTGTGCTGAACTCCGGTTCAAAATATCTCTGAAGTACAAGGTTGTAAGCCAGGGAATAATCCATTACAAGACCATGTTTGTGTCTATCCTCCGGAATATGGCTCATTCCATGGGTTGAGCGCTCCCTGATGGAAGCATGGGTAATATCCCTTCCTGAAAGAGTAATCTTTCCTGTTGTGCAGTTCTCAAGTCCTGAAAGGCCATAAACAAGCTCAGTCTGACCATTTCCGTCGATTCCAGCTATACATACGATTTCTCCTGCTCTTACATCAAAGGATACGTTCTTGACCGCATTATTATGATGAAGCTTGGAAGGAACAGTCATATTCTCTACATGGAGGATGACTTCTCCGGGCTCTTTATCCTGCTTGGTAGCCACAAGCTGAACGTCACGGCCAACCATCATACGGCTGAGCTCATCCTGGTTGGTGTCAGCAATGTTAACAGTTCCAATGTACTTACCTCTTCGAAGTACAGAGCATCTGTCTGCCACAGCCATGATCTCAGCAAGCTTATGGGAAATGAAAAGGATCGACTTTCCCTCTTTTGCCAGATTACGCATGATTTCCATAAGCTCGTCAATCTCAGCGGGAGTAAGAACCGCTGTAGGCTCATCAAAAATAAGAATCTCATTATCTCTGTAGAGCATCTTAAGAATCTCAGTTCTCTGCTGCATACCTACAGTGATATCTTCAATCTTTGCATCGGGATCTACCTTAAGGCCATACTTATCAGAGAGTTCAAGAATCTTCTTTCTTGACTCCTCCTTCTGTAAAAATCCATGCTTTGTAGTCTCGTCTCCGAGAATAATGTTGTCCAGTACTGTAAAGCATTGAACAAGTTTAAAGTGCTGATGTACCATTCCGATTCCAAGGTCATTGGCATCGTTAGGATTGCTGATCTTTACCTCAACACCGTCCTTCTTAATGATTCCTTCCTCAGCCTGATATAGACCAAAAAGGACACTCATAAGAGTAGATTTTCCAGCACCGTTTTCTCCAAGAAGTGCATGGATCTCGCCTTTTTTGAGCTGCAATGTAACATTATCATTGGCTATGATACCGGGAAATCTTTTGGTAATGTTCAGCATCTCAATAGCATATTCACTGTTTCCTGCCATAGGTTTTACCCCCGTGTACTTATTAAAGATAAGGACCGGAAGACTATGAATCCGCCGATCCCTGTAACTTAAGTCATAATGAGATGATATACGGATTGCTTCACTTCGTTCTCGCAATCCTACAATAATTCGGAAATCGATATACTCATTCTTCGCATATCTTTTTTCCTCATCATTGTTCGGTCTTCAAGGTCATAATCTGTTTTGTGCAAGCACAACAGCTTATGACTTTGAATCCCTATATCATTTGATATTTCCCTGGAAGTTGATCTTAGCTGTTGTAGCTGAAGGCTGCTCAGCAGAAGAATCGTTAGAAACTGAAACCTTGCCGTTTACCATATCAGCAACAAGTGCCTTATAATCAGCCTCCTTGAAGCCATCTGTCCAAACTGTAGAATCAGCAAGACCTACATAGTTCTGTGACATATCATCAGCAGATACAAGACCAAGGTTCTGGATCTGTCCTGCATAAGAATCCCACTTGCCATCTCTGATAGCTGAAAGAAGCGTGTTTACTGTAGCCTGAAGGCCCTTCATAGCAGAAGTAATTGTCATGCCATCACCATAAGCTCCATCGATTGTAGCCTTCTGGTCAACGTCAACACCGATTACCTTGCCGCCTGTCTTAGCAGCAGCCTCAGCAGCTGATGAGAAGATACCGCCACCGCAAGCAAATACAACTTCTGTGCCGCCCTGATACCATGTATCCATAGCAGCTGTGATATCTGAATCACCGTAGAACTGGTTACCATAAGCATAGTTGATCTCAACATCAGCGCCAAGCTCTGCAGCTGCAGCGTCAGCACCCTGAACGAAACCATAACCATAACGGATAACTGCAGGAACTGCCATACCACCAAGGAAACCAAGCTTTGTGTAGCCCATCTTTACTGCAGCGTAACCAGCCATGTATCCTGGAAGCTCTTCCTGGTAAACTGCTGAGAATACATTGTCAAATGTCTTGTTGTTGAAATCTGAAGAATCACCCTCAAGGTCATACTCAGAAACGTCAAGAGCAACGAACTTAACATCAGGATATGTCTCTGCTGTCTCTTTGATAGCGCCAGCGAAAGCGTAACCAGGCATAACAACTACGTTATAACCATCAGCTACAGCCTTATCGATCATGGCAACACGCTCAGCATCTGAGTCGCCTTCGGGCTTGTAGTATGTGAAGTCAACCTTGTTGGCATCACCAAAAGCCTTACAAGCTTCGTATGTTGACTGGTTGAAAGACTGGTCTGTGATATCGCCATAGTCAGTTACCATTGCAACCTTCATTTCAGCTGAAGAACCTGTTGATGCACCTGTTGATCCACCACATCCAACGAGTGATGAAGCCACCATTGTTGCAGCCACTAATACTGCGAAAATTTTCTTTTTCATAATTACCCTCCGTAATTAAATAATGATAGAAACTTTTATGATAAACCCTTACTGGGCTTTATCCAAAGCAATCAGCTCTTTTACAGCTTCGATTGTAGTCTTATATACTGCATCCATGTCATGGACCTGAGGATTGGAAAGACCCTTTTTAGCCCTCTCCTGATTAGCAACAACCAAAAGGACAGCTCCTGTCCTGAGTCTCAAATAGTTGCCTACGATAAACAGCGTTGAACTCTCCATCTCTGAACAAAGAGCTCCGCATTTGATCCATGCATCCCATTTGTAAAGAAGTTCCTGTCCAACAGGCTTGGTCTCAGGCTCGTGCTGGCCAAAGAAAGAATCCTTACACTGTGCAACACCTACGTGATATCTTGCTCCTGCCTTCCTGGCGCCATTTACCAGCGCATTAACCACTTCAAAAGTAGCTACAGCAGGGTATTCGATAGGCGCATACTCTTTGGAAGTTCCCTCTGCACGAATGGCACCGGAAGCAATTACCAGATCACCGCCTATAACATCTTCCTGCATTCCTCCGGAAGTACCCATGCGAATAAAAGTGTCCGCACCACACTTAGCAAGCTCTTCTACGCAGATAGCTGTAGAAGCTCCGCCGATTCCATGTGAGATAACACTTATCTTTTCACCACACAGAGTACCTGTGTAGCAATTATATTCTCTGTTATAAGCAACAAATTTGGGATCATCGAATAATTTAGAAATAGATTCACATCTGCCGGGATCTCCTGTTAAAAGTACATATCTTCCAACATCGCCTGGCTTAACATGAGTATGATACTGATATCCAGCACCCTCAGTATAATCTACCATTTAGAACACCACCCAATATAGTATTAAAAGAAATTCAAACACGATTTTACTCATTTATTATAATTCATTATTATGCAAAAGTCACTATTATAAAAGACCATCCATAACATGGATTACAATCTGCCCCTTTTCTATGTTAATTTCCTTAACGCAGTCTTTGATAGCAGGCACATAGACCTTCTCTTCCTGGTCCTGTCTTGTCATCTCATAGACATCATTGGCACCGGTCTGAATTATATCGGAAACCTTACCTAATACATTCCCTTCCTCATCAACAATATCAAGACCGATGAGATCTGCGCAGTAATACTCTCCGGGCTCGAGCTTTAAGGCATCTTTCCTGTCAATTGTAAGTTCACAGCCCCTGAATTTCTCAACATCGTTAATATTATTGAACTCCTTGAACTTTACAATTACGAACTTCTTGAAAAATCTGGCACTCTGAACCTCAAGTTCAAGCTCTTCCCCGCGCTGGGTATGAAGTGTCACCTTCTTAAGCTTCTTGAATCTGTTAGGGTCCTCAGTTGTGGGAAAAACATTTACTTCTCCCTGAAGTCCATGTGTTGATGCAATTACTCCAACCTGAAATCTGTCTGTCATATATTATCCTCAATTACTGTCTGTTTCTGTATCTGTTTTTGCTTCTGTATATGTTTTAGTTTCTGTATTTGTGTTGCTCTCTGTTTCTGTGCTACTCTTCTTGCGCCTTCTCTTTTTCTTCTCCGGCTTTGGAGGATTTTCAGAGAGCCACTTTTCATAAAGATCCGGCCGTCTTTCCCTAGTTCTTATTATAGACTGTTCCAGTCTCCATTCATCAACTTTTTTGTGGTCTCCGGACAAAAGAATTGCCGGCACCTTTTTACCCATCCATTCCTCAGGTCTTGAGTACTGTGGATATTCCAAGAGACTATTGTTAAAGCTCTCAGTCATGGCTGATTCGTCGTTGTTAAGGACTCCCGGAACCAGTCTTGAAATGGCATCGATCATTACCATGGCCGGAAGCTCTCCGCCTGTAAGAACATAGTCTCCTATGGAAACATAATCGGTAACAATCTCCTCCAGAACTCTCTCATCAACGCCTTCATAGTGTCCACAGAGGAAAATAAGATCATCTTCCCCGGCAAAATCAGCAGCCATCTGCTGGTTAAAAACAGCCCCCTGCGGTGTTACGTAAATCACCCTGGGTCTTTTTACGCCAAGTCCTATATTCTCATCTGCTCCGTCGCAGCTACTTTCTTTTTTACCAATTCTATCAAGTATTGCATTGAAGCAGTCGTAGATTGGCTGAGCCTGCATGAGCATCCCGGCTCCTCCGCCGTAAGTATAATCATCCACTTTTCGGTGCTTAAGATCAGCAGAGTAATCTCTTATATTTACTGCTTCAAAATCAATATAGCCCTTCTCTTTGGCTCTTCCTAATATACTTGTAGAAAGTCCCTGTTCAATCATCTCAGGGAACAATGTCATTATATGAAAATTCATATACATTTCCTTTAAAAAAGGTCGAATAAACAAAATGCTTATCCGACCTATAAAATCTATACATATATGATATACGGATTGCTAAGTTTTTTCAAAACTTTCGCAATCCTACAAACATTCGGAAATCGATCCGCTCATTCTTCGCGTATCTTTTTTCCTCATGTTTGTTCGGTCTTCAAGGTCAAGCACTGCTTTGTGCAAGCACAGCAGTGCTTGACTTTGAATCCCTATATCATATTACACAATTTCCACATCAACCTTGAGATTCTCACGTGTTGATGCTGCCTTGACAACGGCACGGATTGCCTTAGCAATACGACCCTGCTTGCCAATTACTTTGCCCATGTCTGATGGAGCTACATGAAGCTCGATTACGATATTACGCCCTTCGGTTTTCTCTGTAACAACAACCTCTCCCGGATTGTCTACAAGAGCCTTGGCGATAACTTCAACTAATTCTTTCATTGAATACCCCCCGGCATGTTATGTTATTAGTTAAATAAATTACTTAATGCCGGCCTGCTTAAGAAGCTTTGCAACTGACTCTGTAGGCTGTGCACCGTTTGAAAGCCACTTCTTTGCAAGTTCTGCGTCGATCTTTACTGTGCTGGGATCTGTGTTAGGATCGTATGTTCCGATCTCATCGATGAACTTACCCTGTACAGGAGCCTTTGAATCAGAAACGATAATTCTGTAGAAAGGAACCTTCTTCTTACCAATTCTCTTTAATCTCATCTTTACTGCCATTTTAATTTCCTCCATTAAATAAAATTAAGATAGAATATTTGTTGTTATATGTATAAAACAGCATTTAGCTGATAGACATATCATTGTCTCAGAATGGGAACTTTCCTCCTGGGAAACCGCCCATACCGCCGAAGCCTCCGAACTTGCCAAAGCCTTTCTTGCCGCCCACAAGTCCGGGCATCTGCTTCATCATCTTCTGCATCTGTTCAAACTGCTTGATAAATCTGTTGACATCTGCAATATCGTTTCCGGATCCCTTAGCGATTCTGAACTTTCTCTGAGGACTCATAAGCTTAGGATTCTTGCGCTCCTCAGGAGTCATTGAAAGCACAATTGCCTCCATCTTGGCAAGCTTTTTCTCATCAGGAAGCATATCATCACTGATCTTGCCCATTCCCGGAAGCATTGACATGATTGAGCCAAGGCCACCCATGTTTCTCATGGCCTTCATACTCTCCAGATACATCTCAAAATCGATCTTACCCTTCTTCATCTTCTGGGCCATTTCACGATCTTTTTCAACGTCTCTGTCGGCGTTAGCCTCAACTGCCTTGTCGATAAGAGAAAGTACATCACCCATTCCAAGGATACGGCTCGCCATTCTGTCAGGATAGAACTGCTCAAGGTCTGAGAGTTTCTCGCCCATACCCACATAGAGGATAGGCTTTCCTGTAACAGCCTTTGTGGAAAGGGCTGCACCGCCTCGGGTGTCGCCATCCATCTTGGAGAGGATGATTTCGTTAATACCAACCTTCTCATTGAACTCTTCGGCAACATTTACGGCTTCCTGTCCGGTCATTGCATCAACAACGAGGATTGTGTGATGAACAGCAATCTCATCCTTGATGTCCCGAAGCTCCTTCATCATCGCTTCATCGATCTGAAGTCGTCCGGCTGTATCAAAAATCACTACGTTCATGCCCTTTTCCTTGGCATAATCCATAGCGGATTTTGCAATCTTAACAGGATTAACATCGGTTCCCATAGAGAAGAAATCGACTTCCTGCTTCTTAGCGTTAATTTCCAGCTGATCAATAGCGGCAGGTCTGTAAATATCACATGCAACCAAAAGGGGCTTTCTTCCCTTTGCCTTAAGCTTGCCAGCAAGCTTGGCTGCGGTGGTAGTTTTACCGGCACCCTGAAGTCCGCACATCATGATAACAGTAATATACTTGCTATCCTGAAGTGTAAGCTCTGTGGTCTCAGACCCCATGAGCTTTATCATCTCTTCATTAACTATCTTGATAACCATCTGTGCAGGATTAAGACCATTAAGTACGTCTTCACCAATAGCTCTTTCCTGAACTGATGAAATAAACTGTTTAACAACCTTAAAGCTTACGTCCGCCTCAAGGAGTGCCATCTTAACCTCTTTTAAAGCGGCCTTGACGTCCTCTTCTGTAAGAGCACCCTTGCTCCTAAGGTTCTTGAATGCATTTTGTAATTTATCGGTAAGACTTTCAAAAGCCATCTATTAAGTAAGCTCCTCTAATATTCTGTCGGAAATGCTCCGAATCTCTCTTCTAAGCTTATCATTGTCTGTCATAGAATCCGACAGTTTTGAAAGCTCCTCGGCAGTGTCCTTGATAGCCTCAAAACGCCTGATCATATGAAGTCTGTCCTCGTATCCCTGAAGAGTATTGGTACATCTTTTTATAAGATCGTGGACTCCCTGTTTACTGATGCCGTTCTCCTCGGCAATCTCTGTAAGAGACATATCATTGTAAACAGCAGCCTCGTATATTTCTTTTTGATGCTCAGTCAAAAGCTCGCCATAAAAATCATATAACAAGCCTTGCTCCACGATTTTCTTCATACCTGGTCACCTTTAAACACAATGCTTATAATAAACAAAAAAAATATAAGTGTCAAGTATTTTTTCTTGACACTTATAAATCATCAAATCTTAACCTCCGATGGCAGGATTCCAAGCTGATTTTTAAAGGCTCTGCTAAAGGATGAATAGTCCTTAAAGCCGCATTCAAGGCAGGCGCTTGTAGCCGGCATTCCACTTATAATAAGATTTCTTGCCAGAAGAATTCGCTTTTCCGAAATGTACTGATGGATGGAATATCCGGTTTCATTCTTGAAAATTCTCATCATATGGTACTTACTCATGAAAAAGCGGTCAGCCAAAAGATCAATCGAAAGGTCTTTTCCCAGATTATCATTGATATAGGTAATGATCTCGATGACCTTTCGGTTATATCTGGCCTCAGGCTTAAAGCCAAAGTCCTCAGCAATACAGGCCTTGTTAAAGCTGATGAGAGCCTTTAAGACATCGATCCTTGTTATAAGTTCTCCGGCGTACTGCGTCTCTTCGTTCTTGATGTCCTCCTCAATCTGCATGAATTGGTCAAAAATAGACGCGCTCACATCGCCCGGAAGCCTTACTACGCTGCTTCCAATCTCCTTTGATTTAACGAAAGCGTCCAGAAGATTGTATTTCTGAAGGAACTCGTCGCTAAGATAAAGAATTATCCTGTCATAGATATCCTTCTCAAGAACTTCGGGCTTATGAATCAAAAATCTGTTTACTATAACAAAATCAAAGGGCAAAAGTTCATACTCTCGCCCTTCGATATAATACTTTGTTTTACCGCTAAGGATAAGAACAAGCTTATGAAAATCGTGATAATGGTATGGAATATCAAATTTTTCGTGGTTTCTTATATGAAAGAACTTAAAATCCTGATCCAGATATCCCTTCTCTTCATATGCTCCAAGAGGCAATGAAGAATCAAATGCATTTTCCAAAAGTCGACTCCTTGTTGTATCTGAAAAAGAAACTCCAAAAGTATCAATAATCAGTAATGCAGATATTAAGGTCTACATGGCCGTCAATGCCATTAATCTTGCCTGTGGAGCTGTACTGCCAAACGTTGAAATGATATGGATAATACAAAGGTGTTCCGTAATAAGCAATCCAGATGCCGTATTCATCAACATCCTCAGCATCCATAAGAAGAGTAAAAGACTTAACATTACCATAAATCATAGGTTCGTAGCCTGCGCTCTTAACCATGTCGCAGAAGGTCTTAGCCACAATCTCATATTCATCAGAGGTAAGTTCATTGGTCCTGGCAGTCTCAGAATCAGCGGATTCAATATCAATTACCACAGGATAAGTTATGTTGTAGGGCTCGATATTATCAAGTACAAGCCTCGCCTCTTCCTTGGCCTCTTCCTCATTAAGAGCCTGGGAATAAATATATACACCAACCTTGATGCCGTTTTCTATTGCACCCTTTATGTTGGTCTCAAACATGTCGTCTACCAGGAGCTTTCCTTCTGATGTTCCACGAAGACCAACTCTGATAAAAGCGAAATCAATTCCGGATTCCGCAACTTTCTTCCAGTCAATCTTGCCCTGGAATCTGGATACATCAATACCATTTGCGATCTTGACTGACTCATCATTTCCCAGATATTGCAGATATCCATTGTCATCAATCTCAAAGTCAGTATCAGCAAAGCCGTGATGTTCAATGTTGTCACTGATCGGCAGGAAGTAATATCTTCCGCCGCTGGCCACTACCATCTGCTCAGGGAAAAGAGATCTGATGGTGGATGTTGTTCCCTCACCGGCTTCAAGCTTACTCTGAATCTTATCCTTCAGAGAATTGGTCGCCTCTACACTGGCCTTTATTTTGGCATCCTCCACCATCTGATTGGCCTCTGCCTTAGTGTAATAGCCTTCTTTAGTAATAGCTTCCAGCTCCAGCTTTACAGCCTCTTCCTCTTTTTCCAGTTTTGCATTTATAAGCAGTAAATAGACACAAAAAGACAGTGCCAAAATTGACACTAAGCTCAAAAATATAATAGACACCGCATTGTGCATATGCCTCGTTCCGAAGCTCTTTCTTCTATCCTGGGCCATATTCTAAACTCACATTCTCTCGTCAAAATAGCTTTTATAGCCTTCGCCAAAAATCTCACTGGCACTGGAAACAATCATAAATGCATTCGGATCCTCGTCTCTTACAATATCCTCAGCCTGTGGTGATAATCTTTTTCTGATAGCGCACATTATAACCTTTTTCTTCTCTCCACTGTAGGCGCCCTGCGCAAATACATGAGTGACACCTATATCCAGTTCCTCTAAGAGTCTTGCGGTTATAATGTCCGGTTTGTCTGAAATAATATAAATAAGCTTCGCTCCGTCTCTTCCATAAAGCACCAGGTCCAGCACATAGGATGTGACCATTACTGAGATGAATGAATAAAGAACCTTAGTAATATCGTCGAACACAAAGCCCGCGATCATCAAAACTATTACATCGGTCATAAGATAAAGCATACCGGTTTTGATATGGGGGTATTTGATTCTAAGTATTTTTATTATAACATCTGTTCCGCCGCTTGTAGCATGGCTTTTGAAAACAAGTCCCATGGCTATGGAGCATAATGCGCTTCCGATGGTGACGCCAAGGATCATGTCCTTTATCTGATATGCAGAAAGATATCTGCTGGCAAGATCCGTCACAAAGGAAATTACCGTTGTAGCATAGATTGTAGATACCGTGAACCTGATTCCAAACTTCCAGATAGCCAGAATCAGAATTGGTATATTCATGATATAAAACCACATACCTGTACCGATAGGTACCAGTCTGTTAAATACAATGGCAAGACCGGTAATACCTCCCGGTGCTATGTCATTTGGATCTATCAAAAGAGCTGTGGCAAGACCATAAAGTGATGCACCACAGGTGATCATCAGGTACTCCATAACTCTTTTCTTAATACCGTGTGCACGATTACTACTCATATTAGATATTTGTCCTTACTATTCTTGGTTTGTAACCATTCTTGTCCAGAGCATCAATGATCTGCTGCTTGTGTTCTGTTCCGAAGGTCTCAAGGGTAATTCGAAGCTCAACCGCAGCGCTTCTGTTGATTGAAACAAACTGGTTGTGCTCCAGCTTGATTACGTTTCCGCTTACATCAGCAATAATACCGGATACTCTTGAAAGTTCTCCCGGCTTATCAGGAAGAAGAACAGATACGGTGAAGATTCTGTCTCTCATGATAAGTCCCTGCTGTACAACTGAAGACATGGTGATGATGTCCATGTTTCCACCTGAAAGTACGCAGGCAATCTTCTTGTCCTTACAATCAAGCTGTTTAAGGGCAGCTACTGATAATAGTCCTGAATTTTCAACAACCATCTTATGGTTCTCAACCATATCCAGGAATGAAACAACCAGGTCCTCATCGGGAACTGTGATGATATCGTCAATATTCTCTGCAAGATAAGGGAAAATAAGCTCTCCAGGAGTCTTAACCGCTGTACCGTCAGCGATGGTATTTACAGAAGGCAGGGTAACAACATGTCCTTCCTTGATGGACTCCTTCATGCAGGCAGCACCGGCAGGCTCTACGCCGATAACCTTGATCTTGGGATTAAGAAGCTTAGCCAGAGTTGAAACACCTGTTGCAAGTCCGCCTCCACCGATAGGAACAAGAATATAGTCAACGGTTGGAAGTTCCTTGATGATCTCCATAGCAATTGTGCCCTGACCTGTTGCTACATCAAGGTCATTGAAGGGGTGAACCATGGTATATCCATATTCCTTGGACAGTTCTACAGCCTTCTCATAGGCCTCATCATAAACATTACCGTGAAGAACAACTTCAGCTCCAAGAGCCTTGGTTCTGTTTACTTTAATAAGGGGAGTTGAAGTAGGCATTACTATCGTTGCCTTTACTCCATAGCATTTTGCAGCATAAGCAACACCCTGAGCGTGGTTGCCGGCTGAGGCGGTAATAAGTCCCTTCGCCCTCTCTTCATCAGTTAATGTGGTTATCTTGTAATAAGCGCCTCTAACCTTGTAGGCACCTGTTCTCTGAAGGTTCTCAGGTTTTAAATATACCTTGTTTCCGGTTACGCCACTCCAGTAATCACTGTAAATAAGCTTAGTTTCGAGGGTTACCTTTTTCACATCCTCGTAGGCTTCCTCAAATTTGTCCAGGGTCATCTTGCTATCAGACATCAGTTATTCCTCCGTTTTACATATATTGCATATCACATAAACAGTGCGTTTACGAATTCATTTGAATCAAAACGCTGAAGATCATCTATTCCTTCACCAACACCAATATATTTAACAGGAATATTCAGCTCAGAAACAATTGCCACAGCAATGCCTCCCTTAGCTGTTCCGTCAAGCTTTGTCAGTATTATTCCGGTAAGATTGGCTGCTTCACCAAACTCCTTTGCCTGATTAAGGGCATTCTGTCCGGTAGTTCCGTCAAGAACAATGAAGTTCTCGCGCCATACTCCGGGAAGTTCCTTGTCAATGATTCTGTTCATCTTGGCAAGCTCTTCCATAAGATTCTTTTTATTGTGAAGTCTTCCTGCAGTATCAACAATGAGAATATCACAGTTTCTTGCCTTAAATGCACCTACAGCGTCATAAATAACACTGGCAGGATCAGCACCTTCTTTTCCCGCAATAATAGGTGTTCCTGCTCTGTCAGCCCACTCTTTAAGCTGCTCTGTTGCCGCAGCTCTGTAGGTATCCGCAGCAGCAATAAGAACCCTCTTGCCATTGTTCTTAAATATGGATGCCAATTTACCTACGGATGTAGTCTTACCTACTCCGTTAACTCCAATAATAAAAATAATAGTCTTCTTATCCTCGAAGTCATAGGCATTTTCGTCAGTCTTCATCTGCTCTCTGATGTCATCTATAAGAAGTTGCTTGCACTCGGATGGATCCTTGATATGCTTCTCTTTTACCTGACTTCTGAGTTCATCCATGATCTTGCTGGTGGCATTGATGCCGATATCCCCCATAATAAGGGTTTCTTCCAGCTCCTCATAGAAATCGTCATCTATACTGGAAAATCCGTTAAAAACGTTATCTATTCCCTTTGCAATATTGTCTCTTGTTTTGGAGAGCCCCTGTTGTAAACGTGTAAAAAAATTCGCCATTAATTTGTCAGCTCCTTATCAATAAGGTTAACACTTACAAGAGTTGAAACACCCTTTTCCTGCATGGTAATACCATAAAGTCTGTCAGCACTTTCCATTGTACCACGACGATGAGTAATTACAATAAACTGAGTGCTTGAAAGCTTATGGAGATACTTGGCAAAGCGGACAACGTTGTTCTCATCAAGGGCCGCCTCGATCTCATCAAGAAGACAGAATGGTGATGGCTTTAAGTTCTGAATTGCAAAAAGAAGTGCAATGGCAGTAAGAGCCTTCTCTCCACCGGACATCTGCATCATGTTTACCAGCTTCTTGCCCGGAGGCTGTGCGTTAATTCCGATTCCTGCCTCTAAGACATCCTCTTCCTCGTTAAGCTGAAGACTACCATGTCCGCCGCCGAACATCTCCTTGAAGACCTTGTCAAACTCAACATTTATCTTGTTGAACTGTTCAACAAACTGCTTCCTCATGGACTCATCCAGATCCTTAATGATGCCCTTTAGCTGCTCCTCAGCTTCAATAAGGTCATCGTGCTGGGTCTTCATGAAGGTATATCTCTCCATGAGATTCTTGTAATCCTCGATGGCATTTACGTTAACATCCCCAAGCTTTCTGATAGATTCCTTAAGAGAACCTGTTTCCTTCCTCATAGCAGGAACATCAGTCATATACTCATCACGAAGAAGTGCTGCATCAGAAAGAGTGATCTCATACTCATTCCACATATAGTTGATCTGAGCTTCGATTGTCTCCTGACACTTTTCCTTCTTTGCAGAAAGTCTTGTAACTTCCTTGTCCAGACTGGACATCTGGGAATTGAGTTCCTCAGTCTTACCAAAGAATTCCTTCTGGGATTCTGTAAGCTCTGATTTCTGCTGTTTCTTCTCTTCCAGCTCCTTGCTGCTCTCGTCGTGAACATTGGTGGAAGCTTCAATGGTGAGTCTTACCTGTTCAATGTCCTTCTTACTCTGATTCAGAGCCTCTTCATTGGCCTTTAAGGATTCATTGATCTCCTCCAGTGCCTTCTGCTCATTTTCAATCTCTTCTTCCACACGATCTATATTGAGCTGCTGGAATTCCTGTTTCTGAGCTATCTTCTCGTATTCGATATCCCACTTGGAAACCTTCTCGTTTTCCTGTTCTTCAATCTCGTGAAGTCCTTCCAGTTCCTTCTGGAATCTATTAGCCTTTTCTGAGCAGTTCTTTTCAACAGTCTCAGAATCGGAAAGAGCATTCTCTGCCTCTTCCTTTTCAGAAGCTATCTCTGCGATCTTTGCCTCAATCTCATCATTTTCAGCCTTAAGATCTGTGTAATTGCCCTTCTGCTCCTCCTGACGCTGTTCTTCGTTCTGAACGTTAAGTCTTGCAGTGTTCTGCTCGATGAACTTGCCCTGAAGTTCTGTTCTTATCTCCTCTGCCAGGGTTCTGAGCTCATTTCTCTTTTTCTTGAGATCTTCTATTTCCTTCTGAATCTCATCCTGGCGAGTGCTGTACTTCTTGACATTTGCCTCAAGTTCATCCATCTCACGTCTTCTACCCAGGAGATTTGAATTATTCTTGAAAGCACCACCACTGATAGCTCCGCCGGGAACCAAAAGTTCACCCTCAAGGGTTACCATTCTTACGGTGTACTTGTATTTACGGGCAATCTTAACAGCATTGTCGATGTTATCAACAGCCACAATTCTGCCCAGCATAGCCTTTGCTACGCTCTTATATTTAGGATCTGTCTCAACCAGCTCGTCAGCCATGCCAAGGACACCTTCCTCCTCAAGAGCCTCTTTTGCCTTGAGTTCAGGTGGATTGTCCAGTGATGTAAGGGGAAGGAAAGTAGCTCTTCCTGCCTTGGTATCCTTAAGATACTGAATCATCTTCTTGGCTGTCTCTTCATCATCTGTTACAATATTCTGAATATTACCGCCAAGAGCAACTTCGATAGCTGTCTCATATTTAGGCTTGGTCTTGATGATATCAGCAACAACACCGATGATTCCCCTGGTATCGTCCTTGCGCTCCATAACCTTCTTGACACTGCCACCATAACCCTCGTATCTCTCTGTAATGTTAGCCAGCGCGGCAAGATTGGACTTGGCCTGCTGATAAAGCTCCTGAGTCTTACGAAGTTCTGTATCCTTCCCCGTCATCTCCTCGCGGATACTTACGATTTCCTGCTCAGCAGATTTCTGCTTCTTGTTCATCTCGGAAATCTCTGAAGTGATACGATCGAACTCATCTCTGAGTTTTTTAATGGTCTCTTCCTGCTTGGACTCATCAGATCTGGCTCTTACAAGCTTACTGGTAAGCTCAGCCTTTCTGATGTTGACCTGTTCCTTCATGGTATCCAGGGAACTAAGCTTGGATTTGATAGTGGCACGAAGGTTCAGGGTCTCAATAATCGTGCTCTTGCACTCTTCAATCTCATCGTTGGTATTTGAAATCTTGGTCTGAACTGCTTCCAGCTCTTTTCTTGCAGCATTTCTGTCTGTTAAAAGAGCCTCCG
Organism: Butyrivibrio sp.; assembly: GCA_024692165.1. Lineage (GTDB taxonomy): Bacteria > Bacillota > Clostridia > Lachnospirales > Lachnospiraceae > Butyrivibrio. Next base: position 16,624 of record JAILMY010000151.1, on the reverse strand, counting down.
CTTCCTTATCTACTGCTTCCTTCTCGGCGATATATTTCTCTTTTTCCTTGGTCTTCTCGTCGATCTTGGTCTGCTCATCCCTCTGTCTGGTCTTAAAATGAGCATCATTTGTTGTGGCAGCCTTGATCTTCTCGTTGAGGATACCAATCTGTCCCTCAAGCTTCTCCTTCTGTACGGAAGAGTCTGTGATCTTGGCTCTTGCCTCGTCTATCTCCTTATCAAGAGCTTCTATTCTGCTCTGAATGCTCTCGTATTCTTCCTTGGTCTTCTCATATGAAGCCTTGGCTTCATCCAGGGAATTAATAGCTATTTCAAGGTTCTTCTCTGCCTCTTCGAACTGGGCCTTCTGGTTCTTGTTCTCAAGAAGGAACATGTTTACGTCGAGGGTCTTAAGTCTTTCGCGGAGCTTTAAATACTCTTTGGCAACTTCAGACTGCTTCTCCAAAGGGTCAATCTGCTTCTCCAGCTCTGAGAGAATGTCGCTAAGTCTTGTCAAATTGATCTTCTCTTCTTCAAGTTTCTTGATAGCAGTCTCCTTGCGGGACTTGAATTTCACGATACCGGCAGCCTCATCAAAAAGATTACGCCTGTCCTCGGGCTTGCTTGAAAGGATCTGATCAATCTGCCCCTGTCCAATGATAGAGTAACCCTCTTTACCGATACCGGTATCCATAAACAGCTCATTTACATCCTTAAGTCTGCAGGCTGAGCCGTTAATCATATATTCACTTTCTCCCGAACGATAAAGTCTTCTGGATACAGTGACCTCATCATAGTCAATTGCAAGGGAATGATCTGAATTGTCCAAAGTGATGGCAACATAAGCGTAGCCAAGAGGCTTACGCAGCTCTGTGCCTGAGAAAATAACATCCTGCATGGATCCGCCACGCAGCTGTTTGATACGCTGTTCACCGAGAACCCATCTGACCGCATCAGCTACATTACTCTTACCTGATCCGTTGGGTCCTACGATTCCGGTGATACCGTTATGAAAATCAAATTTTATCTTATTGGCAAAAGACTTAAAGCCATGAACCTCAATACTTTTTAAATACATTTCTTACTTATTCTTTAATACAAGAAGAGCCTGATAAGCCGCCTTCTGTTCAGCAGCCTTTTTGGTTTTTCCTGTCCCCTCTCCCAAATTCTTATCTCCAACAAAAACGCGGACATCAAATATTTTATCATGTTCAGGGCCACTTTCGCCACAAATTTCATATCTGATTGTCCCGAGATTCTCCCCCTGAGCAATCTCCTGTAATATAGACTTACTGTCGCTGAACATCTGCATGCTATCGGCATTTGTCAGAACATAACTGTCAATAAAGCGCTTTGACTCTTCTATTCCACCATCTAGGAAAAGAGCTCCGATAACAGCCTCCATAACATCAGCGATAATAGACTCTTTGTTTCTGCCTCCGGTGGCTTCCTCTCCCTTACCAAGCTGAATGTACTTTTTAAGCTGAATCTGCTCAGAGCAGTAGGCAAGTGCAGGTTCACAAACCAGTGAAGCCCTTATCTTGGACATCTCACCCTCTTTTTTATCAGGATAAGTTCTGAAAAGATATGCACTGGAGATCATCTCAAGCACTGCGTCTCCCAAAAACTCAAGTCTTTCATAGTCAGGTCTTTTATTTATCTTCTGTTCATTGACCTGGGAACTGTGGGTAAAGGCCTGAATAAGCAGTTCCTTGTCCTTGAAGGTATATCCAATTTTACTTTCGAATTCTTTGATTTCCTGTTCGCTAAGCATAATTACTCCATTATATGAAAAAAGGCAGTGCCTCCACTGCCTCATTTCATATATATTGTATTAAAAACAATTATTTGCCAGAAATTGCAGTCTTAAGAAGCTCAACAGCCTCTCCTACTGTAGTGATGTTCTCAGCCTTCTCAGGCTCGATCTGAACATCAAATTCGTCCTCGAGTCCCATGATGATCTGGAAAAGGTCCAGGGAATCAGCTCCAAGATCCTCAGTAAAGGTTGTATCCAATGTGATCTCCTCAGGATCAACGTTGAGAACGTTTGCAATAACTTCTTTCATCTTTTCAAATTCCATAACAATAGCCTCTCTTACTGCTTCATATTTTATGATTTAATACTGATCTATTAGTCCTGTGAAAGCTTCTCACTGATCTTCTCGCTTATCTTCTGTTCAGTGAATGTTACACATTGCAAAATAGAATTCTTGACCTCGACATCAGTGGCACTTCCGTGGGTCTTGACCACAAGGCCTTTAAGTCCAAGCATAGGTGCTCCGCCATACTTGTCCATGCTGTAATTCCCCAGTGACTTCTTAAGATCATCCTTAATAAGAAGCGCACCGATCTTGGTCTTAAGGCTGCTCATAAGGCTATCCTTAATTACATGCATCATAGACTTGGCAACGCCTTCGTACATCTTGAGAATTACGTTTCCCGTAAATGCCTCACATACGATAATATCTGCTCCGCCGGCAGGAATATCCCTTGCCTCAATACTACCAATGAAGTTAATGTCAGGGCAGTTCTTGAGAAGTGGGAAGGTCTCCTTAACAAGAGCATTGCCCTTTTCCTCTTCGGCGCCGATGTTAACTATGCCAACTGTAGGGTTCTTGATACCCATTATGTTCTCCATGTATACAGTTCCCATCTTGGCAAACTGAACAAGGTGATTGGATCTTGCATCTACATTTGCACCGCAATCAATGAGAAGAGAATTGCCCTTCTCTGTTGGAATAAGCGGAGCAAGTGGAGCTCTGTCTACACCCTTAAGCCTTCCGACAATTACCTGTCCGCCTACCAGTGTAGCTCCGGTTGAACCTGCGGAGACATAGGCATCAGCCTCACCGTGGTTCACCATATACATAGCCTTTACAATAGATGAGTCCTTCTTGGTTCTGATGGCCATTACAGGTGGCTCAGCCATCTCAATGACCTCATTGGCATTGATGATCTCAATGCGTTCCTTGTTGTAGTCATACTTGGATAGTTCTTTCTCAACAATATCACTCTTACCAACAAGGAATACCTTCAGGTTTTCGGACTCTTTAACAGCATCAACCGCACCTTTTACAGTTACGAAAGGAGCCTCATCGCCTCCCATTGCATCCAGTGCTACTCTAACAAGTTCTGACATAGATACGTCCCCCGATTCGATTTCAACTTATTTTAATATACTAGAGTGATATGCAAAAATCAAGGCTTTCCGAAAGCATCGGAAAGCCTTTAAATTCGAACTATTGGAGTTGTACCAAAACTATCAAGCCTCAGTTTCAACAATGTTCTTCTTATTGTAGTAACCACACTTCTTGCAAACCTGATGAGGCTGCATAAGAGCTCCACAATGACTGCACTTTACAAGAGTTGGAGCTGTCATTTTCCAGTTAGCTCTTCTCTGGTCTCTGTGGCCTTTTGATGACTTATTCTTTGGGCAGATTGACATTTGAGTAACACCTCCTTACAGTAACCGTATAAGAAACTGCCTTCATGTAGGCAATTGTTTACGTTTATTCATTAGCATACCTAAGTAGTATATCCATAACATATTCATTTGTCAACATCTTTTTATTTTATCTGTTACAGTACTGCGAATACTTCTTAGGAGAAATACCTACAGACTTAGTAAACGCCTTCAAAAAATTGCTGTAATCACTAAATCCGCATCTGTCACACACCTCACTTACTCCGGTTCCTTCCGCAAGCAGTGACTTGGCAATAGAAATTCTTCTCGCCGTCATGTACTTGTTGATAGTTGTCCCGGTGGCAGCCTTGAAAATCCTGCAAATATAGGATTCACTGATGTAGAAATGTTTCGCCAGATCCCCAATGCTAATTGGATACTGAATATTATTATTTAGATAAGAAAGAATGGCATCAACCTGCTCGTTGTAGGTAGCAGGCTTCTCGGTAGCCTTGTTGTCCTTCTTATCATTTATAATGCTGTTGATCATCACAAAAAGCTCTGTAAAAGTAGCTCTTTCTAACAAATCATGTCCATATCCGTTGCTGGTAATTATCTTGTTTATAAAATAAAGAAATCTTCCCTGCTGCTCCTGCGATAAAGAAAGCTTGTGTGAAAACTTGTCATCTCTTTCCTGAAAGCAAGCATCCAAATTGGTATCCTTACTTGAAATGCTGCGCATATACTCAGGATCGATCATGATAACAATCCTCTCGTGGAGCTCCTTATCAATCTGAGTAAGATAATGAGAATCATACTGATTAATAAGGAATAGATCTCCAGGCTCAATGTCATAAACCTTATTATCTATTAAAAACTGTTTACCACCGGATATAGAAAAATACACCTCATAGCAATCGTGAATATGCATTTCCATAGCCTTTTCATCTTTATATAAATGGGCTACGGCAAAATAGTTATTTTCAATGCTCTGTGCCATTGCATCCTTACAAGAATTCAGTTCCTTCATATAACCCCTTTAAAAACCAGATTATTTGCAAAGAGCAACAGTGTCTCTAGCGATAGCAAGCTCTTCGTTTGTAGGAACAACCATAAGAGTTACCTTGCTGTCAGCGCCTGAAATAACCTGTTCATTTCCACGAACCTTATTAGCCTCTTTGTCTAAAGTAGCGCCGATGAATGAAAGCTTCTCGCAAACAAGTCCGCGAACGAAGCCGCTGTTCTCACCAACACCTGCAGTAAAGCTGATAACATCAACACCGCCCATAGCAGCTGTGTAAGCGCCGATATACTTAACTACTCTGTAAACAAAAGCGTCTACAGCACGCTTAGCACCTGCATGTCCGTTAAGATAACCATCCTCAAGATCTCTGAAATCTGAAGAAAGCTCATCTGAAAGGCCAAACACACCTGACTTCTTGTTAAGAAGGTTGGTAACGTCAGCAACTGAAGAATTCTCCTTCTTCATAATGAACTCTACAACTGAAGGGTCGATATCTCCGGTTCTTGTTCCCATGATAAGTCCCTCAAGTGGTGTAAGACCCATTGAAGTATCAACGCACTTGCCGCCATCTACAGCAGAAATTGAAGCACCGTTTCCAAGGTGGCAAACAATCATTTTAAGGTCCTTTGCATCTTTGCCGAGGATCTCAGCTGTACGCTTGCTTACATAAGAATGGCTGGTTCCGTGGAAACCATATCTTCTGATGCCATACTTCTCATAATATGAATAAGGAAGGCCGTAAAGATAAGCCTGCTCTGGCATTGTCTGATGGAATGCTGTGTCAAATACTGCAACCATAGGAACGCCTGGCATAACCTTCTGGCAAGCTCTGATACCGATAAGGTTTGCTGGGTTGTGAAGTGGAGCAAGATCACTAACCTCCTCGATTGCCTTTATAACTTCATCATTGATGATAACTGACTTTGTAAACTTCTCGCCGCCGTGAACGATTCTATGTCCAACAGCACCGATTTCTTCGAGCTTAACAACACCATTCTCTGCATTGGTAAGAGCCTCGATAACAAGCTCGATTGCTCTGTTGTGATCAGGCATAGCCTCAACCTTAGTAATCTTGTCCTTGCCTGCTGGTGTATAAACTATCTGACTTCCGTCGATTCCGATTCTCTCACAAAGACCTTTGCAGATTACCTGCTCAGAATCTGAATCGATAAGCTGAAACTTAAGTGAAGAGCTTCCACAATTAATAACAAGAATCTTCATAATTAACCTTCTTTCCTTGAATTATCCTTTTTTGATATAATTGTATCAGCGAAAATATATCGCAACATTATAATTATAACACAGATCACAAATTTATGAAAGCGTTTACATTTTGATGAAAACCATAGCAATAATAGCAGAATTCAATCCTTTTCATAACGGTCATTTGCACCTTATTTCCCAGTGCAAAAAAGATTTAGAGGCAGACCGCTGCATCGTAATTATGAGCGGCGACTTTGTTCAAAGAGGCGCTCCTGCAATTGTCTCCAAATTCACCAGAACCCGCATGGCTCTTAGCTGCGGTGCTGACCTTGTACTTGAGCTGCCTCTTTACTATAGCTGCGGTAGCGCTGAATTTTTCGCACAGGGAGCCGTTTCAATTTTAGACAGGCTTGAAATAGTCGACTATCTTTGCTTTGGAAGTGAATCTGGAAATATCGATAATCTGGCCAAAATTGCCGGCATTCTTAACGAGGAATCCTCAGAGTTTAAGTCTCTTCTTTCCTCTTACCAGAAAAATGGTGATTCCTTTGCCCTTGCAAGGCAAAAAGCCCTTCTTGAAGTACTTGACAAAGAAAGCCCGGCAGAGGAACTAAATAAAATAAAAGAATCCGTATCTTCTCCCAATAATATTCTTGGAATTGAATACATAAAAGCTCTCCTTAGATTAAAAAGTGGTATTAAGCCCTATACAATTGAGCGCCTTGGAGAAGGCTATAATTCTGATGCTTTAACTACTATGGCAAGCGCAACAGCCATAAGACATGCTCTTTTTAATGATGAAGAAAAGCTAAAACCCGCTATGCCCAAGGAATGTCTTTATCTTTTAACTGATTACAAGGGAATATTTGCTGACACCAACCTGTTCTCAGACCTTTTGTATTACAAGCTCATTTCAGAAAAAGAACTTGGTTATAGTAGATACCTGGATGTCACAGTGGATTTATCTAATAAAATACTGGCTAATCTTGAAAGCTACACTTCTTTTGATGGTTTCTGCACTATTCTTAAAAGTAAGGATATGACCTATTCAAGAATCAGCCGTTGCCTTACCCATATTTTGCTTGATATCACATCTTCAAATATGGAAGACTACAAAAAGGATAGCTTTACCTCTTATGCAAGAATTCTTGGTATGAAGGAAACTGCTTTTCCTTTGTTAAAAGAAGCAAATGTTGTTTCGCAGATACCAATTATTAATGGGCTTAAAAATGCTGAAAAAGAGCTTAATGAACTAGAACTGCGACTCCTAAATGAGACCCTTTCCTCAAGTCTGATTTATAACAGGATAAGCTGCAACAATCTTCCGAATGAATACAGGATGAAACCTATTATTTGCTAGCTTTTTCTTATTAATCAAATTTTTAGATTTAGTTTTAGTTATCGAATTGAAGTTGTTTTTTTGACATGATAACATTATTCTGTAGAGATATTTTTGGACGTTTTTCCACATATTTTGGAGGTATCTCATGGGTCTTGTTAAACTGGAAAAAGGACAAATTCTTCATAAGTCAGACGTCGATACAGTTGAAACCATCGAGGTCCTTGTAAAGGGAAGCCTGACAATATCCAATCAGTTTACTTCTATTACACTGGCAGTAGGCGGATTTGTAGGTATAGTTGAAAAGCCCGGAAAAAAATACGTTTATACCTACGAAGCCCTTGAGGAATCAGCTGTCTATTCCTATTCCTTCCAATCAGTCGACGATATTCCAAAGGTAGTAAGATCAAACCCTAAAATTGCGCCTATTCTCGCTGCTCAATCAGTTGAGACTGCCGCAAAGTGTTGTGATATCTACGAAAAAGAATACGACGATGCTGTTTCTGAGTATGAAACCATAATTTCAGACTACACTGACTACCCTGCCCTTTGCATCAAGGTAGGCGAAGTTGCCAAGGATTTCCCTGAGATGCAGGAGCTCATTCCTCCTGAGAGAACCGGCAACATAAACGAATGGTCTTTTTCATTTATCAGAAGTCTAAAAGAAAACGAAGCCTCTTTAAAGAGAACTTTATATCCTTTAAATATCGACATAGCCGCTGGTATGGTTATGTCCACTTACAATATCTATCAGAAAATATCAGAAGAATCCGAGCTTCTGTCGGAATATCGCAACACCTTAAAAAAGAAAACAGCATCCTTTGCTTCTAACATGAAGGTCATCAGAGCCAAGCTAAATGACCTTGAAAATGCAGATGAAAACGGCAATGCACCTGTAACTATCGTAAATGCGCTTAATACTATTCTTCTTTATTCGGGTGTTTCACAGGAAATTGCAACTAAATTTGAAGACCAGATTAACGAGTTCAAAGCAAATCCTAACAGAAATGACTCCTCAGATGAAGCCAGAGCCCTTAGGCGCTCAATTGGCTCTTCATTCTATGAGATTTATACTCCTGCTTTCATAAAAAGCCTATCGGACCCTAATATTCCAATTGAAGTCAAAATGTTCTTCATGTTTGGCTTTGTTGATGAAGAGCTTGCTGGGGACAAAAACACAATCATCCTGTATAACATGGCCAGAGCCTATACTCCAGATCCTGAAGGAAAGGTTCTTACAATCTACGAGTGGCTAATCAAAATATACAACCTGGAAGTTGATCCATCTCGAAACGAATTTGACCAGGACTGGCCTACATATCTTAGAGAACAGAAAATCAGCGGTGAATTTAATCAGGCTCAGGTTGAACTTATGACCAATGATCCAACAAGCCGACTTAATTTCGAAATTAAGAATCTGTTTGCCCTTGGTAACAGAATGACTTTCGGACGAATTTCATCCTTCGTTCCTGTTTTTGATTCTCAGAATGTACTAAGGCCGCTTGATATGGCATATCTTACTGCCGCCAAGATTCATGAGTATTATGCCAAAATTCGTGCCGTTGACTATGGCGTATTTTGCAGACAAGCCGTTTTCTCCAATCCTGAGATTGGAATAAATCAGGTTTACTACGCCAACGACATAACTCCTTACATGATTCTGCTTCCAAATATAGGCAGTAGAGCTTCACTATGGCAGGAAATCGAAGGCAAAAACAGAAGCACTCCAGCCAGAATGGTTGTTTCAATATTCAACACAGAAAATACCGAAGAAGTCATGATAAGACTCTTTGGAGAGTTCAGATGGGAAATGTGCAAGACAGAACAAGGTGTTCACTGGAACGACGTCACAGACCCGTCCCTTACTTCCATGTACTGCGACTATCTGCAGTTTTATAAAAAGAACTCAGCTCTTTCAACAGATATGAAAGAAAAGCTGCGTACAGACCTTAAGAAATTCAGCAACAACTACAAAAATGTGTTTATTGCAGATTACCTTGCATATATTAAATTCGAGGCAGCAAGCTCGCCAAGGCTCAACAAGGTTGCCAGAGAAATCCTGTTCACATTCTGTCCGTTTGCAAAAGAACTCAGGGAAAAAATTGGAGACAATCCGCAGTATACAGAGCTTATAAATCACTACAACACAAGAATAGCAAATACTGCCAAGCCTGTTGCCATGGCTATTGCCAAGCTAAAGAAGGATGATATTCCTATACCGGAAGTTTTGACAAAACAGATTGAACATTTGAAGAAATAAATAGGCCTATGTGTATGGTGGCGGTGTAGTTGGACCTAGGGGACGGGGTTAGCGGTTCATTTTTGCAAAAAATGAACCGCTAACCCCGTCCCCTATGTCCAACTACACCGCCATTGTTCAATTACTTTCCAAGCATTTCTCTTTCAACTCTCTGTATGCACTCTCTTGCTGCTACAGCGTTGTCTGGCTTGGTATCTTCAAGAGTAGCATGGATGAAAGGCTTCTTTTCATTAGTAAACTTCACAATGCTGCGATAGTCCATTTCACCTAATCCGCATCCCATGCTCTTTACTGCATCGCCTTCAACTCTACAGTCCTTAAGATGCACCATGCAAATATCCTTTTCAAGAATATCCATTGCCTCTTCAAATACTTCCTGGCGCTGCTCATAGTTATCTGTCCAAAGAAGGTTAACCGGATCAAAAATAATCTGAAGATTTGGAGACTCGATTCTATCAAGAACCTCTCTCGCTCTCTTAGGATTATAAACGATATGTCTGTAAACAGGCTCAATTGCTACAATAACGCCCATCTGCTCAGCGTATTTTACAACAGGCTTAAGGTTAGTAATAAAGGTATCTAAAGCCTCCTGTGAATGGCATGCCTCTTTATCATAGTGATAATCTACGTTTGGAGCACCAGTCTCAGTTCCAACCATACCAGCTCCCATAAGTGAAGCAAAACGGATATGTGCCATGTATTTTTCCTGATTAGCTCTAAGTGCCTTCTCGTCTGGTGTTGCCAGATTAAGGTAGCAGCCAAGAACAGCCACATCAAGATCTGCTCTTCTAAAGGCGTCTCTCATATACATAGCATAGCCTGGTGTAAGTGCTGTAGGATCAGCTGTAAATCCAGGTACCTTGGAAAGAGCTATATGCGTACAGCTAAAGCCCTGCCTTTTTATCTCCTGTAATCTCTCCTCGAAGGGAAGTTCTAAAGTGTCGTGAAATCTAATACCAATCTGCATCATAGTTAATTCTCCATAAACATAAAAAAAGATATACGGCTGTCCTTATAAAAACAGCCGTATATCATTATATAACATTCTTACATGTTTATGAACTGCTTTGTGCTGTCATTGAGCTTATTTGTTACATCATTATTAGTATCCATCGCAGAGCTGATTCCGGAGATCTCATCAACAATATCCTGTGAGCTTTCGGAGGACTGGTTGATGGCTCTTGCTGCTTCCTGCACGGATGTTGAAATAGATAAAACAGAATCTGACATCTCGCCCATTATACTGTTAAGATTCTGAGTCTGATCAGAAATACCATCAAGCATCTCATTGATAATCTTGGCGGTCTCTTCGTATTTTTCACCGGTTCCAACAAAAGCATCATAGTCAGCAAGCACCGTGTTATTGATAAAATCAAGTACCTGCATCGCATTATCAGCCAACGTTTTAACTGCCAGAGTAACCTCATTACTGATCACCTGAATGTTTCCGGCTGTCTGACGCGAATTCTCAGCCAGTGAACTGATTTCTGAAGCAACAACTGCAAATCCTTTTCCGGCTTCGCCTGCTCTTGCTGCCTCAATAGAAGCATTAAGCGCAAGAAGATTTGTCTGGGAAGCAATATCAAGAATTACATTTGTAAGTTCATTGATCTGTGCAACCTTTTCGCTGTCCTTAACTGATTTTTCAAGAACTCCTGAAAGCTCCTCCATCTTGGCTCCGGTGTTATCCTTTTTATTCTCTGCATCATTCTTTATTTCAATAGCCTCAGCCCTGATTTCTTCTGCCTTTGCAGTGCCGTCTTCTACACGATCACTAATATTTCCTGTAGCAGCCTCAACCTCTTCAAGTTTAGTATTCATCACATCAGCGGTCTCAGATACATTGTGCATGCTTGCAGACAGCTCTTCAAGTGCTGCCGATGTGTTTGTAATATTATCGCTTGCCAGCTGAATCTGATTAGTCATGCTATCAGAAGAATCCTTCAAGATAACTGTGCCATCCTTAACCTGTTTAAGAATAACCTGCAACGTCTCTATGAAGTGGTTAAAGCCATCTTTTATAAGAACAAGTTCTGATGATGTCTGGGTGTTAACTCTGACCGTAAGATCGCCTTTACCCTTTTGGATATTTGAAATGATTTCATTAATCTCAGCAGCAATCTGATTTACCTTACGTCCTACAGATCTATAGTTAAAGAAAAGGAATGCGATAATAGCAATGATATAAACAAATGTTAATATAGCTACTACCCGAATTGAAGCAGCAGACTGTTTTTGAACGCTTTCATGAGCATTTGCTTCAACCGTTGCAACCTCATCATTAAGAGTTACAAGAGCCTCTTTCATATTTGCCAGCTGAGTTGAAGCTTCGCCATAAACTACCATAAGAATTGAATTTACATCAGCTACCTTAGCAGCTTCTATTACTTTCTGATAGCCTTCTCTATAACCGGTATAGTTTTCCTTGAGCGTATTAACCGCGGTAAGCGCTGTACTTCCAGGAGAAGATATCTGATTAAATGTGGTACTTATGCCCTCAATAGCAGCATCCATATTAGTAAGGCATTCCTGCATTTCTGGAATTTTCTGATCAACCTGCCCCATAGCCGCTATGGTCTCATACATGGAAGCCAATGCAAAACCGTCATTATCAAGGATACGCATATCAACTTCGAATATACGCATATCATTCATTACTTCCTCAACAGTTGTAGAAGTAGAAATGGAAGTATTTGTGATATTTACCATCTGATTAGAAACAATAAAAATAGAAACCACAAACAGAATCAGAAGTGCAATATATGAAACTGCACTCATTCCTGCCACAGTTTTTAATAGAGGTATTTTTTTATTTTTATTCACAGATTCAGCCATTGTTTTTTCTCCTTTGTAAAAAAAATCAAACTATCCAATATCAATTTTAGCGCATTCCCGTAAATTTATGGTTGTTTTTATGTTTTTTTAATATAATTTTATACAATCTTTTTACCGTGCATATTTATTAATTCACGTGTAAATTTTTATCCATGAATGCTTTAACGATAAACATGCTTTTTTACCAAATTTTAGCCCTCATTTTTATTGATTTTTTCAGCATGTAAGCGGTTACATTATAATAGACAAAGTGCTATGATTATATAGTGCTTTGAGGGAAAAAAGGCAAAAAAATATGAAAAAAGTTTAGGAGGGTAAAAATGAAGCACAAGTTTTTAAAAAATCTTTTTGTAGCATCAGCACTTATTATGACTGTTGTTACAACATCACTTGCTCCACAGTCGGTAATCAAGGCTGAGGCAGCATCCAAATCTTCTATTTCAAACGGATGGTATTACATCAAAAACATCAACAGCCAGTTGTATGTTGAGGTTGCAGGTTCTTCTGACGTTAAGGGGGCTAATGTTCAGCAGGGAAAAGGAACCGGAAACAACAATCAGAAATGGTATGTTGAGAATAAGGGAAGTGGTTATATCACAATCAAAAGCGGTTTAAGCAACGGCTACTATCTTGATGTTAATGGTGGCAAAAAAGTGAACGGAACCAACATTCAGATCTGGCCATCAAATAGCAAGGATTCACAGAAGTTTAAGATTGTTAATATTTCAAGTGGTGTAGTTGCTCTGACAACTAAGTGTTCTTCTAATAAACAGGCAGTTGATGTATATGACTGGTCAACTAAAGCAGGTGGAAACATAGGCACCTGGGAATATAACGGCAAGGCTTGCCAGCAGTTCAAATTTGAAGCCTGCGACAACAACGGTGGAAGTAACAACGGTGGAAATAATAATGGTGGCGGTTCCAGCACGCAGACTCCTTCAGGAAATACCATCACAGTTAAAAATGGCGGCACAAGTCTTTCAGATGCAATCAGCAAAGCCTCAAAAGGAACAACAATCATTATTGAAGGTACAGTAAAAAGCGGCGCTGTCAGCCTTAAGAGTGGTGTAAATATCGAAGGAAAAAATAATGCAACTATAGATTTTTCTTCAACAAAGGGAAACTCTGGTCGTGGAATCACTATCTCAGGTTCTGGCAGTACTCTTTCAAACATTACTGTAAAAAATGCTGCTGACAACGGAATCTTTATCGATGGTAGCGGCAACACCTTTAAAAATGTAACCTGCTGTTACAACAAGGACGCCGGCTTCCAGGTAAGTAACGGTGGATCCAACAACAAATTCTACAGTTGCTACTCTCACCACAACGCAGATGCCAAGGGCGAGAATGCTGATGGTTTTGCAGTAAAGCTTCATTCTGGAGCAGGCAACTACTTTGAAAATTGCGTTGCTGAATACAACAGTGATGACGGCTGGGATCTTTATGCTGCACATGGCGTTGTAACCTTCAAAAACTGCAGAGCTAATTACAACGGCTACTGCGATGGAATTTACGGAGATGGAAACGGCTTTAAGCTCGGCGGCGTAGATAATAAAACACCCGGCGTTGCAGCTCATATCGATCCACTTAATCATGTACTTGAAGGCTGCTCAGCAGTTGGTAACTACGCAAGTGGTTTTGACCGCAACAATCAGAGCGGCGTTGTAACCATGAAGAAATGCACAGCTGACGGCAACAAGAAATACAACTACAACTGGCCAAAGGAAGGCACACCATCTGCTCTTGGCAAAAAGGTCACCTTCGGAACTGCAGTAATCGACAGCTGTACATCAAGAAACGGTAAGAATAACCTTAAAGGTGCTACACTTAAGGGCACATGTGTAGGTTTCTGATGTAAAAATAGGCTATATAACCAACATAAGAAATGTGTGCTGTAAAGCTCACTAAATAAAAAGCTGTGACTTGCGTAAAACTACGCTTGCCACAGCTTTTTTATCTAATTTATTATTCACTACATATCATTGAACCACAACAAATCAAAGCATAACAATATATTACGCTTCACGAATATGAACATATTTAAAGTCTGCAAAGCCACCCTTATCTTTTTTTCCTTTAGTCAAAGCATATATTCCAAGCTTAGCTCCAACCCAGGTATGGTCTGAAGGAGTGTAATTAACTCCAAGGTCTTGTGATATCCTATTTCCTATTTTTACTGAAATCTTAAGAACAGGATTTTGTCCCTTCAATGGTTCATGAACATTAGCAAAATATAAATCCTCTGAATGAACATCTATATCAGGATGCTTAAAAGTCATAAACCATCTGACACTATCAAGCTCGTTTCCTGTAAGCTCTCCCAGCTCAAGTACATTATTTGTGACTTCAATTTTGTCCTTATCGCCGCCTTCTGAATGAATTACCTTCACTAAATACTGGTTCTCAGAAATTCTTTCAATAAAAGCAGACACATACTGTCCTCCGGTCATACATACTCCGGCTCTATCACCATCCTTTAGCCCGGTAGCATCCATTTTAATTTCAGCTTCAAAGCAAGGATAAATCAGTTTCTGAGTAAGGACATTTGCGCTACGCCAGATTGTAGGTGCCTCATCCTTAGATGGGTTCAAGGAATTTAACCTTATCCCGTCCTGAACAGTTGCCTCATTTTGCTCATCATTTTTAACAATGCTGCTTAAACAATTTGTGACATACACATTATCACAAAAAGCATCTTCATGATTCCCAAGCCACTGCCATTGTAGGCCAATCTGTCCATCCTTAAAATCATCTGAAGCATCTAAATAACAAGTTACATCGCTTACACCTGTATTTGGTTTTTCCATTTCATATACGGGCTCACCGCATCCATTTTCATCAGGATTTATGCCAATAACAGGCCAGTCATTTTGCCAGGTTACAGGCTGCAAATGACAGATTCTGCCATAAAGTCCACGATCCTGGAAATGAATAAACCATTCATCACCATTTACTGTATCAACAAGTCCACCCTGGTGAGGTCCGTTAATTATAGTATTTCCTGTATGCATCACAGTTTTAATCTCATAAGGGCCATGAATATCGCGGCTTCGTAGTGCTACTTGATATCCATCCTTCACTCCTCCTGCCGGAGCCAAGATATAATAATATCCATTTCTCTTGTAAACCTTAGGTCCTTCTATAGTCACTGCAGGATGCGCAGGATCATTACCATCAAAAATAAAGTGATCCTCAGAAATAGCCTTTGTGCCTTCAGCATTCATCTCGAATATGCCAAGAATACTCTTAAAGCCAATCCTGCTCTTGGCATATCCGTGGATTATGTATGCCCTGCCATCTTCATCCCAGAATGGACAGGAATCGATAAGTCCTTTTCCAGCCAGAACGCAAACAGGCTCCTCCCACTTTCCGAGAGGATCCTTAGTTTTTACGACATAAATACCTTCATCCGGCATTCCGTAGTAAATATAGAATTCGCCTTCATGAAATCTGATTGAAGGTGCCCAAACGCCCTCAGAATGGCGAGGAATCTTGTATCTATCTTCTTTTATATTATCTATAGCATAATTAACCATCTTCCAATTAACCAGGTCCTTTGAAACAAGAATCGGGAGTCCAGGTGTATAGTTAAAACTTGAAGCTGTTAAATAAAAGGTGTCTCCTACTCTTATAACATCAGGATCTGAATAATCCGCAAACAAAATTGGATTTCGAAATTTTCCCATAATTTTTACCCATTAATTTCAATTTGAGATGTCTGATCAAAAAGCGTATCATCCGCTATGAGTGTTGCGTAATGCTCACCAATTTCTTTCAAGCCTTTTGCAATCATTCCAGAATAAAGCATTGCTCCTTCATATTTAAGATGGGAATTATCCTTCTTTCCATCCGGAGCCCAGGAAACCTCTCCAGGAGCAAGGTTCATATAGTATTTCTTAGAAGCCTCATCGCCTGTCTTTTCAAGAAACTCACGACTCATTGCAAAAAGGTCAACTACAGGAACATCGAATTCTTCTCCTGCTTCCTTCATTCCTTTAACATATTCAGTATGCTCTGAGGGCTTAAGCTTTCCATTTTCATCAAAAAGTCTGCGCTCAACAGATGTGATAAAAACTGGATATGCGCCCTTATTTCTAGCCACATTTACGAACTTTCCAAGGTTAGTTATAAACTCGCCATGAGGATCAGTATATCTTGACGGATCATTAATCTTTTCATCGTTATGTCCAAACTGAATAAAAAGATAATCCTCTTTTGAAATCTCATTATAGATTGTTGCTAGTCTGCTCTCATCAATAAAGCTTTTTGTACTTCTGCCATTAACTGCATGGTTATAAATCACAACATCTGCTGCGCAGAATCTGTCAAAAGCCTGTGCTATACCAGTCTGTGGAAAAGTATTTATCTTGTTACATGCAACTGTAGAATCTCCAGCCCAGAAAATATGTCTCATTTTTCCTCCTACATCATATAGAAAAAGGGAAACCGAAGTTTCCCTTTTGTAACTAATCAAAATTACTCTTTTACAGCTCCTACATTAACACCCTGTACGAAGTATTTCTGAAGGAATGGATATGCAATCCTTCCTTTCATGATTGCATATCCATTCCTTCAGAAATA
>JAILMY010000131.1 GCA_024692165.1 Butyrivibrio sp. | reverse complement strand
CTCCTTCCTTGGAGTTTTTATTATCTACTACATTTATCGGTAGATATCCACATTACTTTAGCCTTTATCTGAAAATTTTCCCCTAGACTTTTCAGATTGCAATGTGCCAAAACACCCAAGGATAACCATACTTTTTAGTTTACAATAACTGTATCGGAAAGTTTTCCAAAAAACTTTAGAGTTATTTAATAATTAAATTGTGAACTTTTTGTGTCCAAAACAAAAGGACTTCTTATGAAATATACCTGTGCTCACTTCTCCTTCGTGCGAATGATTCACGCAGATATATTTCCATAATGAGTCCTTCTAAAATCGGAACACAATAATTTTCACTCCGTGATGTTACGCTCACGAGGTCCGGCAACTTCTCCTGACAGGAAGTGCCTTCTGCATACAGATACGTAGGATTCGTTGCCTCCCATCATGATCTGCTCGCCGCTTCTAACAATCTTGCCATCGTGAACTCTTGCATTGAAGTGAGCCCTTCTGCCGCACCAGCATACTGTAGGAACCTCTTCAATGTAGTTGGCGATCTCCATAAGGCGCTTACTGCCGGAAAAAAGATGGCTGGTAAAGTCAGTTCTAAGACCATAGCAGATGCATGGAAGGTCGTACTTATCTACCACCTCTGCCAAAAGGTCCACCTGCTCCTCAGTAAGGAACTGGGCCTCATCCACAATTACGCAGTCCAGCGTCTTCCAGGAATCGGATTTACCGGTAAACCACTCATTCTGAACAGTATCTAAAAACTCCTCCACAAAGGTACACTCAGCGCTGAGACCTATGCGGGATTTTACAGTCTTTTCCCCGTCTCGGTTCTCAGTCCTGGGCTTTAAGATAATGGCATTCTGTCCCTTCTCAATATAATTGTAACGAACCATCAGCGCATTAGCTGTCTTGGAACTGCCCATAGCTCCGTATCTGAAGTATAACTTCCCCATTAAAACACCCCCGAATTTACTTTTTTATTCCATATATAAATATTGCCTACACCTCTTTCTTATAAGAAGTATAGGCAACTATTATTATACATTATTTCTCAGATTTTTTAACCTGCTCATCCGTATTAAAAAGACGAGTTCTTACAGGCATAAGCGCTGAAATAAGAATCTGTCCAAAGATAACACATGTTATGATCTCGCCGATTCCTACAGTAATGGCAAAAGCAGGAAGAGCACTGAATGTGATTCCAAAAAGCTCCATTCCATCTGTAAGTCCGTAAGCATACTTCAGAACAAAAGGAATGATGATGGCATTCGAAAGTACCGGTGGAATTGAGCAGAGATATCTGTTCTTCCTAAGGAAGTAGGTTCCCATAGCGCCGATAAATGTTGCCAGGGTACCAAAGATTACGTCCGGAGCAGCGCTTCCTGTGATAATGTTAGCCAGTAAGCAGCCGATTGTTACCCCCGGAACTGCAGCACTTGTGAAAAATGGCATGATTGTAAGGCACTCAGAAAATCTTACCTGAATAGCTCCGCTTGCCAGATCAAAGCCGGCTGCAATGTAGGTGAGCACTACGTAAAGTGCTGCGATGACTGCCGCGTGAACAATATACATTGTTCTGTTCTTTGTTTGGTTCATTAGGGTTGCCTCCATAAATTAATAGAAAATATTTATAGTTACAACTGCAACCATGCGGTAATGTCACCTCCCAGATAATTACAGCTAAATGAAGATAGATAAAGCCTCCGACATATTTTTACTGTTGCCAAATAGCATTCTCGTTCTTCAACCCAAAAAGTATATACAAAAAGAGGGCTTTTTGCAAACCCTCTTGTATAAAAATACTTACTGCATTATTCTCTAAAATCGCGCGCACACTTGGAGCATCACGCAGGAACTCGTAAAAATTTTTTGAATTACTCATAATATTATAACTTTACTTTGTAATCTTGTCAGAATTAAGTTTATGAAAGTTTATGAAAAATTTAGAAATCGTGGTGTTGACATTCTGTTCCACTTGTTCTATAACATACTTATAAAGATTAGCAGCCGAGAGGTGAGAGTGCTAATAAAACTACAACAAAAAATTAAACATAGAAAAGGAGTGTGAATATTATGTTGATGCCTATGTTATGGAGTAATGATAATTTATTTGATGAGATGGATAATTTCTTTAATGACAATTTCTGGAACGGAATGTGCAGAACCGGCAATGAGAGACAGGATGCCACAAACTTTTCATCCCTCATGAAGACCGATGTCATCGAGAAGGACAACTGCTATCAGCTTGAAGCGGAGCTTCCTGGATTTAATAAGGAAGATATCAAGATTGACCTGAAAAATGACATCTTGACAATCAGTGCCTCCCACAGCGAAAATAATGATGAAAAAGATAATAATGGCAAGTATATTCGCCGTGAGAGAAGATCTTCTTCCTATGAGAGATCATTCAGGGTACATGACCTTAAGCCTGATGATATCATCGCTCAGTACAGAAACGGTGTGCTGACTGTAAATATCCCCAAGAAGGAAGCCATCCCTGAGAAAGAGGAAGCATCAAGAATCGAAGTTAAGGACTGAGGTCCTTTGCAAAATTTCGGCACTGATCTGATCAGTACCTGATACTAAACGGTTTCAGCTCCCGCGGCATCATACATGTCGCGGGAGTTTTTATGTAAACTCCCAGGTTGGAGGTTCTATGGAAAAACTTGAGTATGAGGGGTATGTCGGAACAGTTAATTACGACAAGAAGTGTGACTACTACACCGGAGAAGTGGAAATTGACGGTCGAATTTACACCTATGAAGGGGACACTTTGGAGGAGCTTCGGGAGGATTTTGAGGACATCATCGACTCCATGCTGGCTTTTGAGGAAATGGACGACGAGGAGGATGATGAAGAGTAATGCAAGAGGTACTTTCTTTTTTTCTTAAATATCTTCTGCCCTTCATTGTGGCATATATTCTGAATTTAATTCTTAATAAGTTTTTAAGCAAGGAGCTGCTTCACGGCAAGCTTCACCTTATTTTCCTTAAGGGTATTATTACTGCGGTTATTTGGGCAGTGGCGCTCTTTTCAGCTATGGCCTGGATCCCTGCATTTTCCAAGACCTGGGAGACAGCCATCGCCTCATCCGGAATTGCTGCTGTTGTTCTCGGTCTTGCAGCCCAGTCAACTCTGGCAAACGTATTTGCCGGAATTTCTCTGTCTGCTTCAAGATCAAGACCCTTTGATATTGGGGACAGAATTGAGATTGATCACATTGAGCCCGGATATGTGGAGAACATCACCTTAAGGCACACGGTGATCAAGACCTTCCAGAATGAGATCATTTACATTCCAAACTCAGTGGTTGGAAGCGCTACTATCGTCAATTACACTCAGGAAAAATCATTTTCTTATCCCATTTCAGTGTCTGTAGCTTATGGAACTAACATGAGAAGGGCCATGGATATAATGGCAGATGTTATTGAATCCCATCCAAAACACTACGGCCCTCGTCCTAACGTTCTTTGCAAGAGCTGCGACGACAGCGGAGTTACTCTCCGTGCCATGGTGGAGACCAGGGATTTCAAGGACAATCCTACTTCCTGCTCAGACTGCCTTGTGGAGATCATGAACCGCTTCAGAGAAGCAAATATTGAAATTCCATACAACAAACTTGTTGTTATGCAGGGAAAAGAATAATGGACCTAGGGGACGGGGTTTGTAGTCCATTGTAGCCTCAAAATAATGGGTAAGCATAGTCAAAAACAGGCCGGGAGCCCCATCCATAGGGTTCCCGGCCATTTACGTGCAATTATTTAATTCTTTGTCGACCAATTCAGGACGTCAGGTCCGTAAAATGAACCACAACCCCCGTCCCCCAGGTCCATTTTTGCCCCTTAAGGGGCGGTGAAAAAACAAAACATGAAAAAACAAATCATAAAGCAGCCATGTCAACCTGATGAACTGTACCAACGCCGCCGCTTTCTTTAAGAAAGACTCCGCTGGTCCTCATCATAGCTGATACCATGAAGTTTTCGCTGTTCTGGTGTGTGTACTGCGTCTGCGCGCTCCCAAGATAGATCGCGCCCACATCTGCTTCTCCGAGGGAGAGGAGAGTATCTGTGCCGTCCTCGTTCTTGAGCCACACCTTCAGCTTATAGTAAATCTCATCATTTTCATCGATCCAGCCGTTGTTGTCCAGATCGTACTGTGCCAGGTCCTTAAAACCATCTCCGGATTTGGTTCCAAATAGCTCTGTGCCATTATTGATAATTCCGTCTCCGTTCTTATCATAGGAGAGGAACCCTGTTCCGGTCCCGGGCTTTGAAATCTTATCTTCGGTTCCATCGCTGTCAAGGTCAAAGAAAAAGCTCTGGTCCGAAATACTTGTGATTTCACTGCCCACGTTGATAACCAGTGGATCAATCAGGCTCACCGCGCTGGAAACGCTGATGCCTGCGTATTCCGTAAAGCGCCTCGAAAGGCTAAAGTCTACGTTAAAATCAATTGTTCTTCCGTCCTCGGTCAGAGCCATTCCCTTGCCTTGGAATGTGGTGTACTCTTCCTCAATATGAGTAAGTTCAACTGTTGTGGTCTTTACAAACATGTTGCTGGTAAGCATGTTTGAAGTCTGCCTCATCATGTCTTTGTACCCACTGCTCTGTCCTTCGCCACCCAGAATCTGCAGAAGGTCCATAATGTTCTGAAGAAGTCTGGTCCTTAGCTCTGCAATCATATCCTCCAATGTGGCATCTCTCGACCCCAGATACTCCGTCTTAGCTGGTTTAAGCGAAGTATAATTCTCACTGCTGATGGCCCCTTCATCTCCCTGACCAAGTTCAAGAGAATCCATTTTCTTCTCCTGATTCTGAAGACTTTCCATGAAAGTGCCTCTGGTCATGACACTTGTCTGAACTGCCACCGTATTTTCCTCATAATACTGGTGGCTGGAAACTAGGTTGACGTTGCCCTGTGCTATTTTCATGGCACCTCCTTAGCTGATGATGAAAGCGCACTTTCCTTAAACCATCTAAAGGTACCGGCGCTGCAGCCAGCGCGCTTTCCCTAAAAATGGGCAAAAAAAGTGAACCTTCATCTCGTGAAGACAATTCCTCCATGAAGATTCACGCTTTCCATAGCTGTGTGCAAGTCACCGAAGTAACTTTTGCAACTAATATATCGGTGCCGGCTA
>JAILMY010000090.1 GCA_024692165.1 Butyrivibrio sp. | reverse complement strand
TATATTATAGTGCGTTGTGATAATCAGACGGTCCTCTGTTACAAATAGGTGTATTAAGAACGTCCATAGAATAGGAGAAAAGATATGAGTACAATTATCGAAGAGCTCGAGAAAGAGCAGCTGAACGCTAACGCTCCTGAGTTCCACACAGGTGACACAGTTAGAGTACATGCTAAGATCAAGGAAGGAAACCGTGAGAGAATTCAGGTTTTCGAGGGAACTGTTAAGAAGATTCAGGGCGGCAGCAATCGTACAACTTTCACAGTAAGAAAAGAGTCTTACGGTGTTGGCGTTGAGAAGACTTGGCCCCTTCACTCACCTATCGTTGAGAAGGTTGAGGTAGTTAGAAGAGGTAAGGTAAGAAGAGCTAAGCTTAACTACCTTAAGGGTCTTACAGGTAAGAAGGCTAAGGTTAAGGAGCTTGTTACCAGATAATTTGTTTATTAGAGGCAGTTACTTTTATAGTAATTGCCTCTTTTAACATTCAGGCGAAATTTCTGTCCATATGATTGGGGGCATATAATGTTCAGAAAGAAAAATACTCTTACTTTTCATCAGAAAAAGAAAATCATTACTCCAAAGTTAATAAAAGAGATATTTTCCTGGCTTTCAATTACTGCTTTAAGCATTTTCCTTGCTTTTGTGTTTGTTATTGCATTCGGTATGCAGGTAAAGATCATAGGAGACTCAATGGAGCCTACAGGGGCAAATGGGCAGACAGTTCTGGTAAACAGACTTGTCTACAAGATTCTTAGTCCTAAGGAGGGAGATATAATTGTTTTTCTCCCCAACGGAAATGCCAACTCCCATTACTATATCAAGCGCGTTGTGGCTACTCCGGGAGAGAAGGTTCAGATCATTGACGGAAGTCTCTACATAAATGGCGTCTTATCTGAAGAAGATGACGAAAAATATGATAAAATGGAAGATGCAGGGATAGCTGCCAATGAAATCAAGCTTGGCAGCGGAGAATACTTTGTTCTTGGGGACAACAGAAACAGCAGTGAGGACTCAAGAAGCGCCAATATCGGTATTGTTAAGACCAATATGCTTATTGGGAAGGTATGGTTTACGTTTAAATCCGGGGATACTTCAGGGGGCTTTGTTATTAACTGACAATAGTTTTAGGAAAATGGTGAATTTATGAATTTTCAGTGGTATCCGGGACATATGACAAAAGCGATCAGAATGATGCAGGAGAACATCAAACTGATTGATATAATAATTGAGCTTACTGATGCCAGAATACCTGCAGCAGGCAGGAATCCTGACATAGATGAGCTTGGCAAGAATAAATACAGGCTGATCATTCTGAATAAGGCTGATCTGGCTGATCCTTTAGTTACAAAGAAATGGAAGGAATATTACGAGAGTCAGGGTTTTTTTGTCATGGAGATGAACTCCAAGACAGGAAATGAAGCAGGCAAGGTAAAAGACATGGTGCAAAACGCCTGTGCCGAGAAAATTGAGAGAGACAAGAAGAGAGGCATTGTAGGAAGACCTATCAGAGCAATGGTGGCAGGTATTCCAAATGTTGGAAAGTCTACGTTTATAAATAAACTGGCAGGCAGAGCTTCTGCCAAAACCGGAAATAAACCCGGCGTTACAAAGGGCAAACAGTGGATATCTCTGGGTAAGAACATGCAGCTTCTTGATACCCCAGGTATTCTGTGGCCCAAGTTTGAAGATCAGACCATCGGACTTCATATTGCGCTTATCGGATCTCTTAATGATGAGAATATTGATACTACGGAGCTTTCCTGCGAACTTATCAAAATTCTCGCTGAGAACTATCCAAATGCAATAATAGAGAAGTATAATATAGATAGAGACAAGCTTTCTGAACTTGAACAGGAGCAATATGCGACTCCTGCCAGTGCAGTTCTTTCAGCTATTGCTATCAACAGAAAATGTTTCAAACAGGGAGCAGTTCCCGATATGGACAGGGCTGCAGCACTTCTTCTGGATGACTTCAGGAACGGAAGACTGGGCAGAATATCCCTGGAGAGACCTGAAAATTACTAATAAAAATAGTGCATAGGCACGGATTGGTTGAATATATGAATAAAGTAATAAAAGAGGTTTTTAGTACTGTCATTTACCTTGGAGTAGTATTTTTACTGACCTTTTTGTTTATCACATTCGTTATGCAACGCACAGAGGTAAGTGGTAATTCCATGAATCCCACACTTATTGACAGGGATTCTCTGCTTATCGAGAAGGTAACCTATAGATTTGGGGATGCCAAGAGATTTGATATTGTTGTTTTCCCGTACAGATACGGCAATGACGAGTACTTTATCAAGAGAGTCATCGGACTTCCCGGTGAGACAGTGCGAATCGATACTGAGGGAAATATATATATCAATGAAGTTAAACTGAATGAGAATTACGGAGCAGAGGTTATCTTAGATCCAGGAATAGCTGTTAACGGAGTAACTCTTGGGGAAAATGAGTACTTCGTTATGGGGGATAACCGCAACCACAGTATGGATTCCAGAGATCCTTCCGTGGGCAATATCAATAAAAAAGATATTCTCGGACATGCATTTGTCAGAGTTTATCCATTTTCCAGTTTTGGGGGTATAAAGTAAACAAATGATGTCGATATCTGATATCAATAAACTTTTAAAAGAAGCAGATGGTGAAGAGGCGCTATCTGCTTTTATATCTGAATTTTCACAGGATGAAAGAGGCGGCGTACAAAAGCTGGTTTTATCAGCCACAAAGAAGCTTAATGCACTTTGCGCCGAAATCGAAAGAATACATGCTATGCAGACCTATGAGCGTGAGTACAGATCTTTTGGCTATCTGTGCGGAATTGACGAGGTGGGCAGAGGACCGCTTGCCGGACCTGTTTATGCAGCGGCGGTAATCCTTCCGGAAGATAGTGACATCCTGTATCTAAATGATTCCAAGAAATTATCCGAAAAAAAGAGAGAAGAGCTTTATGATGTGATCATGGAGAAAGCTGTTTCTGTGGGAATTGGATTCTCAACCCATGAGCGCATTGATGAGATAAATATACTTCAGGCCACTTTCGAAGCTATGACAAAGGCTGTTAATAGCTTGGATCCTAAGCCTGGAGCTCTTTTGATTGATGCAGTGCATATTCCGCAGCTTGAAGCTTACAAACAGGTCTCAATCATCAAGGGAGATGCCAAGAGCGTTTCAATTGCGGCAGCCAGTATTATTGCCAAGGTAACCAGGGACAGACTTATGGCTGAATACGATAAACAGTATCCGGAGTATGGCTTTGCTTCCAATAAGGGCTACGGAAGTGCTGATCATATAGCTGCTCTTAAGAAGTATGGGCCTTGTCCTATTCACCGCAGGAGTTTCATAGGGAATTTCGTATGAGTAATATTTCTTCTGTATCACAATCGAATACGAACATTCAAGTGAATGGAAGCGATCTTGGCGGACAAAATGTTGCTCCTAAGCAGATAGAGGTCAAAACCGGCGCTACCATTCAGGGAACTGTTGTGTCCGTTTCTGATACCGGAGAAGGCAAAATTGCCAATATAAATGTGGGAGATGGCCAGATTCAGGCAAAGCTCGCTGATTCAATGGAGCTTAGAGAAGGCCAGACCATAAATTTTCTTGTTCGGGGAAGCGGCGCAAATGGTGTTACGATTTCTCCGCTTTACGAGAACACTTCCGCAGATCAGAGCACCCTGAAGGCTTTGACCGCAGCGGGAATTGAGATTACGAATGACACTATTCAGATGGTAAAAGAGATGATGGAGACCGGTCTTTCCATTGATAAATCATCTCTTCTTGATATGAACAAAAATCTCTCTCTTTTTCCAAATACCAGCATTTCCACTATGGTTGAGATGAAGAGTCTTAATATCCCTGTAAACGAAACAAATATAGAGCAGTTTGGAAGCTACAAAAACTATGAGCATCAGGTAATAAGCGATATGACAGAGATCATGAATGCATTACCGGATGCATTTAGTGCGCTTTCAGAAAGTGGAAATGTTAATGGAGCCATAAACCTGTACGGAGAGGTTTTGAAGCTCTTTGCAGAAAATGCCGGAATGGGCCAGCAGGCGGCAGAAACAGCTACAGTCGCAGGCCAGCAGGGGGTAGATACCGCGCAGGCACAGAGCCAGCAAGCTGCAATCGAAGGCACTTTAATATCTGCAAATTCAGGGGAGGAGGCTACCCAGATAAACGGCCAGATGGCAAACGGGGAACAGACTCCTCAGATAAATGGCGGGGCATTGCTTAATCCAAATGAAATCTCCGGAGCACCATCCGGGGACCAGGCTGTATATGGAGGCGCAGAAGCTCCTTCAGAACAGGTAAATGGGCAGATGAGCGACAAGGCTATGCTGATTGGCGGGCAGAGCATGGACGATGAACAGGTGGCCGGGACAAATCCCGGTAAAACCTTTAGCCCGGGCTTTTTGGATAACCTGCGAAATCTTAATGCTTCAGAGTCCGCAATTCAGTCTTTATCAAAAGATCCCGGACTTTTACTTAAAGAGCTGGCTCAAAGCTTTGATGAAACAACGCTTAATAACCCGGTTGAAGTGGCGGCGTGGAAGAAGCTCTTTTCCTCAGATGAATATAACAAAATACTGAAGGATACCATGGAGTCCCAGTGGCTCTTAAAGCCGGGGGATGTGGAGAAAAAGGAGAATATCGAAAACCTATATCAGAGACTTGGAACTCAGGCTAAGGCTCTGGCAGATGCCATAAATAATTCGCCAATGGCAAATTCTAATCTGGGGCAGGCAGCCAATAACTTAAGCAATAATCTGGACTTCATGAACCAGCTTAACCAGATGTTCCAGTATGTTCAGCTGCCTCTGCAGATGACTGGGCAGAATGTCCACGGGGATCTCTATGTTTATCAGAACAAGCACAAGAAGCTCAGTGAAGACGGATCTGTGAGTGCGGTACTTCATCTTGATATGGAAAATCTGGGTCCTGTGGATGTTTTTGTAAAGCTCCTGGATACAAAGGTTACCACAAACTTCTACGTGATGGACGATGAAGTTTTAACTCTGATAAATGACAATATTCATATTCTGAATGAAAGGCTCGAAAAACGCGGCTATACCATGCAGGTAAATCTTAAACTCCATGATGATATGGACGGACAGGATGCGGCGGTAGATGAAATGCTGGATGTAACAAGGACGCCGATCCTTTCAACAGCTTCTTTTGACGCAAGAGCATAGTAAAATGGCAGAAGAAAAGAAAAGAGAAAAAGTAAAAACCGCGGTGGCTCTGGGGTATGACCCAAATGAAGACGGAGCGCCTAAGGTCATAGCGTCAGGCAAGGGGGCTCTGGCAGAGAAGATCATTGAGCAGGCGAAGGAAAATAAGATTCCTGTTCATGAGGACAACAAGCTGGCAGAGACTTTATCGCGCCTTGAAATAGGTGAAATGATCCCTCCTGAACTCTATGAGGTTGTGGCCGAGATCCTTGTATTTGTTGACGCCATGGATAAGATAAAGGCAAAAGATAAATCGAGAAAGTAATAAGAATCCTACAAAATAAAGTTTTTTCTTTACAACCTGTTTTGGATGTGATATTTTAATATTCGTTTCTTAAGAATCAAGGCGTTTCGCCGAAAATTTCCATTTGTTTATTATCAGGAGGATAGGGATAATGTGAACAAAAGAGTAGTTGGCGATTTTTATGAAAATCTTGCCTGCAGCTATATTGAAGAACAGGGCGGGAAAATCATTGAACGAAATTACAGAGCCCTTAGAGGCGAGATTGACATAATTGCAAAAGACGGTAAATATCTGTGTTTTATAGAGGTTAAATATCGCAGGGGCAATCACTATGGACACCCTGAAGCAGCGGTTGATATTCGAAAGCAGAAGCAGATCTGTAGAATTTCCGGTTTATATCTTATTTCAAAGTATAATTCCCTTGATTTACCAATCAGATACGATGTTATAGCACTGAGCAGCTCAAACGATGCTGTTTCTATAAGGTGGCATAAAAATGCCTTTTCGTACATATAGAAGGCAAATGTGATAGTATTAGTTCAAGGAAAAAGCAATTTAAGGGGATTTGCATAATGAATAACATTAAGATAAAACGTACTGGGGATAGGAGAACAATTGAACTCAGGGAAAAGAATGGTGTAGCATACTTTGTTTTCCCGCGTATAGAAGAGCTTGGAGTTGTGGAGCATCTTTTCAGCACAAGACTTGGAGGACTCAGCAGGGGCTGTTATTCCACCATGAATCTTAGCTATACAAGAGGAGATGAGAAAGAGGCTGTAGATGAGAATTATTGCCGAATTTCTGAGGTAATGGGGCATGGTCACAAGCTGGATGATTTTGTTTCCACATTTCAGACCCATACGTCAAATGTGAAGGTGATCACTGAAGCTGACAGAGGAAAGGGGCCCCTTATCCAGAGAGATTATACTGATGTGGACGGTCTTATCACTAATGTGCCCGGGATCATTTTGTCCACATTTCATGCGGATTGTCCTCCTGTGTATTTTATAGACCCTGTTAAAAAAGCTATTGGCCTGTCTCATTCAGGCTGGAAGGGTACAAAGGGGCAGATTTCCGCAAGGACAATAGCTCTTTTGACTGAGAATTATGGTACTGATCCAAGAGATCTTTATTGTGCCATAGGTCCATCCATTTGCGGTCCTTGTTACGAGATTGGAGAAGATGTGGCCACAGAGTTTTCCGAGAGTTTTTCAAGGAGTGAACTTGAGGATAATGGGATTTTGGTGTCATATCCCGGTAATAAATACAGATTATACCTGTGGAACGCCATTAAACTAACACTGCTTAAAAGCGGTGTGAAAGAAGAAAATATTCTGGTTACTGATGTTTGTACAAGATGCAATCCTGAGCTGTTATTTTCCCACAGGATTCATCATGAGGAAAGGGGAAATCTGGCTGCGTTTCTATCCCTTAAAGAATAAGTTTTATATAGGATTTAAGGTTAGTTATGGAAAACATTTTAATATGCGATGATGAAAAGGAGATTGTTGATTCAATTGAGCTCTATCTTGAAGATGAGGGGTTCAAAGTCATAAAGGCCCACGATGGATTTGAAGCAATAGAGGCCTTAAAAACCTGCAAGATACATCTGGCTGTTCTGGATATTATGATGCCTAATATGGACGGAATAAGGCTTATAAAAGAGATCAGGAAAAAGAGCTCCATACCTGTGATATTTCTATCTGCCAAGTCGGAAGATGCGGATAAGATCTTAGGACTTAATCTTGGGGCTGACGACTATATTACAAAGCCCTTTAATCCGCTGGAGCTGGTGGCAAGAATCAAGTCCAACCTTCGAAGATACATGGATCTTGGCTCTGCGGTAAACACAACGGGAGTATACAGTTCCGGAGGCCTGTGTCTGGATGAAGAAGCGAAAACCTGCTATGTATACGGTGATGAAGTGAGGCTGACACCAATAGAGCATAGCATCCTTTTGTTTCTGGTAAAGAACAAGGGAAAAGTCTACTCAATCGAGCAGATTTTTGAGAACATATGGCAGGACTACACCGATGGCTTCAGATCTGAAAATACGGTAACGGTGCATATAAGGCATATTAGGGAAAAAATTGAGATAAACCCCAAGGATCCCAAGTTTTTGAAGCTGGTTTGGGGCGTTGGATATAAGGTAGAGGATATTTAAGATGATTGTTTTCCTTATACCTTATATATTTTTTGCGCTTTTTTTACTCATCTTTTTTTACAAACAGCATAGGGATAAGAGAGAAATCCTTCGGGTTATAGAGCAGATAAAAGAGGGAAATATCTCTGCCAAAGTGGATACTGCAAATCTGTTATTTGATAACAGGGCCATGGCGGAAGCGGTGAACTGTATCGGAAGGATAATCGAAGAGGAAGTTGAGAAGAATATTAAGTATGAGAAATTCAAGGCAAGCCTAATTACAAATGTTTCTCATGATATAAAGACACCGCTTACATCCATAATAAACTATGTGGGTCTGATAAAAAGAGAGCAGGTGGATAACCCAAAAATAAGAGGATATCTTGATATTTTAGAGGCAAAGTCCTATAAACTAAAGGATCTGACCGAGGATCTTGTGGAGGCTTCAAAAATAAGCTCGGGAAATATCAGGGCGGACCTTAAGAAAATCGATCTGGTAGAAATGATCAATCAGAGTATCGGAGAAAATTATGACAGGTTTGAAGATAAAAATCTTTCTCCTGTATTCAGACATGATAATAAAAAGGTAATGATCCTGGCGGATCCGGGACTGCTTTCAAGGGTTATTGAGAATCTTTTCGGAAATATATATAAGTATGCGCTAAAGGGAACAGTGGTACATATGGAGGTAAAAGAAAAGGATAATAAGGCTCTGCTTATCATTAAAAATGTATCTGCTGCCGGAATAAACATAGACGCAGAGGATCTTTCGGAACGATTTGTAAGGGGAGATGAGTCCAGATCTTCAGAAGGCTACGGGCTTGGCTTGTCAATAGCAAAGAGCCTTACCAAAGTCCAGGGTGGAAGCTTTAAGGTAAGGCTCGATGGCGATCTTTTTAAAACATGTATTGAATTTGAAGTTTAATCGAACAGCTCGTTAGGCTTCTTGCAACCGGAGTTGTATTTGCCTACGATCTCATGAATCTTATCCGTTGGCATGTTAACAGTGCTCATGGATGCATCATGATTGAGGAAGTCGATGATGGTTGCCAGGAACTTGCCCATATCAGCGATATAAACATATTCCCTTGAAGTGATCTCTTCGTTCATATAGGTCAGGTTTGTGGTGATGACAGCATCGAAATAGCCATTTTTGTAGCCATCATCAAATTTAGCCATACCATCAGTAAAAAGACCGAAGGTTGTACAGATAAATACTCTCTTGGCGCCCATGTTCTTGAGCTGCTTGGCTGTATCTATCATACTTGAACCGGAGGAAATCATATCATCGATAACAATAACATCCCTGCCGGAAATATCTGATCCAAGGAATTCGTGGGCAACGATCGGGTTTGTTCCGTTAACAACATGAGCATAATCACGTCTCTTATAGAACATACCTGTATCGGCGCCGATAACATTTGCGAAGTAAACGGCTCTGTCCAAAGCACCCTCATCAGGGGAGATGACGGTGAGATGATCCTTGTCTACGATAAGGTCATCAATATGAGATAAAAGAGCCTTCATGAACTGATAGGAAGCGAGGAAATTATCGAATCCACCAAGGGGCTCTGCATTTGAAATTCTCGGGTCATGGGCATCGAAGGTGATAAAGTTTGTGATACCCATATCATGAAGCTCTTTAAACATCTGAGCTGCATCCAAGGATTCCTGAGCATTTCTCTTGTGCTGTCTTCCTTCATAGAGAAATGGCATGATTACATTGATTCTCTTAGCCTTACCGGTGAGGGCACCGATAACGCGCTTAAGGTCCTGATAATGATCGTCAGGAGACTTGTGATTCACATAGTTGTACATTTTGTAGGTAATGCTGTAATTGCAGACATCCGTAAGAATGTAGACATCATTACCTCGAACACTCTGGTTGATGGTGCATTTAGCTTCACCACTGCCAAATCTGTCAAGACTGTATCTGACCTTATAGCTATCCTTTACATAGCCGTGAAAAGCAGGATCATTTTCAGGCATTTTGTAAAGTTCGTGCCTGAACTGGGAGATATATTTATCTACGCTGTCACCCAGCTCTTTTGCTGATTCCATGACAATAAGATTAAGTGGAGCTACCGGAATGGTTCCTTCCAGTTTATGAAAATCTGGCATAATAATCCCCTTTGCGCTTGAATATGGTATAATATGCTGTACCAATATTGATTTAACACTAGATTTAATTTTACGTCAAGGAAATTCATGAAGAAGTATGAAGGACATAAAATCGGCTCAGTTCTGGAAGGGAGCATTGCCGAAGAACTGAATATAGAACCGGGAGATATTCTCCTGAAAATAAATGATCAGGAGCTTACGGATATTTTTGATTTTCAATATCTGGTCCAGGATGAACACCTGGATGTACTTATTAAAAAGGCCGACGGAGAAGAGTGGCTGCTGGATATTGATAAGGATTTTGACGAGGATCTGGGAATTGAATTTGAAAACGGTCTGATGGATGACTACAGATCCTGCAGTAATAAATGTATCTTTTGCTTCATAGATCAAATGCCTAAGGGCATGAGAGAAACCCTTTATTTCAAGGACGATGATTCAAGACTATCTTTTTTGCAGGGAAACTATGTTACCCTGACCAATATGTCTGATGCGGATATAGACAGGATACTTAAGTACCATCTTTCTCCGATCAATGTTTCTTTTCAGACAACGAATCCTGAGCTTAGATGTAAGATGCTTGGCAACAGATTTGCCGGTGAAGCCCTTAAAAAGGTGGACAGACTCTGCGCTCCCGGAACAGGAATTGAGCTTAACGGACAGATAGTTCTTTGTAAAGGTGTAAATGATAAGGATGAGCTTAGGCGCTCTATCAGTGATCTGACCAAATACATACCGAATCTTCAAAGTGTATCGGTGGTTCCTGTAGGGCTTTCCAGGTATAGAGATGGTCTTTATCCATTGGAGCCTTTCACTCATGAGGATGCCATTGAAGTCATCGATGAGATCGAGGGCTGGCAAAAGAAGATTTACGCAGAACATGGCATGCACTTTATCCATGCCTCAGATGAGTGGTATTTCCTTGCGGGAAGAGATTTCCCTGAGGAAGAGAGATACGACGGCTATATTCAGCTGGAAAATGGTGTAGGCATGATGAGGCTTCTTATCAATGAATATAATGAAGCCTTTGAGAGCGTTCTTAAAACTCACAAGGAACACATTGATAGTCTGGACAGAACAATATCCATTGCCACCGGAAGACTGGTGTATCCTTGTATTAAGGAACTTGCAGACAAGGCTTGTGAAGTTTGTACTGGACTAAAGGTCAATGTTTATGAGATAATCAATGAGTTTTTTGGCGAAAGAATTACTGTATCCGGTCTTTTGACGGGCCAGGATATAATAAAGCAGTTAAAAGGCAAAGAACTTGGACGGACTCTGTACCTTCCCGAGAACCTTTTAAGGAGTGGCGAGGACTACCTCCTTGATGACGTAAGGATCTGTGATATCGAAAGAGAACTTGGAGTGGAAGTAGGAATTTCCAAATGCGACGGCCATGATCTGGTGGCAAATCTTTTTGATATTCCTGCGGATGAAATAGAGCTGTACTAAGGCGTAACTACTTGACTTTAGTGTTTATAAAAGATAAGGAATTATATGAGCAAGAAAAATATAGTAGCAGTGGTCGGAAGACCAAATGTTGGAAAATCCACATTGTTTAATGCGCTGGCGGGAAGCAGAATTGCTATTGTTCAGGACACTCCCGGCGTAACAAGAGATCGAATCTATCAGGACGTTGAGTGGCTCAATAACAGCTTCACTCTCATTGATACAGGCGGTATTGAGCCTGATTCCAAGGATATTATCCTGGCACAGATGAGAGAGCAGGCTCAGATTGCCATAGATACTGCGGATGTTATCATCTTTATGGTGGATGTTAAGCAGGGCCTTACAGACGCTGATTCCAAAGTGGCAGATATGCTTCGCCGCTCAGGTAAGCCCGTGGTGCTTTGCGTTAATAAGGTTGATAACTATAACAGAGATTCTCTGGATGTATATGAATTCTACAATCTGGGTATCGGAGAGCCATTCCCTATTTCTGCTGTAAATAAGCAGGGAATCGGAGATCTGCTTGAAGAGGTTGTAAGTCACTTCAAGAAGGATGCCACCTCTGAGGAAGAGGATGACACAACAAAGATCGCCATTATCGGTAAGCCAAACGTAGGAAAATCATCAATTATCAACAAGCTGATAGGTGAGAACAGACTTATTGTTTCAGATATCGCCGGTACTACCAGAGATGCCATCGATACTGAGGTTAAGTACAACGGCAAGAAGTATACCTTCATCGATACCGCCGGACTTCGCCGCAAGAACAAGGTTAAGGACGAGCTTGAACATTACATGATCGTCAGAACTGTAGGTGCGGTGGAAAGAGCTGATATCGCCATCCTTGTAATCAATGCAGAGGAAGGCGTTACCGAGCAGGATGCCAAGATTGCCGGAATTGCCCATGAAAGCGGAAAGGCTGTTATCATCGCCGTTAACAAATGGGATCTTATCGAGAAGGATAATCATTCGGTAAAAGAGTTTACGAAAGATATCAGAAATACTCTTTCCTTCATGAACTATGCTGAGATCATCTTTATATCCGCAGAGACCGGACAGAGGCTGGTAAAACTCTATGATATGATTGATATAGTATCTGAGAATCATGCCATGAGAGTTTCAACGGGAGTTCTTAACGAGATCATGACTCAGGCAGTTGTAATGCAGCAGCCACCAAGTGACAAGGGCAAGATACTTAAGCTATACTATATTACTCAGGCATCTGTTAAGCCACCTACCTTTGTTATTTTTGTCAATGACAAGAAGTTAATGCACTTTAGTTATACAAGATATATTGAGAACCAGATAAGAGAGGCATTTGGATTTAAGGGGACGCCTTTAAGGTTCATCATAAGGGAGAGAAAAGAGGATAAGTAAATGAATTTGTTGGTGGCGAGAATTATAAGTGCTTTGATCGGATATGCCTTTGGTACTATCCAGACTGCAGTTTTCTATTGCAGATTAAAGGGAGTTGATATCAGAAAGGTTGGCAGCGGAAACGCAGGAACTACCAATACTTTAAGAACACTGGGAGCAAAAGCAGGATTTATAGTTCTTTTTGGGGATATGATCAAGTGTATCGTTGCTATTTTTGTTACAGGACTAATAGCAAAAAATGTTCTTCCGGCTGACGTTTATGCTCAGTACGCGTGGCTCCTTAAGATTTATACAGCTTTTGGATGTGTTATAGGTCACGATTTTCCATTTTTCCTGGGCTTTAAAGGCGGAAAGGGAATCGCTGTTACATCAGGTTATATAATTGCCATGCACTGGTCCTTTGTAATTGTAGGATTGTTGTCATTCCTTATTCCTTTTAATATCACACATTTCGTATCCTTGGGAAGCCTTTGCCTTTATACATGCTTCTTTATCCAGCTTGTTATTACAGGGCAAATGGGATTTCTTGGTATGGATGCTATGCCACAGTCTCTCAGAATTGAGATGTACATAATTGCACTTATCATGACTGTTTTAGCATTCTATCAGCACAGAACAAATATCAAGAAGCTTCTTTCAGGAACAGAGAGAAAGACATATATTTTCAAGAAGAATAAAGTTGACTAAAAGTATTAGTACAAAATTTCAGTATTCAGAAATCAAATGAGGGAGAATTGACTTGAGTTCAGAAATAGGCATAATTGGCGCCGGTAGCTGGGGAATAGCGCTGGCGTATCTTCTTTCAAAAAACGGACACAGGGTTACAGTATGGTCCAGAAGTGAAACAACAGTGGAAAAGCTTCGCTCTTATCATGGAAATGAGGAAAAACTTCCGGGAGTTATTCTTGATGAAAGCGTAGAATTTACCTCAGATATGGAAGAGGCTGTCAGCGATAAGGATATTGTTGTTATTGTTGTACCTTCTGCCCATATGCGTGAAACAGTGCACAAAATGGCGCCTTTTATTAAGCCCACTGATGAGCACAAACAGATAATTGTTAACTGCACAAAGGGTATTGAGGAATCAACTCTGATGGTTATGTCAGACGTTATCCTTGACGAAATCCCAGGCTGTCTGGTCTGCGTATTGTCTGGCCCTTCCCATGCAGAAGAGGTGGGCAAGGGACTTCCTACAACCATAGTGGTAGGTGCTTTTGACAAAGAGACCGCCAGATATGTACAGAACACCTTTATGAACAACTTCTTCAGGGTATATATCAGCCCTGATATGCTTGGAATAGAGATAGGTGCAGCCCTTAAAAATGTCATTGCTCTTGCAGCCGGAATGGCAGATGGATATGGTCTTGGAGACAATGCAAAGGCGGCTCTTATCACACGAGGAATCGCTGAGATTGGAAGACTTGGAATGGCCATGGGAGGTAAATTTGAGACCTTCAGCGGTCTTTCAGGAATCGGAGATCTGATAGTTACATGCGCATCCATGCATTCCAGAAACAGAAGAGCCGGAATCCTTATAGGACAAGGCAAATCCATGCAGGAAGCAATGGATGAAGTCAAGATGGTTGTAGAGGGCGTTTACAGCGCCAAAGCTGCTCTTGAACTGGCTAAAAAATATGAAGTAGAGATGCCAATCGTAGAGACTGTAAATGAGATTCTTTTTGAAGGAAAGGCTCCTAAGGATGCTATCAATGATCTGATGCTTCGTGACAAGAAAATTGAGAATAATACGCTCGACTGGTAAAAGAAACCCGGTTACCTTATGATCATTATTGGTAGCCGTGTTTTGTTTATTAAGTATGATCAGCTGGTTTTGAGCTCATTAAGTGCGTTATTCATAGCGTCGTTTACTTTTGAGTTCATGTCATCTGAAAGCTGAAGGTGAAGCATGTCAATGAGCCTGTTGTCTATGGAATAGCCAAGACGATTGGCATGCTCTTTGAAATCTGTGGAATGGGTAGCATCATAGCTTTCCCGGAGGTTTGAACTGAGCATCTTGGTGGCCATCATAGAATCGTAGGCCTGTTCAAATTCAGCACCAAAGCTCTTTTTGGTCTCTTCATCCAGTCCCTTTGACTCGGATACTGCCTTAAGAGCGGTGTCATGATTTAAATATGCATTTGTTATGCCGTTGGCGGCAGTTAAAAAGTTGATATCCATATCATATTTCCTTCCTGGTACATATTTCACAGTTATTATCGACTTCAAGGAAAGAAATTTTATTGTCAAAATTAACAAAAAAATGAAATTAATATCATGAAAAATTGATATAGACGAAAAAAGACGAGGAAAAACCTCGTCTTTTGCTTTTATATAATAGTTGTTAATCAATAATTCTGAAAATGTGGTCTGATGATCTTGCCAATTACCTTGAGCATGGCGAACATAATGAAGCAGTCGATGGGGAGCATTACTGCGTTTGAAATGATACGACCAGGAAGAATGGCAAGTACAGCCTGATTGTAAAGCATCTTGAGCCATAAGGTATTGAGACCTATGTTGCAGAAGAGCTTAACAAGAAGCTGGGAGAGAATCACATTGGAAATTTTAAGGGGCTTGTTGTAGAGGAATAATCCATAGATTATGGCTGCTACAATCGCTGTAACCGTAAATCCGAAAAAGAACTCTCCATCGCCGTTAACAAACCATTTAACGATATCCATAGTGCCGGCGAAAACTGCGCCAATCCAGGGACCGAAGAGATAGTCAATAATCTGCCCCGGAAGCCCGGAAAAGCCGATTCTGATGAACTGACCAATCTTGATCGTGGCAACGTAGCTGAGAATAAGGGCAAGGGCGCCCATCATACCACAGAAGGTAAGAACCCTGGTCTCTTTAAGTCTTGTAATTGATGATAGGGAAGAACTCTGAGTTTTTGATACTTGATTAGATTTTGACATAATAATACCTCCTTTGCAGTTTGTCCTTTAACCACATCGGAGGGCAGCATTCACAAGCGATGTAGCAGCGGGATGCGACACTAAAACCGCGGATGAATCCTTCGTCCCAATGACAACTCCCTGTTCATCAGGCACTTAACGCTTTAATGTCTACTCTGCGTTTCGTTTTTTATTTGACCTAATAATACTGCTGTTTTTCATTATAAACAAGTATGAATATAAATTTATGAAAGAATCGTGTTTTTTCCCAAAAACTAATCAAGATATGGTATTCTATGTGTTGGCTTTTACTAAATATTCGATTGGAGAATAGAGTGTATGATAAAGTGTGAATACTGCGGCGCAATGGTAAATGAAAATGATGCCTTCTGCCCACAATGCGGAGCGCCCATCAAGGGTTCGGATGTTTCACCTTCTGTAAAGGAGTTCGAGAGACTTCTGATCGAGACCAGTGATTCTAACAAGATTGAGTATGTGAGAAGAAATTCCTTTGAATCCGCCGGCACCATGGGCAAGATAATCTGGATACTGTTCTGGATAGTTCTTTGGCCGGTACTTATTTTTGTTTATATATTCAGAAGATTTGGCTTTTCAAGCAAAAGCCTTACTCCAAATGAGAGTAAGAGAGCTGGTATCATCAGTAATTATGTTTTTGATGGTGACAGGAAAACGATCCATGAGGCACTTCTTTTTATAGAAACTCAGATTGATATTCTTGCAGAGATGAAGAAGGACGGGTATACAAGCTTCTGGCTCAATCTCTGGACAAGTAAGGCTGAGCAGGTATTTGAGAAATCAAAAACTTCCGTAGGTGAAGATGCTACTTTGAAGGAAGTATTCGACAGAATTAAGCCTCGCTCAGAAAAGCTTATTAATAAAACAAGACTTTCTTTTGCCGTGTCACTGCTTTTGGCCGCGGCTGCGGTGGTAATAATCGGATTTGCTATTATCCAGCCCTATATGTACACCTATAACATTGTTCATGATACAGGGGCTGTACCTCTTACCATTAAGGGCGTCAAAGAGAAAAATGATATCGCTGCAAAGAATGTATCCGTAGCAGGTCTTCTTGGGGACTGCTTTGAAGCCGCTGATCAGGATGCACATCTTGAATTCAAAGATGACTATAAGTATCTTGACGTAACATTGGCTGTAGTCTGCACAAAGAGTCTTTCTGATGAGATCGATAGCAGACTTGCTTCGAAAATAGAGAATTTTGATAATAAGGATATTCTTTCAGGAGTCTTTAAATTTAATGGCTCTGTATATAATTACATTGGTGATTATGGCCTTGGTGAGATTCAGGGAAAAGAGATTTTGGCGGATCTTCTGAATGCCAAACCGGGGGATGAGGTACAGATTCATCTCATAAATGAAGTAAAATCCTATGACAGAGCTGAGGACTACAAAAAGGTAATGGAAGTATCAAATTTCATACTTTCTATGGAGCTTACCTATACCAACAAGCTTAATGATGATGACTATGAATTTGAGACTGTTAAATAATTTATACTAACTGACTATTGACATTAAAATAAATCAACTTTAAAATCTAGGAATATAAGAAAAGGCTTTGATCGGAATAAGTAAGATTCGCAGGCTGACAACAGAGAACTGCCGGTTGGTGAGAGGCGTATGTTAAGAGCGATGATGAATACCTCCGTGAGCTGCCAAGCTGAACTTTCACATGATCACATTTTTACAGATAAGTGAAATACTAAGCCTGGACGGGAACTGACCGTTATATCAGGAGAGTATCGTTTGTGCTGACAAGGCGTTGTGTGCAAACTGTACTTGCTGAGGCATATGGTGTGAGCTATATGCGAATGAAGGTGGTAACACGATATAATTCGTCCTTCGTAATCTATTAACGGATTGCGAAGGACTTTTTTTCGTCTGCCTTAACAATAAACATTCCTTCGCAGAAAATGGAGGTGCAATATGCAGATTTTTGAGGAACTTAAGGCAAGAGGTCTTATCGCTCAGGTTACTGATGAAGAGCAGATAAGAGAACTGGTAAATGCCGGAAAGGCCACATTCTACATAGGCTTTGACTGTACTGCAGACAGCCTTACTGCAGGTCACTTTATGGCTCTTACTCTTATGAAGAGACTTCAGGAGGCAGGTAACAAGCCTATCGCTCTTATCGGTGGCGGTACAACAATGATCGGTGATCCATCAGGAAGAACCGATATGAGAAAGATGCTCACAAGAGAGGACATCGATCACAACGCTGAGTGTTTCAAGAAGCAGATGGAGAAGTTCATCGACTTCGGCGAAGGCAAGGCTATGATGGTAAACAATGCTGACTGGCTCATGAACCTCAACTACATTGAACTTTTAAGAGAGGTTGGAGCTTGCTTCTCAGTTAACAACATGCTTCGTGCTGAGTGCTACAAGCAGCGTATGGAGAAGGGGCTTTCCTTCCTTGAATTCAACTACATGATCATGCAGTCTTACGACTTCTACTACATGTTCCAGAAGTACAACTGTAACCTGGAGTTTGGTGGAGACGACCAGTGGAGTAATATGCTTGGCGGTACAGAGCTTATCCGTCGTAAGCTTGGTAAGGATGCTCATGCCATGACAATCACTCTTCTTACAGACTCACAGGGCAAGAAGATGGGTAAGACAGCTGGAAACGCTGTATGGCTTGATCCTAACAAGACATCACCTTTCGATTTCTACCAGTATTGGAGAAATGTAGATGATGCTGATGTAGATAAGTGCATCAAGATGCTCACATTTATTCCTATCGAGGAGATTCTTGAGATGGAGAAGTGGGATTCTTCAAGAGTCAATGAGAAGAAGGAAATCCTTGCATTTGAGCTTACAGCACTCGTTCACGGAAAAGAGGAAGCACAGAAGGCTCAGGACGCTGCAAGAGCTCTTTTTGCAGGCGGCGGAGATATGTCAAATGTTCCTGCTGTATCTCTTAAAGAAGAGGACTTCAGAGACGGAGTGGTTGATATCCTTCAGGTACTTGTTTCTTCAGGCCTTTGCGCTACAAGAAGCGAAGCAAGACGTGCAGTTGAGCAGGGCGGCGTAACTTTCAACGAGGAGAAGGTTACTGACGTAAAGACCACATATACAAAAGATATCTTTGGCGATGGCATCATGGTCCGCAAGGGTAAGAAGTCATACAAGAAGGTTACATGCTAATAGTTTTTGCTTATTATTTGCTAGAGTTATTTTAAATACAAAAAATAAAAAATACGGCCCGGATCTTTTCAATTTATAGGTAAATTGGGAAGCTCCGCTGGCCGTTTTTTATATAAAAAATTGGTTTTGATATTGACAAATTAAGTGAAAAGGTTTAACTTAAACATATGAACAGTTAATCATATGTTTAAATGAAACAAGGAGAGATACATATGGCGATGAATGATGTTGAGCTCTGTGATGAGTTCTGTACACATAGCGAAATAGTACTTAAGACAAAAACACAGATGCCTGATGACGATGAGTTATATGATCTGGCGGAACTTTTTAAGGTGTTTGGTGATTCCACCAGAATAAAGATATTGTTTGCACTATTTGAATCTGAGATGTGCGTATGTGATATCGCTGAGACTTTGAAAATGACTCAGTCAGCAATTTCACATCAGCTTAAGATATTAAAGCAGAGCAAGCTCGTCAGTAACAGACGAGAGGGTAAATCAATCATCTATTTTCTGGCAGATGATCATGTGAGAACTATAATTGATCAGGGCCTTAACCATATTGAAGAGTAATAATAAGTATACGAAAAAGGAGAAAAGGATTATGAAGAAGACATTTAAGTGTGAGGTTGATTGTGCTAATTGCGCAGCAAAGATGGAGGAAGCTGTTAAGAAGATTGACGGCGTTACAGATGCAAGAGTTAATTTCATGACTCAGAAGTTTATGCTGGAAGCAGCTGACGATGTATTTGAATCAGTTCTTAAGCTTGCAGTTAAGGCCTGCAAAAAGGTTGAGCCTGATTGTGAAATTGAGATCTGATAACTAATAGTTACGGGGCAGAATTATGACTAAGAAACAGAAAAAAACAAGAAATAGAATATTACTTGTACTGGCCATATTTATAGTATTACTGATACTGGATAAAACAGGGATGCTTGAGAATGTACATCCCATTATACAGTTTGTGATCTATCTGATCCCTTACATCATTATTGGTTTTGATGTTATTAAGAAGGCTTGTATAAACATCAGCCATGGACAGGTTTTTGATGAGAACTTCCTTATGATGATTGCAACCTTCGGTGCATTTGGCATCAGAGAATACTCAGAAGCCCTGGCCGTTATGCTCTTTTACCAGGTTGGAGAATTGTTCCAGAGCTATGCAGTAGGTAAGTCAAGACAGTCTATTACCGAGCTTATGAGCATTGCACCTGAGACAGCCAATCGTGTGGAAGAGGATGGCTCTGTATCCGAGATCGATCCGGAGGAAGTCAGCATTGGTGATATCCTTCTTGTAAGAGCCGGTGAGAAAATCCCTGTAGATGCAATTGTTGTTGAAGGTGAATCCTTCATTGATACAGCAGCTCTTACAGGAGAATCAGTTCCAAGGCGTGTAAAGGTTGATGATGAGGTTATAAGCGGCTGTCTTAACGGCGAAGGCCTCTTAAAGGTAAGAGCTACAAAGGCATATGAGGATTCTACTGTAGCCAAGATTCTTGAGCTTGTAGAAAATGCCAGCAACAAGAAGTCCAGAATGGAGAACTTCATCACCAGGTTTGCAAGATATTACACTCCTGTTGTAACTATCGGAGCGGTTCTTCTTGCTGTAATTCCTCCGCTGCTTGGACAGATTCCGCTTTCTGACAGCATCAGAAGAGCATGTATTTTCCTTATTGTTTCATGCCCCTGTGCGCTGGTAATTTCAGTACCTTTAGGTTTCTTTGGTGGAATCGGTGCTTCATCCAAGATAGGTGTCCTTGTTAAGGGCAGTAATTTCCTGGAAAGCGTTGCTTTAGTTGATACAGTAGTTTTTGATAAGACAGGAACTCTTACAAAGGGCGAGTTCAAGGTTACAGAAATCATTCCGGCAGGTAATGATGTAGATTACAAAGAACTTCTTAAGATTGCAGCCCACGGAGAGGCTTTATCAAATCACCCCATTGCGAAGTCAGTTCTTTTTGCATATACAGAGGGTACAAAACTTATCGATAATGGTAACTGGAAGAATCAGATTGATTTTGGCCTCATTGAAGAGGCAAGCTCAAAGGAAATCGCAGGCCGTGGCCTCAGCGTTCTCTATGAGGGAAAAGAACTGCTTCTTGGAAGCGCCAAGCTCATGGAAGAAAAGAATATCTCTTTTAACCGGGCTGATAGCGCTGGAACTGTAGTATATGTAGCTATTGACGGAAAGTATCTTGGCGCGGTTGTTATATCAGATGTAATTAAGGATGGCGCTGCCGATGCTATCAGATCCATGAAAGAGGCAGGCGTAAAGAAGACTGTAATGCTTACAGGTGACAGGAAGAAGGCTGCTGAAGATGTGGCAGGTAAGATAGGCGCAGACGAGGTGATCGCAGAGCTCCTTCCTGCAGATAAGGTCAGCAGGGTTGAAAATTTAC
Organism: Butyrivibrio sp.; assembly: GCA_024692165.1. Lineage (GTDB taxonomy): Bacteria > Bacillota > Clostridia > Lachnospirales > Lachnospiraceae > Butyrivibrio. Next base: position 7,955 of record JAILMY010000090.1, on the reverse strand, counting down.
TTTCTTCATTGGATAATGGTAGTAAGCTTGCATTTGTAGGCGATGGAATAAATGATGCACCTGTACTTATGAGAGCGGACGTTGGAATAGCTATGGGATCCCTTGGTAGCGACGCTGCTATTGAGGCTGCAGACATTGTTATCATGGATGATGATATTTCCAAGATCTCAACAGTTATGAAGATAGCCCGTAAGACTATCAGGATTGTAAAAGAAAACATCGTCTTCGCGCTAGCTGTTAAGCTTATTATCCTTGTGCTTGGGGCACTTGGACTGACCACCATGTGGCTTGCAGTGTTTGGAGATGTTGGCGTTGCCGTTATTGCGATACTTAACTCCATGAGAGCGCTGAAGAATGACTAAATAAACTCCTGATCATTAGAACGCTAAGACGCGGGAATTGTTGGAGGGAAATGAATAATGGCAAAAGCAGGACTTGACGTTGGAGAGCTTCTTTTGAAGCTGATGGCCCGGGAGACCGGTGAGATCAGCAAGGTGGATTATGCTCCTCAAAAACCTGAATTCAGACATGAAAAGGTTATTGGGGAGACATCACTGGAAAGGAGAACACCTGAATCCCAGGGCGTTAGTTCTGCTTTTTTTGTTGATCTTATAAGACGCCTTTCAAAGGACAGAGAGTGCAATATGCACCGAATTATGTTCCTTCGTCACGGCTTTGTGGTGGCGGAATGCGCTTTTGAACCCTATGACATGGATATGTGGCATGTTTCTTATTCCATGTGTAAGAGCATTGTGGGTATGGCCATCGGTATCCTGGTGGATGAGGGAAAGCTTTCTGTTGATGACAGGCTCAGCGACATTTTCAGTTCAAGATTTAATCCCCTGAACTTTTTTAGGAAAACCATTACAGTAAGGCAGCTTCTTACAATGAGCTCCGGCGTTGATTTTAACGAAGCCGGTGCCATCAGCGGAAATGATTGGAGAAAGACCTTTCTGGAATCCTCTTTCAAATTTGATCCGGGAAAAGAGTTTGAGTATAACAGCATGAATACCTACATGCTCTCCGCCATTGTCACAGAGCTTACAGGCAAATCACTTTTTGATTTTGTAAGGGAAAGAATCTTTGAACCCATGGGCATCTGGAGATGCTTTTGGGAGAGCTGTCCTCAGAGCATCACAAAGGGCGGATGGGGACTGTTTATGCGTATTGAAGATATGGCCAAACTGGGTCAGCTCTATCTTCAAAAGGGCGAATGGGACGGAAAACAGATTGTTCCTGCCAATTGGGTTATTGAGTCCACATCATGGCAGATTGAGACAGGAAAAGAGGACAACAGTCACTACGGTTATCAGCTTTGGATAAATGATGACAGACCGGGATCCTTTGCCTATAACGGAATGATGGGACAAAATGTCTTTATTTATCCCGACATTGACATGGTTGTGGTTACAAATGCCGGTAACTGCGACATCTTCCAGACCAGCAAAATGGCAGTAATGATAAGAAATGCCATGAAGTCTGTAATCGATGTTCACACAGAGCCGCTACCTGATGATTTCAATGCTCTGAGCGAGCTGAAGGCTCTTTGCAAATCCGTCAGCGGAAGAACTTCAGTATTTCCCACAATAGCAGGTGGTGGTTGGAAGACCAGAACTGTCAGGATGTCCACCGGAAGGCCCAGGGCAATGGAAATATCCTTCCATAACAAGAGAGCAGCCTTTGACTATGCGGTTAACTCTTTTAACATTCGAAATGAGAATCAGCTCTTTCACACCTGGCTAAATAAGCTTGATGGAAAGACCTACAACATAGTTGATAAGGGAGTTGGAATTTTCCCTGTAATGATGCAGGTTGTACATAACAATTTTACTGATGGAATCAATAAGATCGGCTTTAGACGCTGTGATAATGACGGATTTTATATCGACATTTATGAAGGTATTGAAGTTTACAGCCTGCGATGCGGTTTCGGAGGCAAAAGATTTTTAACTAAAATCAATATGCACGGAGAAGTCTATGAAGTTTCCCTGGCTTCTCAGTTTAAGACCGATGAGTATAACAGGCTGATACTGAAAAATGACATATACTTCCTTGAGGAGGCGTGCCTTAGAAAACTTGATATCTGCTTTATGGATGATGCAGCGGACAGGAGCGACAGGAAGGGAACATTCATATATCCTTCCGTTCCCTCAAAAATTGAAGTCAGGCTTCTTGAAACTCCGGGAACCAAGCTTTTACTTGATACTATCAGCACAATGGCACCTGAGGGCTTAGGCGGAGTGCCGGGACTTCTGGCAGGGAAAGTTATGAAGGGCGGAATGAAGGGAGCTTTCGAGAATGCGGTAAAGAATATTGTTCAGCCTGTGCTTTCCGGAGAGCTTTCCGAACCTGAAATGCCAAAGCTCGAAAATACAGATAATAAGCCACCTATGGACGAAGTGATATGATATAATGTAATATGCTAGTGTAGTTACGTAAATGTAACTACACTAGTTCTTTTTATAAACAGATAAGAGAGGTGTACTATGAGTAATGCGATATATGAAAAACTAGAAGCTTGTGTAAAGGCAGTCAGAGCAAAGACTGATTTTGTGCCTGATGTGGCTTTGGTACTGGGCTCAGGCCTTGGTGCTTTTGCTGAGAATATCAAGATCGAGACCGAGATCAGCTACAGCGATATTCCGGGATTTCCTGTTTCTACAGTTCCGGGACATGCAGGAAAGTTCATTTTTGGATATCTTGACGATGTAAAGATCGTCTGCATGAAAGGCAGAGTTCACTTCTATGAGGGTTATCAGATAAGTGACGTTGTGCTTCCGGCAAGACTTATGAAGATGCTTGGGGCAAAGATTTTGTTCCTTACAAATGCCGCAGGTGGTCTTGGAGAGGGCTTTAAGGCCGGAGACCTTATGCTTATTACAGATCACGTTTCAATTTTTGCTCCAAATCCGCTAATCGGACCTAATGTGGACGAGTTGGGACCGAGATTTGCAGATATGTCTGAGGTTTATAACAAGGATCTTCAGGATGTTATCAGAAAGACTGCAAAGGATAACGGAATTGACCTTAAGGAGGGTGTATATTGCCAGCTTACAGGCCCTTCGTTTGAGTCACCTGCTGAGATCAGGCTTCTTGGTAAGCTCGGAGTTTCAGCAGTTGGTATGAGTACAGTAAATGAAGCTATTGCAGCAAATCATATGGGAATGAGAATCTGTGGTGTTTCATGTATCAGCAATCTGGCTGCAGGTATAAGCGAGCAGCCTCTTTGCCATGAGGAAGTTCAGGAAGCTGCGGATAAGGCTGCACCTCTTTTCACAAAACTCGTAAAAGAGTCTATTAAGGGATTTAAAATCTGATTTAAAAATATCGAAAGCTTAGCATAGCTTTCGGGTTGAGGATGGTTACGTATGAGAATAAGGTTTTACAATGCCAGGGTTCTGACTATGGAGCCTGACAGAGAGATTTTCACCGGGGAAGTTTGGGTAGTAGAGGATAGGATCAAGTTCGCAGGAACTGACGATGAAGCGCTAAAGTACTGCGAGACTCACAAAGATGAAGTACTTATCTGGGACAGAGAGATTGACTGCATGGGCAACCTTCTTATGCCAGGATTTAAGAATGCCCACACCCATTCAGCCATGACTTTAATGAGATCCGCAGCTGACGATCTTCCGCTTCAGGAATGGCTTAATAATGCTATTTTCCCAATTGAAGCAAAGATGACAGGGGAGGATATCTATCACCTTTCAAAGATCGCTGTTCTTGAGTATCTAACCAGCGGTATTACATCAGTTTTCGAGATGTACTTAACTCCATTTACCGTGGCGAAGGCTATGGCAGATACAGGAATGCGCTGCGTGCAGACCAGCTGTGTGAACAATTTCAGCCAGTCAGTGGAGCTTTTGGAGCAGTATTATAACGAGATTAACGGCAAAGACCCATATAACTCCTTTATTCTTGGTGTCCATGCGGAATACACCTGCTCAAAGGAACTCTTTGAGAAGTGTGCTGAGCTGACTCACAAGTATAAGGCTCCTTTCTGGGCCCATATTCAGGAGACCAAGAAGGAGACGGATGAGTGTATTGAACGCTATGGCATGACTCCTATTGAGTTCTTTGACAGTCTGGGCCTGTTTGACTATGGCGGAGGCGGATATCACGTGGTTTGGACCAATGACAAGGACAGGGAGATCATGAAAAAGCGCGGTGTCTATGCTGTAACAAATCCCGGTTCCAACACCAAGCTGGCAAGCGGAATAGCTCCAATACAAGAGTATCTTGATAAGGGCATTACTGTTGCAATCGGTACAGACGGCCCGGCCAGCAACAACTGTCTTGATATGTTCAGGGAGATGTTCCTGGTTACAGGTCTTGCCAAGCTCCGCAATATGGATGCAAGAAGCGTTGATGCCAAAGAGGTTCTTAAGATGGCCACCGTTAACGGTGCCAGAGCTATGGGCCTTAATGACTGCGACTATCTTGCAGAGGGCAAAAAGGCTGATATCATAATGCTGGATCTTTCCAGACCAAATATGCAGCCAATAAACAACATTGAGAAAAACATAGTATACAGCGGCAGCAAAGAGAATGTCCTTATGACAATGATTGAGGGCATTATCCGCTATGAAAACGGCAAGTTCAACATTGGCGTAGAACCTTCACAGCTATATAGTAAGGCAGAAGAGATTAAGAAAAGGATTTACGGTTAATTTATGGAAGCTATTGTTTTAATAGGATTACTTTTGGGTGTATGCATTATTGCATATATCCTTGGACTTCGCGATCAATACATAATTGAAAAGGCACTTAAGGCGAAACTCACCAGGGAATTCGGTGAGTCTCCCAGCAGAGTATACAAGGAAGATGACCTGGATCATTTAACCGGTTATTACAGAAAACATCAGAAAGAAAACCAAATTGACGACATTACCTGGAACGACCTGAACATGGACGGGGTATTTGCCAGGATGAACTACTGTCTGTCTGCTTCCGGAGAGGAGTATTTGTATTATCTTTTGAGGACTCCGGCTAAAGAGGATAATTTTGAGGATTTTGAGAAGAAGGTAGAGTACTTCAGAGCAAATGATGAGGAGCGCAGAAAGCTTCAAATAATCTTTGCGAAAATAGGCAGAAGAATCAGGCATTCAATCTATGATTATTTAGATTATCTTGATGGAGCCAAGGATTTTAGCAACACTAAGCACTTCATTATGATAGGGCTCATGATCCTGGCAGGAATCGGCTGCTTTATAAATTTCAAGGTCGGTTTCCTTACGTTGATCGCTCTTATGGTTATCAATATTACCACCTATTTCAAGGTGAAGAATGAGATAGAGCCTTATCTTGTGACCTACAATTATATTCTTAAGGTCATCTATTCGGTTCAGATGTTCGAGAAGGCCAAGATACCGGCTATTGATACTGAACTGGGTCAGATGCAGGAATCAGCTAAAAAGTTCAATTCATTCCTCAGGGGTTCATCAATTTTGATGTCTCCCACAAGGGGGAATTCCAGCGGAAATCCGGCAGATCTTATTTTTGACTATCTACGAATGGCTCTACATCTGGATATCATCAAGTTCAACCAGATGTACAAAGAGATCATGGAAAATAAGGAATATCTGGATGAGATCATTACCATAATCGGAAGGATGGAGACTGAAATTTCCGTTGCCTGCTATAGAGAGTCAGTTAAAGACTTTTTTGTCATACCAACGTTTGATGAAAATGCAGGGTATGAGGCGAAGGCTCTTTTGCATCCGCTTATTCCTGACTGCGTTGAAAATGACGTTAACACTAAGAGAGGACTTCTTATCACAGGATCAAATGCCTCCGGTAAATCAACATTCCTTAAGTCCTGCGCTATAAATGCAATTCTTGCTCAGACTATTCACACTGTTCTGGGAAAAGAGTACAAAGCGCCGTTTTTCAGGATTTTTTCATCAATGGCCCTTGCGGATAATATCTTTGAGGGAGACAGCTATTACATCGTTGAGATCAAGTCCATCAAGAGAATTCTTGATGCAGCAAAGACTGAGGGCGCCAAGGTTCTGTGCTTTGTCGATGAGGTACTAAGGGGCACCAATACCATCGAGAGAATCGCTGCTTCCACAGAGATTTTAAAGAGCTTTGCAGGCAGTAATGTTTTGTGCTTTGCAGCAACTCACGATATTGAGCTGACACAGCTTCTTAATGATAAGTTTGATCTTTGCCACTTTGAGGGCATCGTCACCGGTAATGATGTTCACTTTGATTATCTGGTAAAAGAGGGACCGGCTACCAATAGAAACGCCATCAGCCTTCTTGGACTTCTTGGCTATGATGAGAACATTGTTGATAATGCCCAGGGCCTTGCCGATAAGTTCTTAAAGACAGGACATTGGGACTAAGGAGATTTTTGTAAATGAGAGTTGAGATATATTCCGACGGATCAGCCAGAGGAAACCCTGACGGACCCGGAGGATATGGAACTATACTTAGATATGTGGATGGAAAGGGCGAAGTTCATGAGAAGGAGCTGAGTGCCGGCTACGATAAGACAACCAACAACCGCATGGAGCTTATGGGAGCCATCGTTGGACTTGAAGCTTTAAATCGCCCCTGCGACGTGGAGATGTTTTCCGATTCTAAATATGTTATCAGTGCTTTCAACGAGGGCTGGCTTGATAACTGGCAAAAGAAGGGCTGGAAGACTGCAGGCAACAAGCCGGTCAAGAACGTGGAGCTCTGGATAAGACTTCTTGAAGCTACAAAGCCCCATGGCATTCGCTGGAACTGGGTAAAAGGTCACGCCGGTCACTCAGAGAACGAGCGCTGCGACCAATTAGCCACCACCGCCGCCGATCAGGACCCATCAATGCTTCTCCACGATGATGGTGGTGATCTGAGAAATTGAGCAAAAATATTTATTTTTTTGCTCATTTACTAAATTCATCCACTATTTAACTAGGAGCTCTTTTATGATCTATTACATTGCAGATTGTCATTTCTATCATGCAGCACTTAATTCCAAGATGGACAAACGCGGGTTTGAGTCTGTGGAAGCAATGAATGAGTACATGATAGAGAAGTGGAATAATAAGGTCACGAAGGCAGATACTGTGGTTATTTTAGGGGATCTTTCATTAGGAACAGTGGAAGAGACAAATGAACTGATCCACAGGCTTAAGGGTAAGCTATGTCTTATTGTGGGCAATCATGATAAGTTTGTTGGAAAAGATGGATTTGATTCATCTAGATTTGAATGGATAGATAATTACCGGGAGATTACGGATTCCCAGAAGAAGGTTGTATGCTGCCATTATCCGATACCATTTTATGAAGGGCAGTACAGAAAGCGCCACAATGGTGATCCCAAGACTTATATGCTATACGGTCATGTTCATGAGACTCGGGACGAAATCCTGATGCAACACATAATAACCATGATAAAGGACACGCCTTATATTCCAATTGGCGGCGATGTAGAGCACATGAGCACAATTCCCTGTAACATGATAAACTGCTTCTGCAAGCGCTCGAACTACGAGCCCTTAACGCTTTCGGAGTGGATCAGGCTGCAGGAGAAAATATAAGTCGGCAAGTAAATGAAGGCTGGCTCCTCACAATTATCTTAGCGAATCATTGTGAGGAGCCAGCCTTCATTGCTGCCGATTTACTTTGAAAAATTATGCTCCGAATACTTTGAGGTAATCAGCCTGGAACTTCTCGATACCTGCGTCTGTAAGAGGATGGTGTGTCATCTGCTCGATTACCTTGTAAGGAACAGTTGCGATATCAGCACCTGCAAGAGCACAATCTGTTACGTGCATAGGGTGACGGATTGATGCTGCGATGATCTCTGTCTCGATGCCGTGGATGTTGAAGATCTCAGCAACTTCTGAGATAAGATCTGTTCCGCGAACGCTGATGTCATCAAGTCTTCCAAGGAATGGGCTAACGAATGCAGCGCCTGCTCTTGCGCAAAGAAGAGCCTGGTTAGCTGTGAAGATAAG